>JABFWF010000284.1 GCA_013362405.1 Lysobacter sp. | reverse complement strand
CATGCTGGTCTCCAAGGCCGTGGCGGATCCTGCGTCGGTGGTCGAAGACATCGAGGCGGTGATGGGCGCATCGCGCACCGACGCGAAGTTGGTCGAGCGCGCGCGCAGCGCCCTGACGCAGCTGACCCCGAAGGGGGCCGCCGAGCTCGTGCGTTCGGTCAAGGATGCGACCCGCCCGACGTGGCTGGGGGCGCTCACCACGCGGCACCTCACGGAACTCGGCACCGACTACTTCGCCAACATGCGCCTCTACTCGGACTATCTGGCCGAGATGGGCGCAGACCGCAACCAGCTCGCCGCGGAAGGCGAAGGCACCGCCGAGGCCGCGCGGAAGTGGGCCGGCAAGAACCGAGCGGAATCGCAGCAGCTGTTCCGCCTGATGCACGACGCCACCATTCAGGGCCTCGACCCAGCCGAGGGCTATCAGCCGCTGCAGTTCCGGTACGGTGGTCAGCTGCGCGATGCGACGAAGGCGAACGTCAAGGAAGCCCTGACCGCCATCCGCGAGCAGATGCGCGGCCGCGGCGGCGACAACAAGCCGGACCTGCTCAACGAAGCGAAGCAGCTGCGCGCCATGCCGGCGCGCGAGCAGCAGCGCAAGCGCGCGTACCCCAGCCTCGTCGAGCGCTGGAACCAGCTGTCGCCGGAAGCGCAGGAGCACTACCGGCAAATGCGCGACCTGTACCAGAAGCGTTCCGGCCAGGTCGAAGAGGCACTCGTCGCGCGCATCAACGACGCCGACGTGCCGGACAGCCACAAGCGCAAGATCATCACGACCATCCGGCAGCAGTTCGAATCGGCACGCCTGCAGGGCGTCTACTTCCCGCTCCAACGCTTCGGCCGCTACTTCGTCGCCGCAGAGCGGGACGGCACTCCGTCGTTCCTCATGTTCGAGCGCCTCGACCAGCTGGAGCGCGCGGTGAAGGACCTGCGCGCGCGCGGCTTCACCATCAAGGCGCAGGGTCTCAAGTCGGACGGCAAAGCGAAGGAAGCACCGAGCGGAACCTTCGTCGCCGACGTGATCCAGACCCTCGACAAGGCCGGTGTCTCGAACGTCACGCAGGACCAGATCTACCAGCTCTACCTGCAGGCGTTGCCCGAGCTGTCGATGCGCAAGCACTCGATTCACCGCCAGTCGGTGCAGGGCTTCGATCCAGATGCGGTCCGGGCGTTCGCCTACAACATGCACCACGGCGCTCACCAGCTGGCCAAGCTGCGCTACGCGCACAAGCTGCAGGACGTCATCGACGTGCTGAAGAAGGGGCAGGAGGCCGCGCGGCGCGAACCTGACGCCGACACGCGCCGCATTGCCGCCGGCGACGCCGTGCTCAGCGAGCTCGATCGCCGCCACCAGTGGATTACCAATCCGCAGGACAGTGCGGCGACGAACCTCATTTCGTCGTTCGGGTTCGTCTATTACCTCGGCCTGACGCCGGCGGCCGCACTGGTCAACCTCACCCAGACCGCGCTGGTCAGCTACCCGTATCTGGCCTCGCGCTTCGGTGCGGTGAAGGCCATGAACGCGCTGCTCGCCGCCGGGCGCCAGGCCGGTTCCACGCTGGGGCACATCCAGAAGCGTCTGACCGACCCCGACGAGCTCCGCGCGCATCAGGTGCTGCAGGCGATGGGCGCCTTGGACAAGACGCAAGCGCACAACCTCGCCGGCATCGCCGAAGGCGGCATGCAGGGTTACAACCCGGCCTGGGCACGTGCGATGGAGGTCATCGGCTGGGGCTTCCACAAGACCGAGGTGATCAACCGCGAAGCCACCGGCCTCGCGGCATACCGACTGGCGCGCGCTGAGGGCACGGGCTTCGACGAAGCGGTGCGCAGCGCCGCCGACACGATCAACGACACCCACTGCGACTACACCAACGCGAACCGCGCCCGCTTCATGCAGAGCGGCACCGCGAAAGTACTGCTGATGTTCCGGCAGTACAGCCTGAACATGTCGTGGCACCTCGGCCGCATGGTGTGGAACGCTACGAAGGGCGAAGCCCCGGAGGTACGGAAGGTCGCTCGCCGGAACCTCGCCGGCATCTTGGGCATGTCCGCGCTGTTCTCGGGCGTGCTGGGCCTGCCGCTGATGGGCGTGGTCATGGGCGCACTGAACTCGGTGGCGTCGAGCCTCGGCGACGACGACGAGCCTTGGGACGCCGAGACGGAATTCCGCGCGTTTCTCGCCGGCATGATCGGCGAGACGGCAGCGGACACCCTGCTCGGCGGCGCGGTCAACCAGGTCACCGGTGCCGACATTGGAAGCCGCGTCAGCTTGTCGCAGCTGTGGTTCCGCGATGCCGATCGCGAGCTGGAGGGGCGTGGCGCGTACTACAACCTGCTCGAGCAGGCGGCCGGCCCGATGGGCGGCGTGCTCAAGAACGCGTTGGTCGGCAAGCAGCTGATCGACGACGGGCACCTGATGCGCGGTGTCGAAACGGTGTTGCCGAAGTCGCTGAAAGACGTGCTGAAGGCAGGCCGATACGCCACGCAGGGTGCCAACAACCTCCGCGGCGATGCGATGGTCGAAGATCTCAACCCTCTGCAGGTCCTGCTGCAGCTCAACGGCTTCACCCCAAACGAGCTCGCCGAACGCTACGACCGCAACCGCTCGCTCAAGAACTACGAACAGCACATCCTTGATCGACGCCAGCACCTGGTTGGCGCCTTCGCCATGGCCAACCGCCTCGGTGACGACGCTGGCAAGCGCGATGTCGTGGAGGCGATCGCGCGCTTCAACGTGGCCAACCCCGAGGTGGCGATCACGCCGGCGAGCATCCGCCGATCGCTGTTGCAGCGGGCGCGCTACAGCGCCGAGGCGGAGGGCGGAATCATGCTCAATCGCAAGCTCGCGCCGCGCCTGCGCGAGGCCGTCGGCGGGTAGGAATTTCCCTACACGCCGACGCGTGTTTCCCTGACTCAAGTTTCCCTGGTGTGGGCCGATAGCACGTTCCGGGCGCTTCCAAAGTTGGTTGCGACCCGCGTCAC
>JABFWF010000247.1 GCA_013362405.1 Lysobacter sp. | reverse complement strand
CAGGGGAGGCTGCTGGCCTGCCTGGCACTGCTGGCCGCCGTCCTGGCAGGCCCTGCCGCCCTGCCGGCGCTGGCCCAGGCGCCCGCCCCCCAGCCCCATGTGCCCTGCGTCGGCCTGGTCCTCGGCGGGGGTGGCGCGCGCGGTTCGGCCCACGTCGGCGTGCTGAAAGTGCTGGAGCGCGAGCGCATTCCGGTCTGCAAGGTCGCCGGCACCAGCATGGGTTCGATCGTCGGCGGCCTTTACGCCACGGGCTACACGCCGGCGGAGATGGAGGACCTGATCCGCACCATCGACTGGGCCGACATGTTCGTCGACGACCCGCCGCGCCCGGGCCAGCCGATGCGCCGCAAGGACGCCGACTTCCGCTACCTGCTCGATCTGGAGATCGGCTACGTCGACGGCCGCGTCGTGCTGCCGGTGGGCATCGTGCAGGGGCAGAAGCTGCTGATGCTCATGCGCCGGCTGACGATCTCGACCTGGGACGTCCATAACTTCGATCAGCTGCCGATTCCGTTCCGCGCCGTCGCCGCCGACATCATCACCGGCGACAAGGTGGTCTTCGACGACGGCGACCTCGCGCTGGCGATCCGCTCGAGCATGTCGGTGCCGGGCGCGTTCGCGCCGGTGCGCGTGGGCGATCGCCTGCTGGTGGACGGCGGCATGGTCGACAACGTGCCGGTGGATGTCGTGCGCGAGATGGGCGCCGACCGCCTGATCGTGGTCGATGTCGGGTCGCCCTTGCACAAGGAAGACGCGCTGACCAATCCGCTGGTGATCATGGACCAGATGATCTCGGCGTTGATGGCACAGAAGACCGAAGCGACGCTCGCCTCGTTGCGTCCCGACGACGTGCTGATCCGCCCCGAGCTGGGCGACATCACCGCGGCGGAATTCAACCGCGGCGAGGAAGCCATCGCCATCGGCGAACGCGCGGCCGAAGCGGCGTTGCCGCAGCTGCGCGCGCTGTCGGTGGACGAGGCGACCTACGCCGCTTACCGCCAGCGCCAGCGCCAACGCGATTTCGATCCGAAGCTGGTGTCGTTCCTCGACGTGGTGGAAGGCCGCTCGCCATCGGCCACGCGCGAAGTCGAGCGCGCGGTGGCGCCCAACATCGACCAGCCATTCGACGCCGATCGCCTGGAGAAGAACATCGGCACGGCCTACGGCGACGGCCGCTTCCAGCAGATCGACTACCGCCTGGTCGAACGCAACGGCGAGCGCGGCCTGCAGATCATTCCCGCCGAAAAGCCGTGGTCGGCGTTCGGCAAGCTGGGCTTCCAGCTGGACGACAACTTCAACGGCCGCAACAACTACATGGTTTCCGCGGAGTTGACGTTCAACGACGTCAACACGCTCGGCGCCGAATGGCGCAACGTGATGCGACTGGGGCGCATCACCGGGTTGCTGTCGGAGTTCTACCAGCCGCTGGGCAAAACCGGCGCGTTCTACGTGAAACCCGCGCTGGAGTTGCGCAACGAATCCTTCCCGCTGTGGGTGGAGGACGCGCAGCTGGCCGAATACCGCGTCAACCGGCGACAGGTCGCGCTGGAAGCAGGCTGGTCGACGCAGCAGGAATGGCGCATCAGTGCGCAGTTGGTGGGCGGCAAGGATCGCGGCGACCTGCTCATCGGCAATCCCAGCGACTTCACCAACAGTGAAGAGAAATACGCAGGCATCTTCTACAACGCGACCTGGGACACGCTGGACAACATCAACTTCCCCACGCGCGGCATCCGCGTGAGCGCGGACCTCGAGACGTACCACGACGCCGCCGGCGCCAACGTCGAAGGCGAGGTCGCGCGACTCACCGCCGACTGGGCGCAGGCGTGGGGCCGCTACCACCTGTTGCTGGGCGCGCACCTGAGCAGCGCGCTGGAAGACGACAACTTCTTCCAGACACAGGGCTTCCTGGGCGGCTTCCTCAACCTGTCCGGCTTCGACGAGCGCGCGCTGTTCGGCACGCAGACCGCGCTGGCACGCGCGGTGATGTATCGCCGCACAGGCAACACGAGCCGGTTGTTCTCGATGCCGATGTTCGTGGGCGCAAGCCTGGAAACGGGCAACGCGTGGGCAACGAAGGACGACGTGGACGCCGACGACCTGATCCTGGCCGGCAGCCTGTTCGTCGGCTTCAGCACGCCGTTGGGGCCGATGTTCCTGGCCTATGGCGCGAACGATGAAGGCGAGAACTCGTGGTACCTGACCTTCGGATCGCTGTTGCGGCCTGAGGTGAAGTGACCGGGCCGAGGAGCCGTCATCCCGGCGCAGGCCGGGACCCGGGCCCGTAACGCACGGGCATGCCGAATGCGCTGAACGACCTCACCGTCATCCCCGCGAAGGCGGGGGTCCATGCGTCAGGCGCATCACGCCCTCCGGCACGGGTGACACATTCAAGGTTGGATTCCCGCCTTCGCGGGAATGACAGGTGTGCGCGGAAGGGCAACGGCAACTGCAACTGCAACTGCAAAGGCGCCGCTTCGGTGCAGGGGACGGCTGCCATCCATGGCGTCACGCGATCGGCTTCGGATCGCCCGGCCCGGTCATCCTGACCAGGCGTTCGGCAGGCCACGCGGCAGTGCCGCGTCAGCGGCCTGCCTCACCCCTTGTAATGACATCCCGACGTGCACGTCTCATGCACCACCACTTCCGAAAGCAGCGGCACCGAGGGCTTGAGCTGGTCCCAGATCCACACCGCCAGCCGCTCGCTGGTCGGGTTTTCCAGACCCTCGATGTCGTTGAGGTAGTGGTGGTCCAGGCAGTCGTACAGCGGCTTGAACGCCGCCTTCAGGTCGGCGAAATCCATCACCCAGCCGAAGTGGGGATCGATCTCGCCCTCGACGTGGAGTTCGATGCGGAAACTGTGCCCGTGCAGGCGCGCGCACTTGTGCCCCGGCGGGACGTTGGGCAGCCGGTGCGCGGCTTCGAGCGTGAAGGCCTTGAAGATTTTCATGCGCGCAGTGTACCGCCGGATGAAGGAGCGCGACATCCTGCGCT
>JABFWF010000079.1 GCA_013362405.1 Lysobacter sp. | reverse complement strand
GCTGGTGCTCAACCGCGGCAACCGCCACGCCTAGGCGCTGGCGGAAGTCGAGGGGCTGCTCGCCAGCGATGCGCACAACCCGGGCTACCGCAACCTCAAGGCGGTGATCCTCGGCCGCATCGGCGACTACGCGCAGGCGATCGCGCTGTACGACCAGCTGCTCGCCGAATATCCGCGCCACGCCCAGTTGTGGATGAGCTACGGCCACGCGCTGAAGACCGCCGGCGACACGCCGCGCGCGATCGACGCCTACCGGCGCAGCATCGCGCTCGATGCCGGCGGCGGCGAGGCGTACTGGTCGCTGGCCAACCTCAAGACCTTCCGGTTCGAGCCGGCCGACGTCGCCGCGATGCAGTCGCAGCTCGCGCGCGACGATCTATCCGACGATGCGCGCCTGCACTTCGAGTTCGCGCTCGGCAAGGCCACCGAGGACGCCGGCGCGCATGCCGACGCCTTCGCCCACTACGCGCGCGGCAACGCGCTGCGGCGCAGGCAGCTGCCCTACGACGCCGACGACAACGCGGGCCGCGTCGCGCGCGCGCGCAGGACCTACACCCGCGACTTCTTCGCGGCGCGCGCCGGCTGGGGCGCGCAGGCGCGCGATCCGATCTTCATCGTCGGCCTGCCGCGCGCCGGCTCGACCCTGCTCGAGCAGATCCTGTCCAGCCATTCGCAGGTCGAAGGCACGATGGAGCTGCCGGAGGTCATCGCGTTGACGCGCGAGCTGCGACGTTCGAGCGGCAATCCCCACACGACCTCCTACCACGACGTGCTGGCCGGGCTGGATGCGGACGCCGTGCGCGGGCTCGGCGAGCGCTACCTCGCGCGCACGCGCATCCAGCGCCGCGGCGGCGCGCCGTTGTTCATCGACAAGATGCCGAACAACTTCGCGCACGCGGGCCTGATCCACCTCGCGCTGCCCAACGCGAGGATCATCGACGCGCGCCGCCATCCGCTCGCCTGCTGCTTCTCCGCGTTCAAGCAGCATTTCGCACGCGGGCAGGCCTTCAGCTTCGACCTTGCCGACCTCGGCCGCTACTACCGCGACTACGTCGCGCTGATGGCGCATTTCGACGACGTGCTGCCGGGGCGCGTGCACCGCGTCATCTACGAACGCATGGTCGACGACACCGAGGCGGAAGTGCGCCGCCTGCTCGACTACTGCGGGCTGCCCTTCGAGGACGCCTGCCTGCGCTTCTACGAGAACGACCGCGCCGTGCGCACCGCGAGCTCCGAACAGGTGCGCCGGCCGATCTACCGCGACGGCGTCGACCATTGGCGCCACTTCGAGCCGTGGCTGTCGCCGCTGAAGGACGCGCTCGGCGCGGTGCTCGACGCCTATCCCGATCCCCCCGCCTTTCCACCCGCCTGATCCGCCGAAGGAGAATGGTTCCATGCCACGCAGTGCCCGCACGACGCCCCGACGTCTCCCCGCCCGCCTGCCACTGACGGCGGCCATCTATTTCGCCTTCGGATCGCTCGCCTGGGCACAGGACGCCGCCCCGCAGCAACCGCCGCCCACCGGCGATGCCGCGCAGCAACCCGCCGCCGCCGGCAAGCCCGCCGCCAACCGCAAGCAGGCGACGCTGGAAACGGTCACGGTCACCGCGCAGAAGCGCGTGGAGAACGTGCAGAAGGTGCCGATCAGCATGCAGGCGATCAGCGAGACCAAGCTGACCCAGCAGGACGTGCACAGCTTCGACGATTACGTGAAGCTGCTGCCGAGCGTCACCTTCGGCAACGCCGGCGGCGGCGTGTTCTCGGGCCCGGGCTTCGCGCAGGTGTACATGCGCGGCGTCGCCAGTGGCGACAACGGCAACCATTCGGGCCCGCAGCCGAGCGTGGGCATGTACCTGGACGAGGAGCCGATCACCACCATCCAGGGCGCGCTCGACATCAACGTCTACGATGTGCAGCGCATCGAGGCGCTCGCCGGGCCGCAGGGCACGCTGTACGGCGCCAGCTCGCAGGCGGGCACGATCCGCATCATCACCAACAAGCCCGACAAGACCGGGTTCGCCGCGGGGTACCAGCTCGAGGCCGATACCGTCAACGGTGGTGGTACCGGCTGGCTCGCCCAGGGCTTCGTCAACGCGCCGCTGAGCGACAGCGCGGCGTTGCGCGTGGTCGGCTGGAAGCGGCGCGACGCGGGGTATGTCGACAACGTGCCAGGCACGCGCCAGTTCCCGGCGGTTTCTCCGCTCAACGGAGCGCCGCTGTGGGGCGGCGTGCTCGACAACACCGACAACTGCGTGTCGTCGCCGACCCGCTACTGCTCGCACAATGCCCGGGACAACTACAACTGGGCCGACACCGTCGGCGCACGCGCGGCGCTCAAGATCGACCTCAACGACAACTGGTCGATCACGCCGACCCTCATCGGCCAGCGCCAGCAGGCCAACGGCAGCACCGGCTACGACCCGTCGGTCGGCGACCTGAAGGTCAAGCACTTCTACCCGGAACACTCCGACGACAAGTGGACCCAGGCGGCGCTGACCGTGCAGGGCAAGATCGGCAACTTCGACCTCGTCTACGCCTACGCGCACCTCAAGCGTGACGTCGACTCGCAGGCCGACTACAACGATTACGGCTTCTGGTACGACACGCTGTCGGGATACAGCCAGTATTTCCACGACAACGCCGGCAACCCGATCAACATCTCGCAGCACATCACCGCCAAGGACGGCTACACCAAGAGCAGCCACGAGCTGCGCATCACCTCGCCGAAGGAGGACCGGCTGCGCTTCGTCGCCGGCGTGTTCTTCCAGCAGCAGGGGCACAACATCTTCCAGCGGTACTTCATGGACGGCCTCTCGACCGCGCAGTCGGTGCCGGGCTGGCCGAATACGGTCTGGCTGACCGCGCAGCAGCGCACCGACCGCGACCGGGCGGTGTTCGGCGAGGTGTCCTTCGACATCACCAAGTCGCTGACGGCGACGGTCGGCAGTCGCTGGTTCCAGAACGACAACAGCCTGAAGGGCTTCTTCGGCTTCGGCGACTGGGGCTGGAGTTCGCAGGGCGTGGCCTCGTGCTTCTCGAACGACCAGTTCCACGGCGCGCCGTGCGTGGACCTCGACAAGGAAGTGAAGGAGACCAACCACATCGGCCGCGCCAACCTGACGTGGAACATCAGCAACGACAAGATGCTCTACGCGACGTGGTCGGAAGGCTACCGGCCGGGTGGCATCAACCGGCGCGGCACCATCCCGCCCTACCACTCCGACTTCCTGACCAACTACGAGGTCGGCTGGAAGACCACGTGGGGCGACAACGTGCTGGTGTGGAACGGCGCGCTGTTCCAGGAAAACTGGGACGACTTCCAGTTCTCCTACCTCGGCCAGAACGGCCTGACCGAGATCCGCAACGCGGCGCAGGCGCGCATCCGCGGCTTCGAGACGGAAGTGCGATGGGCCGCGACCGACAACCTGCTGGTCACCGCCGGCGGCGCGTTCTACGACGCCAAGCTGACGCAGAACTATTGCGGCGCGCTCTCGCCCGTGACCGGCCAGGCGATCACCGACTGCCCGGCGGGCAGCGTCGTCGACGGCATCGCGTTCCCCGACGGGCCGCAGGCGGCCAAGGGCACGCGCCTGCCGGTGACCCCGCGGTTCAAGGGCAACGTCACGGCGCGCTATACCTTCGACCTGTGGGGCGGCGAGGCGTACGGACAGGCCTCGCTGGTGCACCAGGGCGTCCGTCGCAGCGCCCTGCGCACGGCCGACAACGACGTGCTCGGCGACCTCAAGCCCTACACGCTGACGGACCTGTCGGCGGGCTTCCGGCGTGACAACTGGTCGCTGGATTTCTTCCTCAAGAACGCGTTCGACACGCGTGCGCAGCTTTCGCGCTTCACCGAGTGCGCCGTCGGCACGTGCGGCGCGGAGCCCTACACCGTCGTCGCCCAGCCGCGGACGATCGGGGTGCGGTTCTCGCAGGACTTCTGAGGCCGGGAAAGACCGTGGAAACGGAAACGCCCGCGCAAGCGGGCGTTTTCTTTTGCCCCGGCGATCGCTCGGCCTATTTCGGCGTCCGCACCGGCAGCGGCACGTTGCACAGGTCGATGTGGCCGGCCGGCACCTTGTACCAGGCGTCGCGGCGGTTGCGCCGGGACTCGACGACCTGGGCGAACAGCGGCGTGTCGGTGCGCAGCACTTCCAGCGGCACGCGCTGCGCTTCGGGCACGTCGCTGGCGATCGCGACCGCCTTGATCGGCACGCGCTGCGCGGCCTTCTCGTAGAAGCCGAGCGGGCCGGTGCCGCGCGGCAGCGTCGACAGCAGTTCGATGCCCTGCACGACGCGCCCGACCACCGTGATGTTGCGGTCCAGCTGGCGCGGCGACTGCCCGATCACGACGTACAACTCGCTGCCGTTGCTGGAGTCGGCGGCCATGTCGCGCCCCGCGCCGACCACGCCGTAGCAGTGCGCGAGCCAGGCGGTGTTGGTCTTCGGGTCGCGCGCGACGGGGAAGCCCTCGCTGAAGCCGACCTGCGGCGCCCAGCCGTCGCTGTCCGGCAGGCGATCGAACGACAGGCCCTCCGCGCCGCGGGTGAACTCGGCCGGCAGGTGCGCCTGCGCCGAACCCAGCGGCTTGCGCGCCTTGTCGTCCTCGGCCGGATCGCCCCACTGCACGACGAAGTTGTCCTGCGCGCGGTTGATGCTCAGGCCGTTCCAGTAACCCTCGTGGGCGAACGTGCGGAGGTTGGCGACGTGTTTCGGCGCGAAGCCCGGCGCGAGCTCGATCACGACGCGGCCGGTGGCAAGGTCGAGATAGAGCGTGTTGGCCGGATCGAGTCGGCGCCAGTCCGAGGGCTTCGACGCATCCAGCAGTTCCTGCATCGACTTCGGCGGCGCGTTGTCCGCGGCCGGGGCGGGCAAAGCGGCGGCGAGGGCCAGCACGAGCAGGGACAGCGTCGCAGGCAGGGCAGGGCGCATCGGGTGCTCCGTCGATGGGAAGAAGGTGGGGTGGTCAGGACTCGCGCAACGCGGGCACGCGGACGTAGTCGCCCCGCATGAACTCGGAGAACTCCGCCGCGTCGCCTAGGCGGTTCTCGATCACGAAGCGATACCGGTCCTCGCCGTCGAACTCGAAGCGGTAGCGCGCGCTGCCGCGAGGCGTGTGTTTCTCGAACCGCAGGGTGTCACCGTCCCAGTGGCCGCGCGCGGCGTCGGGCGGGAAGCCGAGGCTGTCGAACCACCACCACAGGACTTCGTCGCCACCGGGTTCGACGACGAACACGCCGTGCCCGGAGAAGACCGGCGCGCCGTCCTTCTCTTCGCGATAGTCCTGCAGCAGCGCCATGCCGCCGAGTGCGTCGCGGCAATGGAAATGGCCGGTGGCGGCGCCGCCCGGGCCCCAGGGCGAGGGCGCGAGCTGCTCGGGGCCGGACCAGTCGCCGGCCAGGCGACGAAGGCGGGCGTGCGCGGGACCGGGGCGCGGCGTGTCCATGGCGGCTCTCCCTGCGGGCGGGCCACCGAGCATACGCCAGCCGCGCGGGGCGGCCGGCCTGCGTCAGCCTTCGTGCGAGCGGTGGCCGGAGCCGGACTTCTTGCCGCCGTGATCCTGCTTGTTGACCGTCGCCCAGGCGATGCGCTCGGCGTCCTTCTCCGAGCGGCCTTCCTTCTTCTCGCTGGACTCGATGTGGCTGGCCTGGCGTTTCTGCTTGTCGCTGTAGCTGGACTTGTCGCCGCGTGGCATGGGGCTGCCTCCCGGCCCGGACGGTGGGCCGCGGTGCCACGCTAGCCGGTGGGGTGTGGAGCGGTCGGCAAGGCGGGTGCATGGACCTGACTATCGGCACATCCGCTATAGCGAACTTGCCACTAGTGTTGCCTCCAACCTAGCCGGAGGCCGCATGTCCGACCGCCCCGATCTTCCCGCCGACGAAGCCGCCGGGCTCGCCGATCCGCAGCTGCGCAAATTCCAGAAGGAACTGAGCGCGGGCACCGTGTCCCTGGCGCTGCTGGCGGTGGTCGGCGCTGCCGCCGAGCCGATGTACGGCTACCAGATCGCCAAGCGCCTGGCGGACGTCGGCGCCGGCGTGCTCGCCGGCAAGCAGAGCGCGCTGTACCCGGTGCTGCGCAACCTCGAAGCGGCCGGTTTGCTGGCGAGCCACGTCGAACCCTCGGTCGTCGGCCCGCCGCGCCGCTATTACCGCATCACCGACGACGGCCGCGCCGTCCTGCCGCAGTGGGCCGACGCCTGGCGCGCCACCCGCGATTCCCTCGACTCCGTCCTGCAAGGGCTCCACCCATGAACGCCGCGCACCCCGACGTCCAGATGCCGACCACCATCCCGGCCTACCTCGACCAGCTGCGCGAAGCGCTCGCCGGCAGCGATCCCGCCCTCGTGCAGGACGCGCTGTACGACGCGGAGGAGTACCTGCGCTCCGAACTCGCCGAAAATCCCGGTCGATCGGAAGCCGAAGTCATCGCATCGGTCGCCGGCAGCTACGGCAATCCGGCCGAAGTCGCGGAGATCTACCGCGACACCGAGGTGCGCGTGCAGACCGCGTTGCGCCCGCCGGCCGCGCCGCCGCGGCGGTCGGCGCCGGGCCGCTTCTTCGGCGTGATCGCCGAGCCCCGCACCTATGGCGCGCTGTTCTACATGCTGCTGGCGCTGGCGACCGGCGTCTTCTACTTCACCTGGGTCGTGACCGGCTTGTCGCTGTCGGCGGGCCTGGCGGTGCTGATCGTCGGCGTGCCCTTCGTGGTCCTGTACTTCGGCTCGGTGCGCGTGCTGTCGCTGGTCGAAGGCCGCATCGTCGAGGTGATGCTCGGCGAGCGCATGCCGCGCCGCCCGCTGTACGCCGCCCGTGGCAAACCGTGGCTGCAGCGCATCGGCGAGATGTTCACCGACCCGCGCACGTGGTCCACGCAACTGTATTTCCTGCTCATGCTGCCGCTGGGCATCACCTACTTCACGCTGGTGGTGACGTTGCTGGCCTTGTCGGTCGGCTGCATCGGCGCCCCCATCGTGGCGCTGGTCGGCGACACCGGCTGGATGATGGTCGACGGCGTGGTGGTCGACGCCGGCGCGCCATGGACGTGGCCGCTGTGGATGGCGGTGGGCGTGTTGCTGCTGTTCGCCACGCTGCACGTCGCGCGCGGCATCGGCCACGTGCACGCGCAGCTGGCCAAGCACCTGCTGGTGAAGTCGGCGCAGTACGGCTGAGGCGCCGCGCCTCCCGCAAGCAGGCGAAAAGCGTCCTATGCGTCGAAGCGGTCCGCCTCCAGCGACATGAGCGCGTCGGCGCCGCTTTCGATCGCCGCGCGATGCGCGAGCGTGCGCGGCAACAGGCGGGCGAAATGGAAGCGCGCGGTCTCCCGCTTGGCGGCCTTGAACGCCGCGGATTCGCCCGAGGCTTCGGCCGCCGCCACGCTGCGCGCCCACCAGTAGGCGAGCACGACGTAGCCGGAGTACATGAGGTAGTCGTACGCCGACGCGCCGATCTCCTCCGCGTTGACCATCGCGCGCTGGCCGATGCGCAGGCTCAGCTGCTGCCATTCGGCGACCTTCTCCCGAAGTGGGCCGATGAATTCGGCCACCGCCGCGTTGCCGGACTGGCCGTCGCAGAAGTCGACCATCAGCCCGAGCATCGCCTGCAGCCCCGCGCCCTTCTGCGCGATCAGCTTGCGGCCGACGAGGTCGAGCGCCTGGATTCCGGTGGTGCCTTCGTAGAGCGTGGTGATGCGGGCGTCGCGCGCCAGCTGCTCCATGCCGTGTTCGGCGATGTAACCGTGGCCGCCGAAGCACTGCAGCGCGTCGTAGGTGCATTCGACGCCCCACTCGGTCAGGCAGGCCTTGACGATCGGCGTGAGGAAACCGAGCAGCGCCTCCGCCTGCGCGCGCTCCTGCTCCGACGATCCATGCGCGGCGACATCGACCAGCGACGCCGCGTGGTAACCGAGCACGCGTCCGCCTTCGATGAGCGCCTTCTGCGTCAGCAGCATGCGGCGCACGTCGGGGTGCACGATGATCGGGTCGGCCGGCTTGTCCGGCGTTTTCGCGCCAGCCAGCGAGCGCATCTGCAGCCGCTCGCGCGCATAGCGCAGCGCGTTCTGCCAGGCGCGGTCGGCGAGGCCGAGCCCCTGCAGGCCCACGGCGAGGCGCGCGGTGTTCATCATGGTGAACATCCCCGCGAGGCCCTTGTTCGGCTCGCCGATCAGCCAGCCCTGTGCGCCGTCGAAGTTCATCACGCAGGTGGCCGAACCATGGATGCCCATCTTGTGCTCGAGCGATCCGCAGTGCAGCGCGTTGCGTTCGCCGACCTCGCCGTCGCGGCCGACGCGCACCTTCGGCACGACGAACAGCGAGATCCCCTTCACGCCCGGCGGCGCATCCGGCAATCGCGCAAGCACGAGATGCACGATGTTGTCGGTGAAGTCGTGCTCGCCGGCGGTGATGAAGATCTTGGTGCCGGTGATCGCATGGCTGCCGTCGGCCTGCGGCTCCGCCTTCGTCTTCAGCAGGCCGAGGTCGCTGCCGCAGTGCGGTTCGGTCAGGCACATCGTGCCGGTCCAGCGGCCTTCGACCAGCGGCTTGAGGAAGGCCTCCTGCTGCCATGCTTCGCCGTGGTGCAGCAACGCTTCGGTCGCGCCGTGCGAGAGCAGCGGGAAGTTGCCCCATGCCAGGTTCGCCGCGTCGATCATTTCCTTCAGCGGCACGCCGGCGAGGTGCGGCAGGCCCTGGCCGCCGAACTCCGGCGGCGAGGTCAGCCCGCTCCAGCCGCCTTCGACGAACTGCGCGTAGGCCTGGCGGAAGCCGGGCGGCGTGCGCACCTCGCCCGTCGCCTGGTCGAACGCACAGCCGACCTGGTCGCCGACCGCGTTGATCGGCGCGAGCACGCTTTCGGTGAAGCGCGCGCCTTCCTCCAGCACCGCGTCGACGATGTCGCGCGTGGCCTCGGTGAAGCCCAGGCGCTGGAACAGCGCTTTGGCGCCGAGTACGTCGAACAGGACGAAGCGCATGTCGCGCAGGGGGGCGTGGTAGGTGCTCATGGCGGACGTCGAGGCGTACCAGTCGGTGGCGTATGGTGGCCACCATAGCCCAAGCGGCAGGGGACGGGGAGCGCGCCGGGGCGGTTAAGCTTGCGCGGCTTCCGGGGGAACGCCGGCGCGTGGAAGCACCCGTGGCCGACATCGGCCGCGCATCGTCGTCCGGCGATTCGAACGAGGCACGACATGCAGACCTGGCTCCGCCGCAAGGACATCGACCGCGTCACCGTGCACGAGGAGGGACGGCGGCTCGTGCCGACGCTGAGCTGGCCGCACCTGGTGGCGCTGGGCATCGGTGCGATCGTCGGCACCGGCATCTACACGCTGATCGGCGTGGGCGCGAACCTCGCCGGCCCCGCGGTGCTGCTGTCGTTCCTCGTCGCCGGCGTCGTCTGCGCCTGCGCGGCGCTGGCCTACGCCGAAATGGCGACGCTGATGCCCGCCGCGGGCAGCGCCTACACCTACAGCTACACCGTGCTCGGCGAGACGATCGCGTGGGTGGTCGGCTGGAGCCTGATCCTCGAATACACGCTGGTGGTGAGCACGGTCGCGGTCGGCTGGTCGGGGTATGCGGTCGGCTTCCTCAAGGGCCTGGGCGTCGACCTGCCGGAGGCGCTGACGGTCGGTCCGCACGCCGGCGGCCTCATCAACCTGCCCGCGATCTTCATCACCTGGGTCGTCGCCGGCGCGCTGATCGCCGGCACCCGCGAAAGCGCCACGATCAACGCGTTCCTCGTCGTCGCGAAGCTGCTCGCGCTGGGTGTGTTCGTCGCCATCGCGCTGCCGGCGTTCGATGCCTCGAACCTGCACCCCTTCATGCCGCACGGCTTCGCCGAAAGCATCGGCGAGGACGGCAGGAAGTACGGCGTGATGGCCGCGGCCGCGATCATCTTCTTCGCGTTCTATGGCTTCGACGCGATCTCGACCGCGGCGGAAGAAACGAAGAATCCGGCGCGCGACCTGTCCATCGGCATCGTCGGCTCGATGGTCGGCTGCACGCTGATCTACATGCTGGTGGCGCTCGCCGCGGTCGGCGCGCTCAGCTTCAGCGTGTTCGGCCAGAGCCCGGAGCCGCTGGCGCTGATCATGCGCGAGCTCGGTCATGGCGCCGCCGCGAAGATCGTCGCCGCCGCGGCGGTGGTGGCGCTGCCGACGGTGCTGCTCGCGTTCTTCTACGGGCAGAGCCGGATCTTCTTCGTCATGTCGCGCGACGGCCTGCTGCCGCGCAATCTGTCGAAGGTGGGCAGGCGCGGCACGCCGGTGGCGATCACCGTCTTCACCGCGGTCATCACCTCGGCACTGGCCGGCATCGCGCGCCTGGACGAGATCGCCGCGCTCGCCAACGCCGGCACGCTGATCGCGTTCGTCGCGGTCGCCGCGTGCATGCTGGTGCTGCGCAAGCGCGATCCGCAGCGCCCGCGCGTGTTCCGCGCGCCGCTGGCGTGGCTGGTCGGGCCGGTCGCGATCCTCGGCTGCGCCTACCTTTTCATGAGCCTGCCGACCAGGACGCAGCTGTGGTGCCTGGCGTGGAATGCGTTCGGCCTCGTCGTCTACCTGCTGTACGCGCGGCGCAACAGCCTGCTCGCGCAGGGGCGCAATGCGTGACGCGGATGCGCGCGACGGCGCGGTGACGCGCGCGCGATGAACGCCGACGCCCGCCCGCCCGCCATCGCGCTGACCGGGCCGACCGCGTCGGGCAAGAGCGCGCTGGCGCTGGAATGGGCCGAGCGGCTGGGCGGGGAGATCGTCAGCGTCGATTCGGCGCTGGTCTACCGCGGCCTCGACGTCGGCGCAGCCAAGCCGACGCACGAGGAGCGCGCGCGCGTGCCGCACCACCTCGTCGACGTGCGCGAGCCGTGGCAGCCGTATTCGGCGGCGGAGTTCGCACAGGAGGCGCGTGCGGCGATCGACGGCGTCGTCGCGCGCGGTCGCGTGCCGATTCTCGCCGGCGGCACCGGCCTTTACTTCCGCGCGTTGTTCGATGGCCTCTCGCCGATGCCGGAAGCGGACCCGGGGCTCCGCGCGCAGATCGCGGCCGACGCGCAGGCGCGCGGCTGGCCGGCGCTGCACGCGGAGCTGGCGCAGGTCGATCCCGTCGCCGCCGCGCGCATCCACGCCACCGACCCGCAACGCATCCAGCGCGGGCTCGAGGTGTACCGCGCCAGCGGGCGGCCGATCAGCGCCTGGCAGCGCGAGTGCGACCAGGCGCGGC
>JABFWF010000138.1 GCA_013362405.1 Lysobacter sp. | reverse complement strand
GGCACGTCGAGTTCGAGCGCATCGATGGCAGGGGCTTCGATGTCGTCGTCCGCCACGGGCTGTCCGGTCATTTCCGCCAGCAGCTCGTGCCACCAGACGATGTCCTCGGCGTGCTCGGTCGAAGCGTGCTGGCGCAGCTGCAGGAAATCCCATGCCGCACGGAAGCGCGGGTGCGCGAGGAAGCGGTGCACGCGCTTGCGCTGGCGCAGGGCGAAGCGCGGCTGCAGCAGCCAGATCTCCTGCATCGGCACCGAGAAGCGGCGTGGCAGCGCGATGGTCTCGAGCTGGTGCACGGTCACGCGGTCGGCCGCGCGACGCTGCGCCTCCGCCGCCTGCACGCCCTGCGCCTGCAGGCTCATCAGCGCGCGGCAGTACGCCGGCCACAGCAGTAGTGCGAACAGGAAGGCCGGCGACACCGGCTCGTCGTTGGCGACGCGTTCGTCGGTGCCGCGCAGGCCTTCGACCACCATGCGCCGCAGCGCGCCGCTGCGGTTGGACTTCAGCGCCGCCGCGGTTTCGGGCAGCAGCACCGGCAGCAGGCCGTGCGCCTCGAGGCCAAGGAAGCTCTGCACCGCGTGCCCCGAGAGGAACAGCTTCAGGCATTCCTCGAACAGGCGTGCCGGGGAAGCCTCGCGCAACAGGGACGCGAGCGCCGGAATCGGCCGCGCGGTGGCCTCGTCGATGCCGAAGCCGAGCTTGGCGGACAGGCGCACCGCGCGCAGCATGCGCACCGGATCCTCGCGGTAGCGCTGCTCCGGATCGCCGATCAGCCTGAGGATGCTGTTCTGCACGTCCTCGAAGCCGCCGGTGTAATCGCGCACCGAGAAATCCTCGATCGCGTAATAGAGGGCATTGGCGGTGAAGTCGCGGCGCACCGCGTCTTCCTCGATCGTCCCGTACACGTTGTCGCGCAACAGGCGGCCGCCTTCGTGCTGCTCGCGCTCGCCGCTGCCGTCGTCGGCATTGGAGCGGAAGGTCGCGACCTCGATGATCTCGCGTCCGAACACCACGTGGGCGAGGCGGAAGCGCCGGCCGATGAGGCGGCAGTTGCGGAACAGCTGGCGCACCTGCTCGGGCGTGGCGTCGGTGGCCACGTCGAAATCCTTCGGATGCCCGCCGATCAGCAGGTCGCGCACGGCGCCGCCGACCAGGTACGCGCCGAAGCCTGACTCGCGCAGGCGGTAGAGCACGCGCAGCGCGTTCGGGCTGACGTCCCGGCGCGAGAGCGGATGCTGGTCGCGGGGGACGATGCGCGGCGCCATGGGGGTGCCGGTCATGGGGGCTTCGGTGTGTTCGGACATCGAGGGCGGCGCGGCCGCGGCAACGTGATGAAAGAAGCGCGTTGCCCGATGGCGAGCGCGCCCCATATACTAGCAAGCCTTGTGCGCCGGACCGGCCACGGGGGCCGGTCGTCCAGCCGGCGGCGCAAGCCAATCCCGCTCCCTTCGTCTAGAGGCCTAGGACGTGGCCCTCTCAAGGCTAAAACACGGGTTCGAATCCCGTAGGGAGCGCCATATACCGGAACCCGCCGCAAGGCGGGTTTTTCGTTGCACGGCCGGGAAGAAGAACCTGCAGCGGAGCGCCGCTGGGTAGTCGGAAGGCTTCCCGCAGGGCGCGCCACGGGACGCTCCGCGTTCATGCCGCCGGCTTCGCAAGCAGGCGAGTGCAAAAGGGCCTGACTCGTCCGGAGACCGCTTAGACCGCGAACGCAGCGCGGCGTACACTGCGCGCGTCCCCTTCGCCGCACGTTTCGCCATGCCCTTCGTCGTCACCGAGAACTGCATCAAGTGCAAGTACACCGACTGCGTCGAGGTGTGCCCGGTCGACTGCTTCCACGAAGGGCCGAACTTCCTGGTGATCGACCCGGACGAATGCATCGACTGCACGCTGTGCGAACCGGAGTGTCCGATCAATGCCATCTACCCGGAGGACGACGTACCGGCCGGGCAGGAGCAGTTCGTGCAGCTCAACGCCGAACTGGCGAAGGCCTGGCCGGTGATCACCACGCGCAAGGATCCGCTGCCCGACGCCAAGGAGTGGGAAGGCAAGCCGGACAAGCTGCCGTTGCTGGAGCGTTGAGCCCGCGATACGCGGCAGGCGGTCGTGGCAATCGCCGCGGATGACGACCGACATTGTTCCTGAAAAAAAACGGGCGCCTGGCGCCCGTTTTTGTTGCGACGAGGCTATCCGTCAGCCGCCGAGCGCGCCCTTCAGCGCCGCGATCAGCTTGAGCGGTGCGGCATCGGTGGCTGGCGTGCCGCGCGGATCGATCGCCGAGACGTATACGCCGCCGGTCACCGCCGTCACGCGCACAAGGAAGTTCGCGCCTTCGTAACTGACGTCGTAGGTGCCGAGCAGCTGCGCCTTGCTGGCGACGGTGACGCCCTGCACGCCCGCGAGTGCCTCGCCGACCTTGGCGAAGACCGCATCGCGCTCGCCCTGCACGGTGAAGCCGCTGGCGTCCGCGGTGGCGGCGGGCGTCGACAGCGTCGAGCGCATCACCGAACGGGTGGTGTCGGTCGGCGCCATCGCACCTTCGGTGTTGGGCTTGTCGAGGTCCGGCGGCACTTCGAGCGGCCGGCTTTCCGCGCTTTCGCGATAGGCCTTGTCGGGTTTGTGGAACCAGTGGCAGCCGGAAGCGGCCACGAGGGCCAGCGTGGCAACGGCGAGCGGGCGGGACAGGCGCATGGAAATTCTCCGGATCAGGCCGCGTGCGCGGCGCAGGTGTCTTCGAGGGCGGCAATCGACGCGGCGACACGATCGGCGCGCGCGGCGTGTTCGGACGACAGTGGAGTGAGCGGCAGGCGCAGGCCGGCGCCGATACCGAGTCGCTGCAGGATGGCCTTCACGGGGATCGGATTGGGTTCGACGCCCATGAAATCGACTGGCTCCTGCAATCTTGCATCCAGCGCCCGAGCGTCCGGCGCATGCCCGGCGCGCGCCAGGTCGCACAGGCGGCGGAAGGCGGCCGGCAGCACGTTCGACGCGACCGAGACCAGGCCGTCGGCGCCGGCGAGCATCGCGCGGCACGCGGTCGGGTCGTCGCCGCTGAGCACGGTGAACCCATCGTTGCGCAGCGGCAGCAATGCGTCCATGCGCGCCGGCTCGTTGCGCGCTTCCTTGATGCCGACGATGCGCGGATGCGGCGCGAGCCGCGCCACCGTCTCGGGCAGCAGGTCGCAGCCGGTGCGGCCGGGCACGTTGTAGAGCACGACCGGCAACGCACCGTCGTCGGCGACCGCGCGGTAGTGGGCGAGCAGGCCGGCCTGGGTCGGGCGCACGTACGGCGGCGTCACCACCAGCGCGGCATCGGCGCCGAGCGCGGCGACGCGCCGCGTGAGGGCGACGGTCTTCGCCGTGTTCGACAGGCCGGTACCGGCGAGCACCGGAATGCGCTTGCCGACCTGTTCCACCGCCGCACGCAACAACGCGTCGTACTCGTCGTCGGCGAGCGCGGCCGCCTCGCCGGTCGAGCCGGCGACGACAACGGCCTGCGTGCCGCCATCGAGCTGCCGTTGCAGCAGGCGCCGCCAGGCGTCGAGGTCGAGCGCGCCCTCGGCGGTGAACGGCGTCGCCAGTGCGGTGATGCTGCCGGTAATGCGCAAGGAGGAGGCCTTTCGCTGGACCGCGGCGCGGTGCGCGCGGCGGGATCGTCGACCGCCGATGGTACCCGCGGGCATCGCGCGGCGTCCATGTCGCGACGGCGCGGAAGGCGCGAAGACATCGCGTACACGCCGCCGGTCAGCGTGCCGTCCGTTCGCTTGCGGCGCGAAACGGCTGGCCAGTATGCTGGCCCCGGCTGGCGCGCGCCGCCGGCTCCCGTCCCCACGCAGACGCCGCCTTGACCGACCCCGACGCGCCCCGACCAGCCCCGAACGAGAACCACCTGCTGATCAATGCGTACACCACGCATCCGCGCTCGCCGCTGCTGGCGGTGACGCGGCGCATCGCCGACAGCGGGTGCAACCTCGTCGACACGCGGCTGAGCACGGTGGGCCGCGACGTTTCGGTGATCGCGCTGGCCACCGGCTCCTGGGACGCGGTCGCCAAGCTCGAGGCGATGCTGTCGCGGCTGGAACGCGAGGAGGGCCTCAAGCTGATGTGGTACCGCACCGGCGCCAAGCCGGTGCAGTCGAACCTGCTGCCTTATGTCGTCGAAGTCGTCGCCGCCGACAAGCCCGGCATCCTTTACCAGCTCGCCGACTTCTTCGACCGCCAGTCGATCACCATCGAGAGCCTGCACTGTTCGCGTTACCGCGCCATGCAGACGGGCGCCGACATGTTCTCCGCGCAGGTGACGGTCGGCATTCCCTCCGACATGCACATCGCCGCGCTGCGCGACGACTTCCTCGAGTTCTGCGACCACCTGAATCTCGACGCGATCATGGACCCGATGAAGTTCTGACGGCGGCCAGGCGGATTCCTCACTGCGTTCGAACGACAGGGGCTGTGTAGCGATGGTGGAACCCGGCAAGCCGCTGAACAAGGACACCCTGTCGCTGCCGCTCGCGCTGTCCGACGGCAGCACGGCGACGCTCGCCGATTTCGCCGGCCGATGGCTCGTCCTCTACTTCTACCCGAAGGACAGCACGCCCGGCTGCACCACCGAGGGCATCGACTTCAACGCGCTGCTGCCGAAGTTCCGCAAGCTCGGCGCCGAGGTGCTCGGCGTCTCGCGCGACTCGCTCAAGTCGCACCAGAACTTCTGCGCGAAGCAGGGCTTCGCGTTCAGGCTCGTCAGCGACGGCGACGAAGCCTTGTGCAGGGCCTTCGACGTGATCAGGCCGAAGAAGCTGTACGGGCGCGAGTACGTCGGCATCGAGCGCAGCACCTTCCTGGTCGATCCGCAAGGCCGCGTGGCGGACGCTTGGCGCGGCGTAAAGGTTCCCGGCCACGCGCAGGCGGTGCTCGATGCCCTGCAGTCCGCGCAGACGGGCAGCCGCCGGCCCAAGTGACATCCACCGCCTGCCCGTTTCGCCACTGTCCCGCCACGCGGGCCGCGGTGGCCGCCGCCTTGACGCCACGCAGGCGACCCGCGCCACACCCTGCCCTTCCCTCTCGCCGAGAGCCGAACGCATGACCCGAAGCAAGCGCATCTACGTCCTCGACACCAACGTGCTGATGCACGATCCGACCGCGCTCTTCAAGTTCGAGGAACACGATGTCTTCCTGCCCATGCAGGTGATCGAGGAACTCGACAACGGCAAGAAGGGCACGTCGGAAGCCAGCCGCAACGCGCGCCAGGTCAGCCGCTTCCTCAACGAGCTGATCGAAGGCCACGAGCTCGGCGAGATCGCCTCTGGCGTGACGCTGGCGCGGCCGCAGGGCCTGCAGCTGCGCGGCGCGCAGAGCGCCGGCCGCCTGCGCTTCCAGACCAGCGAGTTCGACTCGGGCAAGCGCTTCGGCGCGGTCATTCCCGACAACCACATCCTCGGTGCGATCCTCGGCCTGCAGGCGGCGCAGCCGGACACGCCCGTCGTGTTCGTCTCGAAGGACGTCAACCTGCGGATCAAGGCGTCGATCGCCGGCATCGTCTCGGAGGACTACGAGAACGATCGCGCGCTCGACGACTTCAGCCTGCTCTACACCGGCGCGACTGCGTTGCCGGAAGACTTCTGGCAGCGGCACGGCAAGGAGCTGCGCTCGTGGACCGAGAAGGGCCGCACCTTCTACGAGGTCGCGCGCCGCGACGACGAGGACTGGCACGCGAACCAGTTCCTTTACCTGCCGGGCGAGGAGGAAGCGGAGCTCAAGGTCGCGCGCATCGCCGGCGACCGCGTCGTGTTGCAGATCGTCGACGATTTCCGCCATGCGCAGCACGCGGTCTGGGGCATCATCGCGCGCAACCGCGAGCAGAACTTCGCGCTCAACGCGCTGATGGATCCGGAGATCGACTTCGTCTCGCTGCTCGGCACCGCCGGCACCGGCAAGACCCTGCTCGCGCTCGCCGCGGGCCTGGCGCAGACGATGGACCAGCAGCGCTATCGCGAGATCATCATGACCCGCGCGACGGTGAGCGTCGGCGAGGACATCGGCTTCCTGCCCGGGACGGAGGAGGAAAAGATGACGCCGTGGATGGGCGCGTTGACCGACAACCTCGAAGTGCTGACGCACAACCAGGAAGGCGGCAGCTGGGGCCGCGCGGCGACGAACGACCTCCTGGCTGCGCGGATCAAGATCCGCTCGCTGAACTTCATGCGCGGACGCACTTTCCTCTCGCGCTACCTGATCCTCGACGAGGCGCAGAACCTCACGCCCAAGCAGATGAAGACGCTGGTCACGCGCGCCGGCCCCGGGACGAAGATCGTGTGCCTCGGCAACGTCGAGCAGATCGACACGCCCTACCTCACCGAGACGACGTCCGGCCTCACCTATGCGGTCGACCGCTTCAAGAACTGGGAGCACAGCGCGCACGTGACGCTGCGCCGCGGCGAGCGCTCGCGGTTGGCGGATTACGCATCGGAGGCCTTGTAGGGTTCGCCCGACACGCCGCGATTCCCATGGGCATCCATCTCCCACGCTGGATCTGGATCGGCGCCGGCGCGCTGGCGGCGGTCGCCGGCATGGTCAACGTGGTGGGCTTCCTCGGCTTCGAGCACCAGGCGATCACCCATCTCACGGGCACGACTACGCTGCTCGGCGCGGCGGTGGCGCGGGGCGACGGCATCGCCGCCGCGCGCCTGCTCGGCGCGGCGCTCGCCTTCCTCGCCGGCGCCGCGTTCGGCGGGCTGCTGATCCAGGACAGCACGGCGCGGATCGGGCGCCGCTATGGCGTCGCGCTGGCGATCGAATCGGCGTTGCTGTTCGCGGCGCTGCCGATGTTCGAACAGCAGCGCCTCGCCGGCCCGCTGCTGGCGGCGGCCGCGTGCGGGTTGCAGAACGCGCTCGCGACCAGCGTCAGTGGCGCGGTCGTGCGCACCACGCACGTCAGCGGGATGTTCACCGACCTCGGCATCGGCCTCGGCCATGCGCTGCGCGGACTGCCGTTGCCGACGCGGCGGCTGGCGCTGTGCATGCTGGTGATCGCGTGCTTTTTCGGCGGAAGCGTGATCGGCGCCCTATTGTTCCTGCGGATCGGCTACCGTGCCCTGCTGCTGCCGGCAGCCGTGACCGGGGTCGCCGGCCTCGGCTATGCCGGCTACCGCCACCTGCGCCCGCTGCCCACCTACGAGCCTCGATGACGCCCGCCCGCAAAGACCCGCGTCCCGTGTCCGCCCTCACCATCGCCGGCGCCGACTCCGGCGGCGGTGCCGGCATCCAGGCCGACCTCAAGACCTTCGCCGCGCACCACGTCCATGGCCTCTCCGCGATCGCCGCGCTGACCGCGCAGAACACCGAAGGCGTGCGCGCGGTGCACGTGCCGCCGGGCGAGTTCCTGCGCGCGCAGGTGGACGCGTGCTTCGGCGATTTCCGCATCGGCGCGGTCAAGCTCGGCATGCTCGCGACGGCCGACGTCGTGCGTGGCGTCGTGGACCTCCTGGAGACGCACCGGCCCTCGTTCGTGGTGCTCGACCCGGTGATGGTCGCCACCACCGGCGCGCGCCTGCTCGCCGACGACGCCGTGCGCGCGCTGCGCATGCGCCTGCTGCCGCTGGCGAGCGTGGTCACGCCCAACCTGCCGGAAGCGGAAGCGCTGCTCGGCCATGCGATCGCCGACGTCGCGGCGATGCGCGAGGCGACGAAGGAGTTCCTCGACAAGGGCGTGCACGCGGTGCTGCTCAAGGGCGGACACCTGGCGGAAGGCGACGAAGTCGTCGACGTCTATGCCGACAACCACGGCACCCGCGAGATCGTGCATCCGCGCCTGCCGCGCAAGGCGCATGGCACCGGCTGCACGCTGGCCGCGGCGATCGCCGCCAACCTCTGCCGTGGTCGCAGCCTGCCGTCGGCATGCGTGGCGGCATCGGACTTCGTCCACCGCGCGCTCGTGGCCGGCTACAAGCCGGGGCGCGGCGACGTGGTGGTGCTGGATCCGTTCGCGGCAATGCAATCCAGCTGACGCGCTGCTGTGAGCCGCGAGCGTATTTTTGCGGGAGCGACGTGAGCCGCGGCCGATAGACAGGCCGGGTCACGACGACGGTCGCTCCTGCACGACCCGCATGAACAGCTCGCGGCTGTAAGCCGCTCCTACACGCGACCCTGGGTTCCGGTCACGGGCCGCCGCAACGCCAGCAGCGCCGACGCCACGCACAACACCCCACCTGCCGCGAACGCGGCCCACGCACCATATGCATCCCACAGCGCGCCGGCGGCGACGCTGGCGGCGAGCAGCGCCAGGCCCGAGACGAGGTTGAACACGCCGAACGCGGTGCCGCGGTATTCGGTGGATGTCGTATCGGCCACCAGCGTGGCGAGGATGCCCTGGGTCATGCCCATGTGCAGGCCCCACAGCGCGATTCCGGCGAACAGCGCGCCGAAGCCGTGCGCCCCCGCAAGCGTCGCATCGGCCAGCGCCAGCACCAGCATGCCGAGCGCAAGCAGCCGGTGGCGCGGCATGCGGTCAGAGAGCTTGCCGACCGGATATGCGGTGAGCGTGTACACCACGCTCATCACCACCAGCACCAACGGCACCAGCGGCAGCGGCAGCCCGAGCCCCGACGCACGCAGCACGAGGAAGGCCTCGGAAAAGCGCGCCAGCGCGATCACGCCACCGAGCGCGACGAGCCGCCAGAAAGCGGGGCCGAGGCGCGCCAGCCCTTCGCGCGTGATCGGCAGGCGCGCGGGTCGCGTCGCGTGCTCCGGTTCCGGCACCGCGAACACGATCAGCAGCACGCACAGCAGCGCCGGCACCACCGCGATCCACAGCACCGCGCGCAGGTTGTCGGCCATGAGCCACAGGCCGAGCATCGCCAGCAGCGGCCCGAGCACCGCGCCGACCGTGTCCATCGACTGGCGCAGGCCGAAGCAGGCGCCGCGGATTTCCGGCGGCGCGAGTTCGCCGACCAGCGCGTCGCGCGGCGCGCCGCGGATGCCCTTGCCGAAGCGGTCGACGAGCCGCGCGAAGGCCACCGCCTCCACCGATGCCGCCAGCGGGAACAGCGGCTTGCTCGCCGCCGCCAGCCCGTAGCCGAGCAGCACCAGCGGCTTGCGCCTGCCGACCGCGTCGCTGATGTAGCCGGAGAAGACCTTGGTGACCATCACCAGGCCTTCGGCCGCGCCTTCGATCAGGCCGATCATCAGTGCGCTCGCGCCGAGTCCGCTCGCCAGCAGCACCGGCAGCAGGCTGTGCACGAGCTCGGAGCTCATGTCCATCAACAGGCTGACGAAGCCCAGCGCCCAGATGGTGCGCGGGATCGCGATGCGCATGGACATGGCCTGCAAGCGCGCGTTCCGTCAGTGCGCGACGGACTTGCCGCCGGCGGCTTCGCAGAAGCGCTGGCGGTACTGCTCGGCCTTGGGCATCAGCGACTGCAGGTCCTGGATGCGGGTGCCGGAGCTGGGATGGTCGGAGGCGAACTCCGGCGGCGCCTTTCCACCGCTGGCGCTGTCCATGCGCTCCCAGAACGGGATCGCCTCGTGGGGATCGAAGCACGCGGCGGCGGCCAGCATCAGGCCCATCTCGTCGGCCTGGGTTTCCTGCTTGCGCGCGTACGGCAGCGCGTGGCCGTAGCCGTAGACCGCCATCACCGTCTGCAGCTGGCCCTGGCTCAGGCCGCCCATCGCGCCCGCCACCTGGCCCATCTGCTCGAGCTTCTGCTGGGTCATGCGCTGGGCGCCGTGGCGCAGCAGCGCGTGCGTCATCTCGTGGCCCAGCACGATCGCCATCGCGTCGGCGTTCTCCGCGATCGGGATCAGCCCGGTATACACCGCGATCTTGCCGCCCGGCAGGCAGAACGCGTTGACCTCGTCGGACGGGATGACGTTGACGTCCCAGTCGAAATCGCGTTCGACGTGCGGCGCCTGCAGGCCGTGCTCGGCGGCAAGCGCGTCCTCGACCTCGGGCACCTTGGCGATCAGCCGCCGCGCGATCTCGCTCACCTGGCGCGCGGCCTGCGCGTCCTTCGGCAACGGCGGCTGCTCGGTCAGCACCTGCTGGTAGGCCTGCAGGCCGAGCGCCTTCTCGTCATCGGGCGAGATGCTCCTGTCGATCACCACCTTCTCGCCGGTGAGCGGATCGGTGCTGCGGTTGGAGAACCAGTAGAACGCGGCGTAGCCGGCGAACAGCAGCAGCACCCACAGCCGCAGGCCGCCAAATCCGATGCGGGAAGTGTTGCCGAACGGGTCCTGCCGCATGTGCGTCCTCCGGTGAGGCGGGCCAGGCTAGAGTTCGCGCACCACGCGGAAGCCGATGCGCGCGTTCGTCGTGTCCACCCCCGACGGCGCACGCCACGCCGAGCGGGTCTGCTCCGGGGCGCTGGCCCACGCGCCACCGCGCACCACGCGCGAGCGACAGCCGGGGTTGACCCATGCATCCCCGTCGGTGGGCGCGCGCCGGTAGCTGTCGTGCCAGCAGTCGGCGACCCACTCGCTGACATTGCCGGCCATGTCGTGAAGGCCGAATGCATTGGGCGCGAAGCTGCCGACGGGCGCTGGCCCCCAATAGCCATCGCCATAACCGGCGAAGGCGTTGTTCCATTCCCTTCCGGACGGCGAGCGGTCGCGCGTACCGGTGAGGTTGCCCGTGCCCGTCGGCGGGCCGCCATCGCCCCACGGATAGCGCGTGCGGCTGCCGGCGCGCAGCGCATATTCGAACTGCGCCTCGCTCGGCAGGCGGTAACGCCGGCCGCTGCGCTCGCTCAGCCATTCCGCATAGGCATCGGCATCGTGCGCGCTGACGTGGATCACCGGCAGGTCGTCGGCGGCGCGGCTGCCGTCGTAGGCCCGGGTCCAGTCCACTTCGCTGCGGCGGACGAAGTTGCCGCTGAGCTCGTCGTAGGCGAGCGAGAAGCCACGCCGCGTCGACGTCGGCCGGTATCCGGTCGCCTCGACGAACTGGCGGAACTGGCCGACGGTGACCTCGGTGCGCGAGATGGCGAAGCCGCGGGCGAAGCGCACGTTGTGGACGGGACGCTCGCTGTCGCCGCCACCGCCATCGTCGGCGCCCATGCGGAAGGCACCGTGCGGCACCACGATCATTTCCGGCCCGCGCGCGGCGAGCCCGAGCGTGTCGGTGAATGCCTGGCCGGGGCGGAACAGGCCGTAATAGGTGGCGAGGTCGATGCGCTGGCGCAATTCCGTGGCGGCCGGATCGCCCGGCTGCGCGATGCGCAGC
>JABFWF010000103.1 GCA_013362405.1 Lysobacter sp. | reverse complement strand
ACCCGGGCGTGCTGGTCGCGCAGCGGATCGGCACGCTGGCCGGCGTGCCCGCGCCGGATCCCGCCGAGCTGCGCGACAACCCCCGCGCGTCGCGCATCCTCCACCAGGTCACCGCCGCCGACCTCGCTCCCGACGGCCGCCGCCTCGCCGTGCTCACCTACAGCGAGCTGCTGCTCTACACCCGCCGCGGCGACGAGGGTTGGGCGCAGGCCGCCGCGCGCGCGCCGGTCGTGCATCCGCTGCCGTGGCTGCCGCAGGCCGAGGCGCTGGGCTGGGCGGCCGGCGGCCAGGCGCTCTACGCCACGGGGGAAGGCCTGCCGGAGCCGCTGTTCTACCTCAATCCCTGAGCCGGTCACTCCGTGCGGCCCTCCCACGGAGCAAGGGGCGTCGTGCATACGGCCACGTGCGGCCGATGGATTCGTCCGGCGGCGCGCGCCGACGAACGGTCTTCGCATCTGATATCAATTTGATATCGTCTCGCCATTCTCCCGGCCAGCGAGAGCCGCCATGAAAGAAAACCCGCTCCACTCCCTCCCCGGCATCCCGGTGCTGCTCGGCATCCTCGTGGTCGAGGCCTTCGCCGCCTGGGTATTCGTCGGCAGCGCGCAGGGCCACGCCTCCGGCCCGCTGGTCGGCGCCATCGTGGTCGCGCTCGTCGCCGCGTTCTGCCTGATCGGCCTCTACATGGTCGAGCCCAACCAGGCCGCGGTGCTGAGCCTGTTCGGCAAGTACGTCGGCACGGTGAAGGAAAGCGGCCTGCGCTGGAACAGCCCCTTCTACGGCAAGAAGAAGATTTCGCTGCGGGTGCGCAACTTCGAGAGCGGCAAGCTCAAGGTCAACGAACTCGACGGCAGCCCGATCGAAATCGCCGCGGTGATCGTGTGGCAGGTCGTCGACAGCGCCGAGGCGGTCTACAACGTGGACGACTACGAGAGCTTCGTGCACATCCAGTCGGAATCCGCGCTGCGCGCGATGGCGACGAGCTATCCCTACGACCAGCACGAACCCGGCCAGCTCGCATTGCGCAGCCATGCCGCCGAAATTTCCCAGCACCTGAAGCAGGAGCTGCAGGAGCGCCTCGCCGACGCCGGTGTCGCCGTGGTCGACGCGCGCATCAGCCACCTCGCCTACGCGCCGGAGATCGCCCAGGCGATGCTGCAACGCCAGCAGGCGAACGCGATCATCGCCGCGCGCACGCGCATCGTCGCCGGCGCGGTCGGCATGGTCGAGATGGCGCTGGCCGAGCTGCAGAAGAGCGGCGTCGTCCAGCTCGACGAGGAACGCAAGGCGCAGATGGTCGGCAACCTGCTGGTGGTGCTGTGCGGCGAGCGCGCGACGCAGCCGATCGTCAACGCCGGCACGCTTTACTAGTCGCGCGTCCGTGCGCAGGAGCCCGCGCCTCCCTGTGCGGACCGTCCATCGAAAACCCCGTTCCATGATGGGCTACCGCCGCCCGGGAAAGACCACCTGATGGCAGAGAAGAAGGCCTACCCGCTGCGCATCAATGCCGACGTGCTGGCGGCGGCGCAGCGCTGGGCCGACGACGAACTGCGCAGCCTCAACGCGCAGATCGAATACGTGTTGCGCGACGCGCTGCGCAAGGCCGGGCGGCTGAAGCCGCCCCCGACCACGGAGGAAGAGGACGACGATGGCAAGTGATCGCTGGAGCTACCAGGTAGTGGAAGTAAAACCGTCCTTCCTCGGCTCGGTCCGCGAGGCCGCGCAGGAACGCCTCAATCAGCTCGGCCTGCAAGGCTGGGAACTGGTCTCGGCGGTGCAGCCGCTGCGCTTCGGCCCGCTGCAGTTGTTCCTCAAGAAGGCGATGCCATGAACCGGTCCCTGCTGCTCCTGTCCGCCCTGCTGCTCGCGTCGCCGCTCGTGCCGGCGCAGGACGCCGCGCCGGATGCCGCAATGCTGTCGACGCGCCTGCTCGACCACCTCGACGCCGGCGAGTACGCCGCCGCCGAGGCGATGTTCGACGACCGCATGCGCGCCGCGGTGCCGGCGTCGAAGCTGCAGGCGGTGTGGCAGTCGTTGCCGCCGGCGGGCGATCGCGGCGGGCCGCGCGTCGCCACGCAGGCCGGCATGCGGATCGTGCGCACCACGCTGCATCGCGGCGTCACCCAATGGACGGCGACGGTGGCGCTGGACCCGGACGGGCACGTCGGCGGCCTGCTGGTCGCGCCGTGGCATGAGGTGCAACCGCTGCCACCGATACCGGCGGGTGCGCCTTACACCGAGCGCGACGTCACCGTCGGCAACGGCGAACGCGCGCTGCCGGGCACGCTGGCGATGCCGCAGGCGGCATCTGCGCGCGGCGTACAGGCGGTGGTGCTGGTGCAGGGCTCGGGGCCGACCGACCGCAACGAGACCATCGCCGCCAACCGTCCCTTCCTGGACATCGCCCGCGCCCTCGCCGCTGACGGCATCGCCACGCTGCGCTACGACAAGCGCTCGTTCGCGCGGCCGCAGGACTTCGCCGGAAGCGCCTACACAGTGGACGACGAGACCACCGACGACGCGGTGGCGGCGGTCGCGCTGCTGCGCCGCACGCCCGGCATCGACCCCGCGCGCGTGTTCGTGCTCGGCCACAGCCAGGGCGGCATGCTCGCGCCCCGGATCGCGCGGCACGCGGGCAAGGACGCCGTGGCGGGCCTGGTCCTGCTCGCAGCCCCGGCGCGCTCGCTGCTCGACATCATTCCCGAACAGAACCGCAACCTCGCCATGCGCGACGGCAGCCTGTCGGCGGACGACAAGGCCATGCTCGCCGGGATCGACGCCGAGATCGCACGCGTGCGCGACGGCAAGCCGCATCCGGGCGAACTCGCGCTGGGCGCCCCGGTGTCGTACTGGCGCGCGTTCGACGCGATCGATCCGGTCGCCGACGCGCGCGCCGCGCACCTGCCGATGCTGTTCCTGCAGGGCGGCCGCGACGTGCAGGTGATCGACACCGACTGGCAACGCTGGCGGGCTGCATTCGCGAACCAGCACGACGCGACCTTCCACCATTACCCGATGCTCA
>JABFWF010000116.1 GCA_013362405.1 Lysobacter sp. | reverse complement strand
GCGGCTGCGTTGCCGGCGCGGCCTGGCCGCCGGCGAGGAGGTCGCGCCACGCGCCCCCGGCCAGCGCCGGCGGCAGCACCGGCGTGGCCGCGCTCTTGCCCAGGTTGACCAGCAGCAGCGTGCGCCGCGCGCCGTCGCTGCGCAGGAGGCAGACGACATCCGACGCGTCGTCGCACAACACCTGCTGGTCGCCGCGGCGCAGTTCCGGCCGCGCGTGGCGCAGCGCGAGCAGCGTGCGGTACCAGTGCAGCATCGAATCGGGCCGCGCGTCTTCCTCGGCCACCGACACGCCGTCGTGCGAGCGGTTGGCGCGCGCGGTCCACCACGGCCCGGTGCCGCGGTACCAGGTCGCCGAGCCGGGCGCGTCGAGGTCGGCGTCCCAGCGGAAGGCTTCGCGCACCGGGATGTGCGCGCCGTCGGTGTGCACGTCCTTGAGGAGGGTGCCGCGCATGCCGAGCTCCTGGCCGTAATAGACCAGCGGTTCGCCCGCGGCAAGCAGCGCGAGCGCGGCGCCGGCGCGCGCGCGCGCCGGGTCGTTGCCGGCCAGCGACATGAAACGGTCGACGTCGTGGTTTTCCAGGAACACGATCTGGCCCTTGCCGGCCGGCGTGGTCGCCGCGATGTCGCGCAGCGCCTTCACGATCGCGCGCTTGTCCAATGACACCAGCGCGCCGCGCAGCGGGAACGCGAACACGAGGTCGGCGTGGCCGCGCGCGAGCCAGTCGCGGCCGTCGCCCCAGTCCGCCTGCTCGGCGAGGATGCGCAGCCCCGGCCGACGCGCCTTGAGCGCGTCGAAGATCGGCGTCCAGAAGCCGGCGAACAGGCCGGTGTCCAGGCCCTTGTGGTCGAGGTCGTCCATCATGTGGTCGATGCGGAAACCGTCGACGCCGTCGCGCCCGCTGCCGTCGCCGTGCGGATCGGCCCAGTACAGCAGCAGCTGCTCGAAGTAACCGCGCACCGCCGGCTGATGCAGATCGACCATCGCGATGCCGACCGGGCGGCCGTCGTAGCCGGGCCACTTCGCCTGGTCGAGGAAGGGCTCGGTGACGCCATGCGCGCGGTCGCGCCACAGCAGGTAATCGGCCTCCGGCGCGTGCGGATCCGCGAGCGCGCGCGTCCACCACGGATGGCCTTCGGCGACGTACTGGAACTCCTGGTCGAGGTAGACCTTGAGCCCGTGCGCATGCGCCGCGCGCACGAACGCGAAGTAATCGGCGAGCGTACCGTAGGCGGGGTCGATCGCCTTGAAGTCGGTGGCGAAATAGTTGTGGTAGTAGGGCGAGGGCTGCAGCGGCGTGAGCAGCAGCGACGTCACGCCGAGTTTGCGCAGGTAGCCCAGGCGCGAGGCGAAGCCGCGCAGGTCGCCGACCTGGTCGCCGTTGCCGTCGCGGAAGCTGCGCGGCATCACCTGGTAGAACACTTCCTCGCCGGCGGGCGCGAGCGTGGGCGTCGACGCGCGCGGCGCGGCGCCGGCGACAGCCGCGAGCAGCAATCCGGCGAGCAGGACAAGGACGCGCTGGCGATGCGGAATCACGCGGCGACCTCCGCGGTGCGTGGTGGCGATGCAGGAATGCCTTCGCCACGCAGCACGGTACCGAAAAACCGCAGCGTGTCCTCCAGCGCCGCGCGCCAGTAGGCCCAGTCGTGGCCACCGTCGCGTTCGGCGTACACGTGCGCGATGCCGGCCTCGCGCAGCGCCGCGTGCAGGGCGCGGTTGGCGTCGAGCCAGGGATCGTCGCGGCCGCAGTCGAAGCGCAGCGGCGGCAGCGGGGTCGCGGCGCCGGTCAGCGCGGCGAGCACGCTGCGGTCGGCGGGAGTGGCGCTCCAGTTCGCGCGCGATTCTTCGATCAGCGTGTCGAGCGCGGCCGCGTCGGTCACCGCCGAATGCGCGGCCGCCGCGGCGAAGCGCTGCGGATGTTTTCCCGCCAGGCGCAGCGCGCCGAAGCCGCCCATGCTCAGGCCCGCCACCAGCAGCGGCGAACGCACGGTGCAGCCCGGCACCGTCGCCCGCGCGAGCGCCGGCACCTCCTCCACGATCCAGCGCTCGGCATCCTGGCGCGCATGCGGCACGTAGCCGGAGCCGTCGCCCCACAGGCCGTCGGAGGGCATCAGCAACGCGACCGGCGGCAGCGCGCCCGCGTCGACCAGGCGCGCCAGCGTGCGGTGCGCATCGCCCTTGAGCGCCCAGGCCCAGTGCGAGCCGTACACGCCGTGCAGCAGCATCGCGATCGGCAGGTCGGTGACGCCGCGTGCCTGCGGCGGAACGAACAGGGCGACGTCGGCGCGCCGGCCGAGCGCGCGGCTCTTGGCGGTGAGGAACTCGAGGCCGTCGGCGGCGATCGCCGGGTCGGAACGCTCGATCGTGCGGAAGACCGGCGTCTCTTCGCGCGCCGGCTGCGATGCACGCACCGGCGTGGATTCCGCGCGCGTGGCGGCGTCCGCCGCGAGGTGCAGCACGCCCTTGCTGCTGCGGCCTTCGAGCATGTCGGCGAACGCGCGGTCGAGCCGTTCCAGCGGGTAGCGATGGCTGACCAGGCCCGAGAGTTCCAGTTCGCCGCGTGCGACGCGCTCGAACAGCCAGGGGAAATCGCGCGCCGGCACGCAGTCGCCGTACAGCGGCGCGAGGTAGCGCTTGTTCCAGAAGAAACGCGGCAGCGCGACGGTGCCCTCGCCGTGCGCGCCGCTGACCTGCACGGCGTTGCCGCCGTTGCGCACCAGCCGCAGCGGCAGGAAGGCGAGCGCCGCCACGCCGGTCGCCTCGAACGCGTGGTCGACGCCGCGGTGGTCGGCCAGCGCGAGCACCTGCGCGACCAGCGTGTCCTCGTCGTTGCCGCCCGCATGCACGGTGTGGGTGGCGCCGAAGTCGCGCGCGCGGCACAGCCGCTCGTGGACGCGGTCGATGGCGATGATCGTACGTGCGCCCGCGAGGCGCGCGCCCTGGATGACGTTGAGGCCGACGCCGCCGCAGCCGACCACCGCCACGGTGTCGCCCGGCGCCACGCGCGCCACGTTGCGCACGGAGCCGACGCCGGTCATCACC
>JABFWF010000243.1 GCA_013362405.1 Lysobacter sp. | reverse complement strand
ACGCCGGTGTGGATGGCCGAGCGCCTGCGCCGCGGCGGCATCCGGCCGGTGAGCCTGTTGGTCGACGTCACCCAGTACGTGATGCTCGAACTCGGCCAGCCGATGCACGCCTTCGATCGCGACCTGCTCACGGGCCCGGTCGGCGTACGTCGTGCGCGCGCCGGCGAAGCGCTGACGCTGCTCGATGGGCGCGAGGTCGCGCTCGATCCGGAATTCCTCCTGATCGCCGATGCCGATCGTCCGGTCGCGCTCGCCGGCGTGATGGGCGGCTTCGACACGCGCGTCACCGACACGACGCGCGACGTCTTCCTCGAAGCCGCGCACTTCGCGCCGCCGGCGATCATCGGCCGCGGCCGTCGCCTCGGCCTGTACACCGACGCGGGCCATCGCTTCGAACGCGGCGTCGATCCGGAACTCCCGCGGCAGGCGATCGAATACGCCACGCGCCTGATCCTCGATCTCGCCGGCGGCGCGCCGGGTCCCGTGGTCGAGGCCGTGCTGCCAGAACATCTGCCGCAACCGCAACCGATCCGCCTGCGCCGCGGGCGTCTCGCGCGCGTACTCGGCCTCGCGATCGCCGACGTGGAAGTCGAGCGCATCCTGCGTGCGCTGGGCCTTGCGGTCGAGCCGATCGAAAGCGGTTGGCAGGTCACGCCGCCCGCGCGCCGCTTCGACCTCGCGCTGGAAGAGGACCTGGTCGAGGAGATCGCGCGCATCCACGGGTACGACGCCATTCCCGCGACGCTGCCGGGCGGCGCGACGGTGCTGCATGCGCCGTCCGAAACACGCGTCGATGAAGCCGACGTGCGCCGCCAGCTCGCCGCGCGCGACCTGCTCGAAGCGGTCAACTACGCCTTCGTCGACGCCGCGCTGCTCGCGCAGTGGCAGGCGGATGGTGGAGCGGTGCCGCTCGCCAACCCGCTCAGTGCAGAGCTCGCGGTCATGCGCACGCGCCTGCTGCCCGGCCTTGTCGCCGCGCTTGGCCGCAACGTCGCGCGCCAGCAGGCGCGCGTGCGCCTGTTCGAAGTCGGGAACGTGTTCGCGCGTCCGGCCGATGCGGGCGATGCACCCGTCGAAACGCTGCGCGTGGCCGCCGTCGCCTGCGGTGCCGCGTCGCCGGAGCAGTGGGGCGAGCCCGCACGCCCGGTCGGCTTCCATGACCTCAAGGGCGACCTGGAGAGCCTGGCGGCGCTCTCGGGTGCGCGACTGGAATTCCGGCGTTCGCAGGCGCCGTGGGGACACCCCGGCCGCTCGGCCGACGTCTACCGCGACGACATGCACCTGGGCTGGATCGGCCAGCTGCACCCGCGCCTGCAGCAGGCGCTCGGGCTGGATCTCGACGTCGTCGGCTTCGAGCTCGACCTGGAGCCGCTGCTGGTGCGTCCGGTGCCGAAGGCGCAGCCGCTGTCGCGCTATCCGTCCGTCCGCCGCGACCTCGCGTTCGTCGTCGCGGAAGACGTGCCGTGGGCGGCGCTCCGGGCGAGCGTGCAGGCCGTCGCGGGCGCCTATCTGCGCGACTTGGTGCTGTTCGACCGCTATGTCGGCAAGGGCGTGGAAACCGGATGCAAGAGTCTGGCTATGGGCTTGATTCTGCAGGACGAAACGCGCACCCTGACCGACCGCGACGTGGACGCCGTGGTGGCCGAGGTGCTGGCCGCCCTGCAGCGCGAACACGCCGCAGTCATCCGTGGTTGATCGTTCAGGGGGACGATGAGGATGGCCTTGACCAAGGCGGAAATGGCCGAGCGTCTGTTCGAGGAAGTCGGCCTCAACAAGCGCGAGGCGAAGGAATTCGTCGACGCGTTCTTCGATGCGTTGCGCGAAGCGCTGGAAGCCGGCCGGCAGGTGAAGCTGTCGGGTTTCGGCAACTTCGACCTGCGCCGCAAGAACCAGCGTCCCGGGCGCAATCCCAAGACCGGCGAGGAGATTCCGATCTCCGCGCGCACGGTGGTGACGTTCCGCCCGGGACAGAAGCTGAAGGAGCGCGTGGAAGCGTTCACCGGCTCCAGCAGCGTGGGGGCCGGCCATGCTTGATCCGGGCAGCAACAAGGAACTGCCGCCGATCCCGGCGAAGCGTTACTTCACCATCGGCGAAGTCAGCGAGCTGTGCGACGTCAAGCCGCACGTGCTGCGTTACTGGGAGACGGAATTCCCGTCGCTCAAGCCGGTGAAGCGGCGCGGCAACCGCCGCTACTACCAGCGCCACGACGTCATGATGGTGCGCCAGATCCGCGGCCTGCTGTACGAGCAGGGCTACACGATCGGCGGCGCGCGCCTGCGCCTGGAAGGCGAGGGCGCGAAGCAGGAAGCCACCCTCTCGACCCAGATCGTGCGCCAGGTGCGCATGGAGCTGGAGGAAGTGCTGCAGCTGCTGCGCCGCTGAACGCGCTTTTGCCGGAGCGCTCCGGCTATAATCCGCGTCCCGCGTCGGGGTATAGCGCAGCCTGGTAGCGCACCAGTCTGGGGGACTGGTGGTCGTCGGTTCGAATCCGGCTACCCCGACCATCTTCAACGCACCTAAGTGCTTGATTGGCTTGAAAACCCCCAGTTTTCAAGCACTTGCCGGGACCCTCGATTCGAGACTGCTACGTCTGGGTGTTACGAGGAGCTGCTACGGCGGCCCAACCCAACGCAGGAGGATCGAGTGGCACAAAACCTGTTCAAGCGCGAAGGCACCTACTACGCCCGCGTCGCTGCCCCCAAACCGCTCAAGCTTCTGCGCCGCCAAGTGGGCGCTAGGGGCAGGAACGAGGTTTGGGTAAGTCTGCACACCAAGGATCAGGCGATCGCTAGGCGTGCGCTCCCAGCCGCGCTGGAAGGCATCTATCGGGCCTTCGAAGCTGAGACAGCCGCCTTGCTCGGTCCGGGTGCCCGGGACGCCACCTGGACCCGCCCCGTCGCTCAGGACTTCGAGAGCGCCGCGTGGACCTTCATCCGCGATGAGTTGCGACTCGACGAGCAGATGCGCTCGGCGTGGCCTTCTCAGGCAGAGATCGAAAAGAGGACTGAGGCAACCCTACGGGATCTCCAGAAGAACCGTCCGGCGTCGGACC
>JABFWF010000260.1 GCA_013362405.1 Lysobacter sp. | reverse complement strand
GGAGTCGAGCAGGATCACGACGTCCTTCTTGTGCTCGACCAGGCGCTTGGCGCGCTCGATCACCATCTCGGCGACCTGCACGTGGCGCGCGGCCGGCTCGTCGAAGGTCGAGGACACGACCTCGCCGCGCACGGTGCGCTGCATCTCGGTCACTTCCTCGGGGCGCTCGTCGACCAGCAGCACGATCAGGTGCACGTCCGGATGGTTGCTGGTGATCGCGGTGGCGACTTGCTGCATCAGCATGGTCTTGCCGGCCTTCGGCGGCGAGACGATCAGCGCGCGCTGGCCCTTGCCCTGCGGCGCCATCAGGTCGAGGATGCGGCCGGTGATGTCCTCGGTCGAGCCGTCGCCGCGCTCGAGCTTGAACTTGCGACGCGGGAACAGCGGCGTCAGGTTCTCGAACAGCGTCTTGTTCTTCGACGCCTCCAGCGGTTCGCCGTTGATCGTGTCGACCACCGACAGCGCGAAATAGCGCTCGCCGTCCTTCGGCCAGCGGATCCGGCCGGACAGGTGATCGCCGGTACGCAGGTTGAAGCGGCGGATCTGCGAGGGCGAGATGTAGGTGTCGTCCGGGCCGGCCAGGTAGCTCGCGTCGGCCGAGCGCAGGAAGCCGAAGCCGTCCGGCAGGATCTCCAGCACGCCGTCGGCGGCGACGCCTTCACCATGGCGGGTCAGCACCTTGAGCAGGGCGAAGATCACGTCCTGCTTGCGGGCGCGGGCGACGCCGTCCTGAATGTTCAGCTGCTCGGCGATTTCCAGCAGCTTCTGCGCCGGCATGCGCTTGAGGTCGCCCAGCGAATACTGCGGGAAGCCTTCGGGGATGTTGGGCAGCGGACGGTTCGGCTGCTGCGGGTAGTCGTTGCCGTTGCCGTCCTGCGGCTGGCCGTCGTCGCGGTAGCGCTCGCGCTGGCGCTCGCGGCGGTTGCGGAAGCGTTCGCGCCGGCTCATGCGGCCGCCGCCTTCGCGCTGGCCCTGCTCCTGGCCACCGTCGCGGGCGTCCTGGCCACCGTCGCCGGTTTCGTGCGCGGATTCGCCGTCGGCGTCGGCCTGCGCAGCGGGCGCGGGGGCAGCAGGGGCTTCGGGGACGGGCGCGACGTTGCCGTCGGCGGATTGTTCGGGCTTGGCCACGCGTACCTTGCGCACGCGCTTCTCGGCGAGATCGCCGGCCTCGGGGGTGTTGTCGGACAAGTGGGAATTCCTCGCTCGGTTGCGAGAGCCCGCTGGGCGCGGGCGGAAGATAAGGGGAGAAGGGTGCGGCGGCAGGACCGGAAAGACGGTGAACGCGCGCCGGGTCAGGCAGAAACTAGCATCGGGGCCGCGCGGCGGCAAGCGCCGCGCGCGGCGGGGTTCAGCTGGGCCGGCTTCAGCTGGGTGCGCTTCAGAGCGCCTTGTCGATCAGCTGGGCGAGCTGCGGCTTGCCGACGGCGCCGATCTGGGTGCCCTGCACCTGGCCGTCCTTGAACACCAGCAGCATCGGGATCGAGCGCACGTGGTACTTCATCGCCACGGCGCGGTTCTGGTCGATGTCCACCTTCACGATCTTGGCGCGGCCGTCGTAGGTCTCGGCCAGTTCGTCCAGCGCCGGCGCGATCATCTTGCAGGGGCCGCACCACTGCGCCCAGAAGTCCACCAGCACCGGCTGGTCCGACTGGAGGACGACGCTGTCGAAATCGGCGTCGGTGGCGTGGATGACCTTGTCGCTCATGGGGGCTCCTGCTGGCGGGACTTTGTCGCGGACCAAGTGGCGGGCTAGGCAAATCAAGCGGATGCGCGCGGCGCCTACACGCGGCGTGCTGCTAGACTGGGGCGTTTCCGCAGGGGTTTCAAGGCGCCGAGCGCGCCCCTGCAACGCCCCGGCAGTCTGCTTCGCGGACGCCGCCCACGCAAGCGCGCCCGCCGCGCCGCAGTTTCCCGGATTCGATCCCAATCGCATGAGCGACAAGCCCCTCACCGACATTTCCTTTTCGCAGTTCGACCTGCACCCGGCGCTGCTGGGTGGCCTGGAGGCCGCCGGCTTCTCGCGCTGCACGCCGATCCAGGCGCTGACCCTGCCGGTCGCGCTCGCCGGCCGCGACGTCGCCGGCCAGGCCCAGACCGGCACCGGCAAGACGCTCGCCTTCCTGATCACGGTGGTGAACCGGCTGCTCACCCGGCCCGCGCTGGCCGAGCGCAAGCCGGAGGATCCGCGCGCGCTGATCCTCGCGCCGACCCGCGAGCTCGCCATCCAGATCCACAAGGACGCGGTGAAGTTCGCCTCCGACCTCGGCCTGAAGTTCGCCCTGGTCTACGGCGGCGTCGACTACGACAAGCAGCGCGCGCAGCTGCAGGCCGGTGCCGACGTGATCATCGCCACGCCCGGCCGGCTGATCGACTACGTCAAGCAGCACCGGGTCGTCTCGCTGCATGCCTGCGAGATCTGCGTGCTGGACGAGGCCGACCGCATGTTCGACCTCGGCTTCATCAAGGACATCCGCTTCCTGCTCCGGCGCATGCCGATCCGCACCGAGCGGCAGACGCTGCTGTTCTCGGCGACGCTGTCGCACCGCGTGCTCGAGCTCGCCTACGAGCACATGAACGAGCCGGAAAAGCTCGTCGTCGAGACCGAGTCGGTCACCGCCGCGCGGGTGCGGCAGAAGCTCTACTACCCGGCCGACGAGGAAAAGATCCCGCTGCTGATCGGCCTGCTGTCGCGCAGCGAGGGCGCGCGCACGATGGTGTTCGTCAACACCAAGGCCTTCGTCGAGCGGGTCGCGCGCGCGCTGGAGCGCGCGGGCTACCGCGTCGGCGTGCTGTCCGGCGACGTCCCGCAGAAGAAGCGCGAGTCGCTGCTGAAGAAGTTCCAGGCCGGCCAGCTCGAGCTGCTGGTCGCCACCGACGTCGCCGCGCGCGGGCTGCACATCGACGGCGTCTCGCACGTCTATAACTTCGACCTGCCGTTCGACGCGGAGGACTACGTGCACCGCATCGGCCGCACCGCGCGCCTCGGCGCCGAGGGCGACGCGATCAGCTTCGCCTGCGAGCGCTATGCGATGGGCCTGCCGGACATCGAGGCGTTCATCGACCAGAAGATCC
>JABFWF010000008.1 GCA_013362405.1 Lysobacter sp. | reverse complement strand
CGGCGGCCGCATCACCCGCGAGGACGTGCAGCAGTTCGTCAAGGGCGCGCTGCAGGGCGGCGCCGGCGCAGCGATGCCGACCGCGGCCGGCGGCGGCCTCAACCTGCTGCCGTGGCCGAAGGTCGACTTCAGCAAGTTCGGCCCGGTCGAGACGCGCGAGCTCACCCGCATCCAGAAACTGTCCGGCGCCAACCTCGCGCGCAACTGGGCGATGATCCCGCACGTCACCCAGCACGACGACGCCGACGTCACCGAGCTGGAGGCGCTGCGCGTCGCGCTCAACGCCGAACAGGCGAAGCGCAAGGACGGCGCGAAGCTGACCATGCTCGCCTTCCTGATCAAGGCTTCGGTCGCGGCGCTGCAGAAGTTCCCGACGTTCAACGCGTCGCTCGATGCGAGCGGGCAGACGCTCACGCTGAAGCAGTATTTCCACATCGGCTTCGCCGCCGACACGCCGAACGGCCTCGTCGTGCCGGTGATCCGCGACTGCGACCGCAAGGGCGTGCTCGAGATCGCGCACGAAACCTCCGAGCTCGCCGCGAAGGCGCGCGAGGGCAAGCTGTCGCCGGCCGAGATGCAGGGCGGCTGCTTCTCGATCAGCTCGCTCGGCGGCATCGGCGGCACGGCGTTCACGCCGATCGTCAACGCCCCCGAAGTCGCCATCCTCGGCGTGTCGAAGGCGGCGATGAAGCCGGTGTGGGACGGCAAGGCCTTCCAGCCGCGGCTGGTGCTGCCGCTCTCGCTCAGCTACGACCATCGCGTGATCGACGGGGCCGCTGCCGCGCGCTTCGCCGCGTTCCTCTCCCAGCTGCTCGGCGACATGCGCCGCGCGCTGCTCTGACCGGGAGACGCGCATGGCTCGCATCGAAGTGAAGGTTCCCGACATCGGCGGCTACGACGACGTGCCGGTGATCGAAGTGCTGGTCGCGGCCGGCGATACGGTGAAGGTCGACCAGGGCCTGGTGACGCTTGAGTCCGACAAGGCGACGATGGAAGTGCCGTCGAGCGCCGCCGGCAAGGTCGCCGAGCTCAAGGTGAAGGTCGGCGACAAGGTCAGCGAGGGCATGGTGATCGCGGTGCTGGAAGCGGAAGGCACCAGCGCCCCCACCGAGGCGAAGCCCGCGCCTGCGCCGGCCGCTCCCGCTCCGCAGGCACCTGCGCAACCCGCGCCTGAAACCGCCAAGGCACCGCCCGCGCCACAGGCGGCCGCCGGCACCGGCCGCAAGGCCGACATCGAATGCGCGATGGTCGTGATCGGCGCCGGCCCCGGCGGCTATACCGCCGCGTTCCGTGCCGCCGACCTCGGCCTCGACACGGTGCTCGTCGAACGCTACGCCACGCTCGGCGGCGTCTGCCTCAACGTCGGCTGCATCCCGTCGAAGGCGCTGCTGCACGCGGCGGCGGTGATCGACGAAGCCGCGCACGCGAAGACCTACGGCATCGACTTCGGCAAGCCGAAGATCGCGCTGGATGCGTTGCGCGCGTACAAGGACAAGGTGGTCGGCCAGCTCACCAAGGGCCTGGCGGCGATGGCCAAGCAGCGCAGGGTGCGCACCGTCACCGGCGTCGCGCGCTTCGTGTCGGCGAACGAACTGGAGATCGCGGGCGAGCAGGGCACGCAGCTGCTGCGCTTCCGGCACTGCATCATCGCCGCCGGCAGCCAGGCGCTGAAGCTGCCGGGTTTCCCGTGGGACGACCCGCGCGTGATGGATTCGACCGACGCGCTCGATCTCGCCGACGTTCCGAAGAAGCTGCTCGTGGTCGGCGGCGGCATCATCGGCCTGGAGATGGCGACGGTGTACCGCGCGCTCGGCAGCGAGGTGACGGTGGTCGAGCTCGCGTCGCAGCTGATGCCGGGCGCCGACGCCGACCTCGTCAAGCCGCTCGCCGATCGCCTGAAGAAGCAGGGCGTGTCGGTGCACCTGCATACGAAGGTCGTCGAGGCGAAGGCGCAGAAGACCGGCATCGCCTGCACGTTCGACGGCGCGAGCGTTCCGGAGAACAAGGTCTTCGACCGCGTGCTGGTCGCGGTCGGGCGCGCGCCGAACGGCGGCAAGCTCGATGCCGGCAAGGCCGGAGTCGACGTGAGCGAACGCGGCTACATTTCCGTCGATGCGCAGATGCGCACCAACGTGCCGCACATCTTCGCGATCGGCGACCTGGTGGGCCAGCCGATGCTGGCGCACAAGGCGACGCACGAGGGCAAGCTCGCGGCGGAAGTGGCGGCCAGCGAGGACAAGCCTGATAAGAGCCCGCAATGGGTGGCGCGCGTGATTCCGTCGGTGGCCTACACGGATCCTGAAATCGCCTGGGTCGGCGTCACCGAGGGCGAGGCGAAGGCGAAGGGCCTCAAGGTCGGCGTCGGCAAGTTCCCGTGGGCGGCGTCCGGCCGTGCGATTGGCCTCGACCGCACCGAAGGCTTCACCAAGCTGGTGTTCGACGAGGCCACGCACCGCGTGATCGGCGGCGGCATCGTCGGCGTGCATGCGGGCGACCTGATCGCGGAAATCGCGCTGGCGATCGAGATGGGCGCCGAGGCATCCGACATCGGCCACACCATCCATCCGCACCCGACCCTGGGCGAGTCGGTGGGCATGGCGGCCGAGGTCTACGAGGGCACGATCACCGACCTCTACCTGCCGAAGAAGCCGGCCTGAAAAGCGAAGCCCCGGCCGGGACCGGTCGGGGCTCCTGGGCCTGCCGCAGGCCGACGAGGAAGAGGGCAGGCCGCAGGAACGGACCTTGGCCGCCCGGCAAAGGTTCCATGAATGCGCCCCACCTCCTGCCCGTGCCCCGGCGATCCCGGGCGGTCCTGGTCCGGCTGGCGGATGGGGCCTCCGGCGGTTGCCGGCAAAATCGGGCCGCTGCTATACTTTTGCGGCTTCGCAGGGCCGTTTTCCGCCCTCTCCCGCAAGCCTCCACCGTGCACGATCCCATTGCCGCAGGTCGCAGCGCAGCAGCGCGCGCGATCGCCATCGAGGTCGCCGCGGTCGGGGCGGTGACCGCCATGTTCCTGGTCCAGGGCTGGCGGCCGGCGGCGGGTGCGGCGGCCGGCGGCCTGGCGATGGCGGCGGGTCAT
>JABFWF010000290.1 GCA_013362405.1 Lysobacter sp. | reverse complement strand
TCGCCGGCGCCCAGCGCGGTGCCGGCGGCGTAGACCAGCAGCGGGCGCATGCGCTTGCCGCCGCCGAGGGTGGCGTGGCGCATCGCCGCGTGCAGGCGTCGCGGCGACGCATCGGCGGAGGGCAGCAGCGCGGCGAGCACGGACTCGCTGCGCGCGCGCCAGCCGGCGACGCGCGCGGCCACGTCATGCGCGTCAGGCATCGCCGCTGGGCGGGAAGGGTTCAGCGCCGGCTGGCTGCTCGGGATCGCTGAGCAGGCGCACGCGCAGCTCGGCCTGTTCGAGCGCGCCCTGGCACTTGCGGTAGAGGCCGACGCCGCGTTCGTACGCGGCGAGCGATTCCTCCAGGCTCATGTCGCCGTGTTCCATCTTCTCGACCAGCTGCTCGAGCTCGTCGAGCGAGGCCTCGAAATCGGCGACCGGGGAAGGTTGCGGGTCTGGGTTGCGCGCCATGGGCGAAGTGTGCGGGGGCGGGAGGGACGGGTCAATCGAGCGCGGATGATCCGGCGCTCGCATGACCGGCGGACGATGCGACCCGCCATTCGAGCCGCAGATCGCCGGCGCGCAGGCGATCGGCGAAGCCGGCGGACACGATGCGGTCGCCTGCAGCCAGCAGGTCCCCGTCGGCGTCCCACAGCAGCGGCAGGCGTTCGCGCGTCCACGGCGGCACGTCGCGGTCCTGCAGGACGTGCTTGAGCGCGTGCGAGTGCGTGCGGCCCGGCAGGCGGATGCGTTCGCCACCGCGCCGCGCGGCGACGCGCAGTGGTGGATCGAAGGCGAGAGTGCCTCGCACTGCGTCCGCGGATTCCCGCTCCAGCAGCAGCACGTCGCCGGTCGGCAGCGCGAGCGGCGCGTGGCCGTCCCAGCTGGCTTCCCAGTCGGGTGGAAGCGGTACGCGGCCCCGGCCCGCATGCAGGCGATCGCGCCACTTCCGCAGCACCGCGCCCGACCAGGCGAAACGCGGCTCCGCATCGTGGCGCGACGGCAGCAGTTCGGCCTCGATGCAGGCGATGCCCCGTGCTGGCAAGGGCGGCAGACCGAGCTGGTCGATCCACCGCCGCAACACCCGCGCGCGACGTGCGGCCGGCCAGGTGCGCAGTACCTGCAGGTCCAGCGTGTCACCGGCCGCGGTCCGCGCCTGCGCGAACAGGGCCGCGTCCTCCCCCTCCAGCAGCGCGGCCGCCTCCGCCTGCAACGCGGCGCTGGTCGCGAACGCGGCGTCGGCATGCGGCCAGCGCTCCCGTAGCAGCGGGAGCATCGCATGGCGGAGGAAGTTGCGGTCGAACGTGGCGTCGGCGTTCGAGGGGTCGTCGATCCAGCGCAGGCCACGCTGGCTGGCGTAGTCCAGCAGCGTGGCGCGGGGGACATCCAACAATGGCCGCCAGACCCAGCCGTGCGCGAACGGCCGCCAGCGGCGCATCGCGCGCAGGCCTTCCACGCCGGAGCCGCGCAGCGCGCGCAGCAGGAAGGTCTCGGCCTGGTCGTCGCGATGGTGGGCGAGCACCAGCACCTCGTCCTCGTGCAGGACCTCAGCGAAAGCCGCATGGCGCGCGACGCGTGCGGCGGCTTCGGGGCCGTGTCCCTCCATCGCGACGTCCACGCGCGCGACCGTCAGCGGCACGTCGAGGGCCGCGCACGCGTGTTCGCAATGCGTCGCCCACGCATCCGCATCCGCGTGCAGGCCGTGGTGCACGTGCAGCGCGCGCAGCCCGTGCGTGCGCACGCGATCATTCGTGGCGAGCGCGTGCAGCAGGACGGTCGAATCGAGCCCGCCGCTGAAGCCGACCAGCAGCGGCCCGCGGGCGTCGTCGAACAGTCCGGCGAAGGGGCCTGCGGGAAGCGCGCCGCGCGCGGGCATGGCGCGCGCGGCGCTTACGCCGCCTCGTAGGCGCCGTAGCTGCGCAGGCGCTCGTAGCGGCGCTGCAGCAGCTCGGGGATCGGCAGGGCGTCGAGCGCGTCGAGCTCGTTGAGCAGCACGGCCTTGAGGCGTTTCGCCATCTGGTGGGGGTTGCGATGCGCGCCGCCGATCGGCTCGCGCACGACCTTGTCGATCAGACCGAGCGACTTCAGGCGCGGCGCGGTCAGCGCGAGCGACTCGGCCGCCTCGCGCGCCTTGTCGGTGCTGCGCCACAGGATCGACGAGCACGACTCCGGCGAGATCACCGAGTAGGTGCTGTATTCGAGCATGATCGTGCGGTCGCCGACGCCGATCGCCAGCGCGCCGCCGGAGCCGCCTTCGCCGATCACCGTGCATACGATCGGCACGCGCAGCTCGGCCATTTCCAGCAGGTTGCGCGCGATCGCCTCCGACTGGCCGCGCTCTTCCGCGCCGATGCCGGGATAGGCGCCCGGCGTGTCGATGAAAGTCAGGATCGGCAGGCCGAAGCGTTCGGCCAGCTTCATCAGCCGCAGCGCCTTGCGGTAGCCCTCCGGGCGCGGCATGCCGAAGTTGCGCTTGATCTTGCTCTTGGTGTCGCGGCCCTTCTGGTGGCCGATGATCACCACGCTGCGGCCGCCGATGCGGCCGAGGCCGCCGACGATCGCGGCGTCGTCGGCGAAGGCGCGGTCGCCGGCGAGTTCCTGGAACTCGTCGCAGGCGATGCGGATGTAGTCGTTGGTGTACGGCCGCGCCGGATGGCGGGCGAGCTGGGTTACCTGCCACGGCGACAGGTCGCGGAAGATCTGCGCCGTGCGCTGGCGCAGCTTGCCCTGCAGCGCGTGCACCTCGGCATCGACGTTGACCGCCGGGCCGTGGCTGGCCTGGCGCAGCTCCTGGATCTTGGCTTCCAGGTCGGCGATCGGCTGCTCGAAGTCGAGGTAGTTGGGGTTCATCGACGGCAAACGTGCGGGCAAAGGGGGACAGTCTAGCCCAGCGGCCGGGACCATACCGAGCTGTCCGGACGGGCCGTATCCTGCCTGCCTCGAAGGGGGGGCGACGGCATGGCGGGACGGATGGGGCGGTGGGTGCTGGCTGGGCTGCTGTGCGTCGCAATCATCGGCCAGTCCGTGGCGGGCGACTGGCGATCCCTGGGATCGGTCGACGGTGTCAGTCGCCGGGCCGAGGGCGTCGAGCTTGCGGCGGGCGCGGCGCGGGTGCGCGTGACCGTCGTCGCCGACGGCGTGCTGCGCGTGCGCCTGGCACCCGATGGCCACTTCGATCCGGGCCCGTCGTGGGCGGTCGTGCCGCAGGCGCCGCCACCGCCGGTCCGCGTCGTCGAGGAGGCCGGTGCCGTGCACCTGGCCGGCGGGGGCCTGGTCGCCGAGATCGGCCGCGCCCCACTGCGCCTGCGCGTCCGCGACGATGCCGGCCGCGACCTCGCCGGAGACGCAGCGCCCATGTCGGTCGACGGCACGCGCGTGCGCGCCCACCTGCTGGCGCCGCCCGACGCGCACTACTACGGCCTCGGCGACAAGCCCGGTCCGCTCGACCGCCGTGGCCGCAGCTTCGTCAACTGGAATACCGACGCCTACGCATGGCAGGGCTGGAGCGACCCGCTGTACAAGTCGATCCCGTTCTTCACCGTGCTGCGGGACGGCGTCGCGTCGGGCGTGTTCCTCGACAACCCCGCGCGCAGCACCTTCGATTTCGCGAAGGAAGACCACGACGTCGTGTCCTTCGGCGCCGACGCCGGCGAGCTCGACTATTACGTCCTCGCCGGTCCCACGCCGCGCGAAGTGCTCGCGCGTTACACCGCGCTGACCGGGCGCACGCCGTTGCCGCCGCTCTGGGCGCTGGGTTTCCAGCAGTCGCGCTACACCTACGCGCCGGAAGGGCGGGTACGCGAAATTGCGGCCACGCTGCGCGCCGAGCGCATCCCGGCGGACGCGATCTGGCTGGACATCGGCTTCCAGCAGGGCAACGCGCCGTTCACCGTCGACCGCGCGCAGTTTCCGCATTTCGAGCAGATGCTCGCCGACCTGCGCGCGCAGGGCCTGCGCACGGTGCTGATCACCGACCTGCACATCGAGCAGCAGGCGGGCTACGCGCCCTACGACAGCGGCCTGCGCGCCGATGCCTTCGTGCATCGCCGCGACGGTTCGCTGTACGTCGGCAAGGTGTGGCCCGGCGCGAGCGTGTTTCCCGATTTCACCTTGGCGCGCGTGCGCGACTGGTGGGGTGGGCTGTACCGCGGCTTCGTCGCGATGGGCGCGGCCGGCTTCTGGAACGACATGAACGAGCCGTCGGTGTTCGACGGCCCTGGTGGCACCATGCCCGACGACGTCATGCACCGGCTCGACGATGGCCGGACGCTGGCGCATCCCGTGCTGCACAACGCTTACGGCATGCAGAACGCACGCGCCACCTTCGACGGCCTGCGCCACCTGCAGCCGGACGTGCGGCCGTTCGTGCTCACCCGCGCGGCCTACGCCGGTACCCAGCGCTACGCCGCGACGTGGACCGGCGACAACAGCGCGACCTGGCAGCATCTCGCGCAGAGCGCGCCGAACCTGCTGAGCCTCGGGCTGTCCGGCTACGCGCTGGCGGGCGACGACATCGGCGGCTTCATCGGCTCGCCGTCGCCCGAACTGCTGACGCGCTGGTACCAGCTTGGCGCGTTCAACCCACTGTTCCGCAGCCACGCCGCCACCGACACGCGCGGCCACGAGCCCTGGGTCGATGGTCCGGCGCACGCAGCGAAGCGGCGCGCGGCGATCGAGGAACGCTACCGCCTGCTGCCCTATCTCTACACCGTCGCCGAGGAGAACGCCCGCACCGGCGCGCCGGTCATGCGGCCGGTGTTCTTCGAATTCCCCCGGGCCGCATCCTTCTACACCGACGACCGCGACTTCCTGCTCGGCCCCGATCTCCTCGTCGCGCCCGCCGTCGACGAACGGCTGGATGCGCGCAACCTCGCGTTGCCACCGGGCGCCTGGTACGACGCGCGCAGCGGCGCGCTGCACGCGGGCGGCGACGTCGTCACGCTCACGGCAGCGCCCGAGGCCACGCCGCTGTTCGTACGCGCCGGCGCGATCGTGCCGATGCAGCCGCTCGTGCAGTCGACCGCGCAGGTGCCGTCCGGTCCGCTCGAGCTGCACGTGTGGCTGCCCGCCGACGCGACGGCGCCCTGCCGTGGCACGCTTTACCAGGACGACGGCGAATCGCTCGCCTACCGGCGTGGCCGCTTCCTGCGGCTCGACTATCGTTGCGAACTGACGGCGGACGCGGTCGTCGTGCACGCACGCGTGGCCCATGGCGGCTACGCGCCATGGTGGAAGCGCACGCGCATCGTCGTGCATGGACGCGAGGCCGCGCCGGTGGAAGTCGACGGCGTCGGCGCCTGGGATGCGCGGGTCCGCTTCTCGCGCTAGTCGAGCGATCCAGCGAAAGCGGCATTCCGCGGGTTTTGCGTCGATGGAATGCTGGCTTCGGCCTTGGCCGGCTGCGCGATTCAGCTCGCCCAGGGCTTGGCCAGCGCCAGCCGCACCGCGCGCACGCCGGGCAGGCTGCGCAGCAGGCCGGGCAGGGCGGCGTCCGCGCGCACGCCCTTGCCGCCGTTGAGGTTCAGGCGGCCGAGCGCGGTCGCGGTGATTGCCTCCACCAGCAACGGCGTGGCCCCGGCATGCGCCTGCAGGGCGCGGGTGAATTGCGCCAGCGCGTCGCGTTCGCGCAGGTCCAGGCGCACGCTCAGGCGCTGGGCGTGCTGGCTGCAGACCTGGTTGAAGTCCCAGCAGCGGCGCGCGCGCAGGGAGAAGCCGCCGCTGAACTCATCCTCGCGCAGGCCGCCTTCGATGACGAGGATGCGGTCGCGCGTGAGCAACTGGGCGAACTCGTAGTACGTCTCGGCGAAGAACGCGCATTCGATGCGGCCGCGCCCGTCCTCGACCTGCACGAAGGCCTGCGAATCGCCACGCTTGCGCATGCCGGTCACCTGTCCGGCGATGACGACGGTCATCTCCGGCCGCCAGCCGCGGCGTTCCTCTTCCGGTCGCTCGCTCCACAGGCGATCGAGGTCACCGAGGTCGTGCCCGACCAGCGCGCGCAGCTCCTCGCGGTACGGATCGAGTGGATGGCCGCTGAGGTAGTGGCCGAGCGTCTCGCGTTCGCCCTGCAGCTTCTGCAGCAGCGGCCATTCGTCGGCCTGCGGCAGGTCGAGCTTGAGCGCCGGCGTCGCCGCTTCATTCCCACCGAACGCCGCGCCGAACAGCGACACTTGCCCGGCCTCGCGTTCGCGCGCCAGCTGCTCGGTCGCCTTCAGCACTTCCGGTAGCTGCAACATCAGCGACGCGCGGTTCCTGCCCAGCGCATCGAGCGCGCCGGCCTGGATCAGCGCTTCCAGTGCACGCTTGTTGAGCCGGGTCGAGTCCACCCGCTTGCAGAAATCGAGCAGGTCCACGTATGGGCCGTCCGCCCGCGCCTCGACGATCGCCTCGCATACGCCGCGGCCGACGCCCTTCACCGCGCCGAGGCCGTAGCGGATGGTGTCGGGATGCACCGCTTCGAACATGTACGCCGAGGCGTTCACGTCCGGCGGCAGCACGGCCAGTTGCAACGCGCGCGCCTCGTCGAGGAAGCCGACCACCTTGTCGGTGTTGTCCATGTCCGAGGACAGCACCGCGGCCATGAACTCGGCGGGGTAGTGCACCTTCAGCCACGCGGTCTGGTAGGCGACCAGTGCGTAGGCGGCCGAATGCGACTTGTTGAAGCCGTACTCGGCGAATTTTTCCATCAGGTCGAAGATCGACGACGCAAGCTTGGGGTCGACGCCGCGTTCCTTCGCGCCCGCCTCGAACTTGGCGCGCTCCTTCGCCATCTCCTCGGGCTTCTTCTTGCCCATCGCGCGGCGCAGCAGGTCGGCGCCGCCGAGCGAATAGCCCGCCAGCACCTGCGCGATCTGCATCACCTGCTCCTGGTACACGATCACGCCGTAGGTCGGCGCGAGCACGGATTCCAGCAGCGGATGCGGATAGGTGACCTCGGCGTTGCCGTGCTTGCGGTCCACCCAGTCGCGGTCCATCCCCGACCCGAGCGGGCCGGGACGGAACAGCGCGGCGAGCGCGATGATGTCCTCGAAGGTGTCGGGCCGCGCGCGCTTGAGCAGCTCGCGCATGCCGCGCGATTCGAACTGGAACACCGCGACGGTGTCGCCGCGCGCGAACAGCGCGTACGACGGCGTGTCGTCGAGCGGCAGCGCGGTGATGTCGAGCAGCGCCTCGCCACCGGCGGCGCGCCTGTGGTTGATCGCCTTCACCGCCCAGTCGATGATCGTGAGCGTGCGCAGGCCGAGGAAGTCGAACTTGACCAGGCCGATCGATTCGACGTCGTCCTTGTCGAACTGCGTGACCGGGTTGCGGCCGCGGCCGCCTTCGTCGTGTTCGGCGAACAGCGGGCAGAAGTCGGACAGCGGGGAAGGGGCGATCACCACGCCGCCCGCGTGCTTGCCGGCGTTGCGGGTGAGGTCCTCGAGCTCGCGCGCGAGCGTGAGCAGGTCGCGGACCTCGTCCTCGGCCTGCATGCGCTGGATCAACTCGGTCGATGCGAGCTCCGAGTTCTTCCTCGCCGCTTCCGACTCGCCGAGCGCGTCGTCGAGCGAAATGCCGAGCGTGTTCGGGATGAGCTTCGCGATGCCGTCGACGAAACCGTACGGATGCCCGAGCACGCGACCGGAATCGCGCACCACCGCCTTCGCCGCCATGGTGCCGTAGGTGATGATCTGCGACACGCGGTCGCGGCCGTACTTGCGCGCGACGTAGTCGATCACCTCGTCGCGCCGGTCCATGCAGAAGTCGATGTCGAAGTCCGGCATCGACACGCGCTCGGGATTGAGGAAGCGCTCGAACAGCAGGTCGTAGGGCAGCGGATCGAGGTCGGTGATGCCGAGCGCCCATGCGACCAGCGAACCCGCGCCGGAACCGCGGCCCGGGCCGACCGGGATGTCGTGGTCCTTCGCCCAGTTGATGAAGTCGGCGACGATCAGGAAGTAGCCGGGGAAGCCCATCTTGATGATGACGTCCAGCTCGATCTCGAGCCGCGCGGAATAGTCCTCTCGCGTCTTGCCCTCCGCCAGCGGATGCCTGGCGAGGCGCTTGTCGAGGCCTTCGCGCGCCTGGTTCCGGATCCAGCTGTCGAGCGTCTCGTCGTCCGGCACGGGGAACGCCGGCAGGAAGTACGTTCCGAGGCGCAGTTCGAGGTTGCAGCGCGTGGCCAGCGCGAGCGTGTTGTCGATCGCGTCCGGCACGTCTGCGAACAGTTCCGCCATCTCCTCCGACGATTTCAGGTACTGCTCGGCGCCGTACTCGCGCGGGCGCTTGGGATCGTCGAGCACCCGGCCGGTGGCGATGCACACGCGTGCCTCATGCGCCTCGAAGCCGTCGCGCTCGAGGAAGCGCGCATCATTGCCGGCGACGACGGGGATGCCGCGCTGCGCGGAGGCATGCAGCGCGAAGGTATTGAACGCATCCTCGCCGTCGCGGCCGGTGCGGGTGAGTTCGAGATGCAGCCGCTCGCCGGTGTGGCACTGCCAGTCGGCGAGCCATTGCCCGGCGAGGTCGTGCTTGCCGACGGCGGCCAGGCGACCGGCTTCGCTGTGGCGGCCCGCGAGCGCGAACAATCCCGTGTTCTGCTCGCGCAGCCATTCGGGGCGCAGCACCACGCCGTCGTGGCGATGGCCTTCCATCCAGGCGCGCGTGAGCAGGCGCGACAGCGTGAGGTAGCCGTCGCGGTCCCGGCAGAGCAGGGTCAGGCGGGTCGCCGGCTCATCGCCTTCGGCCAGCAGCACGTCGGCGCCCGCCACCGGCTTGATGCCGGCGCCTTCGGCCGCCTTGTAGAACTTCACCAGCGCGAACAGGTTGTTCTGGTCTGTGATCGCGACGGCAGGCTGGCCGAGCGCCACGCAGCGACGGACGAGGTCCGGGATACGGATCGTCGAGTCGACCAGCGAGTACTCGCTGTGCAGGTGCAGGTGGACGAAGCGGGTCGGCATCGGACGGGCGCGGCGGCAGCCCGCAGGGTAGGCGGCTGCTCACCCGTGGACAAGGCTTGACGCCGCGGCCATCGCGCGGACCGTGCGCGACACCGGTTTCCGGCGCGCTGAAGCATTCAGCGGATGCGGAAGCCCTCGCTCGTCGGCTCGACCGGCGCGTAGTGGCTGTCGCCGACCCGGTGGCGCTGCTGCAGCCAGGCGAGTTCCGACAGGCGCTCCCGGGTCCACGCGCTGCGGCGCGCCGGGCCGTCACCGTCGGGTTGCGCGCTGGTGCGGTACTCGCGGAAATCGAGGTAGTCGTCCACTTCGCTGGCGATACCGGGCCAGGCGAGCTCCAGCAGCAGCACGTCGTCCAGTCGTCCGAGCACGGGGATGTGGTTGGGGATCAGCCCGTCGTGTTCGAAATAGGCCAGCAGGCCGCGCAGGCGGCATGCGCCTGGCGAGTCGCGGTCCCAGTCGGGATCGTCGAGCAGCGCGCGCAGGTCATCCATGCGCACGAGGCGTTCGGCCAGCACGGCCTGCGCCTCGTCCGGGGGCAGCGAGAGCAGCCAGCGCGCCAGCTGCGCGACCTGGTCGGCCTGCACGCGCGGCGCCTGCGGGCAGACCTCGTGCAGCAGCGCGTCGAAACTGGCGACCTGTTCGTCGGTGAGCGTCCACTCGCCCGCCTGGCGGCGGCGTCCCTGCGGTTGCGCGTCGGGCCATGGCAACGGTTCGCGGGTGGGATGGGCGGTGAAGGAATGCATGCGCACCTCCCGAAGGGAAATGCCGGCGGAAAGAGGAGCGCGGGTCGGGCCGGCAGGAAACACGCGCCCTTTTTGTGATGCACGTGGAGTGTGCGCCGTTGCGGCCGCGGTAGCGAGGGCCGGAAGTCGCCCCCGCAGCGTTAAGGAAGCTGGCTGCGCTCCGCGCGTCGACGGCCGTGCAGGGTCAGCCGGGGAGGGCCAGCCGTTCCGGTTCGACGTCGAGGCCGAGCGCGATGCGCACCGGCGCGAAGCTGCGACGATGCTGCGGGCACGGCCCGTGCTCGCGCAACGCGGCGAGGTGCGCGGGCGTCGAATAGCCCTTGTGCTCGTCGAAACCGTACTGCGGCCACAGCCGGTGCAATTCGCGCATGTGGCGGTCGCGCGTCACCTTGGCGAGGATCGAGGCGGCCATGATCGTGCGTTCGCTGGCATCGCCGCCGACGATCGCCTGCGCTGGCCGGCACAGCGCCTTCGGGAGGCTGTTGCCGTCGATGCGTGCGCAGTCGGCAGCATGCGCGACCGCTTCCAGCGCCAGGCGCATGCCGAGCATGGTGGCGTGGAAGATGTTCAGCCGGTCGATGTCGTCGACCTGCACCGACACCACGTGCCAGGCGAGCGCACGCTCGGTGATGCGCGGAAAGAGTTCCTCGCGGCGGTCCGGCGCGAGCTGCTTGGAATCGGCCAGGCCATTCACCGGCGTGCGGCCGGGCGGAAATACGACAGCGGCGACGACCACCGGCCCGGCGAGCGGGCCGCGCCCGGCCTCATCGATGCCGGCGATGCGCTGGTTGCGCGTTTCCACCGGCAGGTCGAAGGCGAATTGGGCGACGGGTTCATCCACGCGCGGACGATACGACATCGGCGATGGCTTCGGCAGCCGCCTCCGACGCATCCTGGCGCAATTGCCGATGCAGGTCACGGAAGCGCGGCGACAGTGCATCGCGCGCGAGGGGATCGCGGAGCCACGCGAGCAGCGCGGCGGCCAGCGCCTGTGGCGTGCAGTCGTGCTGCATCAGTTCCGGCACCACGGTCTCGCCCGCGAGGACGTTGGGCAGCGCGTAGCGATCCACCTTCAGCATGCCCAGCCGCTTCACGATCGTGTACGTGAGTGGCGCGACCTTGTAGGCGACCACCATCGGCCGCTTGGCCAGCATCGCTTCGAGCGTCGCGGTGCCGGAGGCGAGCAGGACGACGTCGCTGGCGACCATGGCCACGCGCGCCTGGCCGTCGATCAGGCGGCAGTCGGGGATGGGGAATCGCGCATCGGCGAGCAGCGCCTCCAGGGCTCGCCTGCACTGCGCATTGGCGGCGGGAATCACCACCTGCAGTGCCGGGACTTTGCCCGCAACCAACGACGCGGCCTGCAGGAAATCGGCGCCCAGCCGCGCGATCTCGCCCAGGCGCGAACCCGGCAGCACCACCAGTACCGGCGCGTCCCCGGCAAGGCCGAGTTGCGCGCGCGCGGCCGCGCGGTCCGGCTCGAGCGGCATCGCATCGGCGAGCGGGTGGCCCACGAAGCGCGCGTCGATGCCGTGTCGCGCGTAGATCGGCGGTTCCATCGGGAACAGGCACAGCACGCGGTCGGCGCTCGCGCCGATCTTCCGGGCGCGCGACTCGCGCCACGCCCACACCGACGGGCTGACGTAATGCACGGTGCGCATGCCGCGCTGCTTGAGCCAGCGTTCGACGCCGAGGTTGAAGTCGGGCGCGTCGATGCCGACGAACACGTCCGGCTGCCATGCGAGCACGCGCTCGCGCAGCGCGCGGCGCAGGCGCAGGAGGCGAGGCAGGTGCGCCAGCACCTCGGCCAGGCCCATCACCGCGAGTTCGGACGCGTCGAACCACGCGCCCATGCCGGCCGCGCGCATGGCGTCCCCGCCGATTCC
>JABFWF010000127.1 GCA_013362405.1 Lysobacter sp. | reverse complement strand
CCGCGCTTGCCGGCGGCGGCCTTCTCGCGGATGCCGGCATCGTAGGCGTCGCCCTTCGCGAGCGCCTCGTCGAAGATCGTCGGATTGGAGGTCAGGCCGGTGAGGCCCCACTCGGCGATGTTCCGCTCGAGCGTGCCGTCGTCGAGCATCGCGCGGGTGATGTTGTCGAGCCACAGGCTCTGGCCGAGTTTGCGCAGCTGTTGCAGGTTCGGGTTCATGGCGGTGCGACGGGAGAGAGTTCGGGGATGTGCGCCAGCGAGCGGTGCAGGAGGACGTCCTTGCCGGTGTCCAGCCCGACCAGTTCGCCGACGTGGGCGAGGCTCAGGTCCGGCGGCTGCAGGTGCTCGAGGTCGGCCTCGCGCGCGTAGTGGCCCTGGTGCACGAACACCGTCGTCACGCGCGTGCCGAGCGCCTCCTTGATGGCCTGCAGCACCTTCGGCTTGTCGTCCACCACGACATAGTGCCGCGCCGGATAGGCCTGTTGTACCGCATCGAGCATGCGCTCCTTGTGCAGGCTCAGCAGCACCCGGCCCTGCACCGCGTCCCACAGGCCGGAGCGGCGGATCTTGCGCGGCTGGAACACGAGGTCGCCATCGGACAGGATCACCGGCACGCCGAGCGTGGACAGGTGCGCGATGGCATCGGCGGTGCCGGAATACAGGCATTCGTCGAACGGGTAGTCGAGCAGGAAATCGCCCAGCCGCAGCAGTGCGGGCTCGTCCACCAGCGCGTCGGCGCGCAGCGCCTGCAGCGCGCCGAGATAGTCGGCGTAGCCATGCTGCTCGCGCAGCGCCTCGTAGGCGGCGCGGTAGCGCACGCGCCCCGGCTCGCCGAGCGCGCCCACGAGCGCCGCGTCGAGATCGGCGGAGAAGCGGTCGTTGTCGAGCAGGGTGTTGTCGACGTCCAGCAGGAACACCACGTCTCCCGCGACCTCGCCGGCGGCGTTCAGCATGGCGCCACCACTTCGGGCGCCGGATCGTGCCAGCCATCGTCGCCGGCGAGCACGCGGCCGGCATCGCCCGGGCCCCAGCTGCCCGGCTTGTAGGTTTCGACCGGCCCCGGCAGGTCGAGCACCGGATCGACCACGCGCCAGGCCGCCTCCACCGCCTCGTCGCGGGTGAACAGCGAGGAATCGCCGCGCAGCGCATCGCCCAGCAGGCGCTCGTACGGGGGCGCTTCGCGCAGCGGCAGGTGGCGCGCGACCAGCTCGATCTCGTCGCCGCGCATCGCCTCGCCCGGCTTCTTCACCTGCGCTCCGGTCGCGATCACCATTTCCGGCCCGAGCCGGAAGCGGAAGTAGTTGGAGCGCAACGGCTGCGCCTCGTCGAAGATGCTCATCGGCGGGCAGCGCAGGTTGACCATCACTTCGGTGGCGGTCAGCGGCAGGCACTTGCCGGCACGCACGTAGAACGGCACGCCGGCCCAGCGCCAGGTGTCGATGTAAAGCTTCAGCGCGACGAAGGTCTCGACGTTGGAACCGGGCTTGACGCCGGCCTCGTCGCGATAGCCCTCGAACTGCCCGCGCACCACGTCCTCCGGCCGCAACGCGCGCATCGCGCGGAACACGCGCAGCTTCTCGGCGTGGATCGCCGCCGCGTCGTCGCCGATCGGCACGTCCATCGCCAGCAGCGACACCACCTGCAGCAGGTGGTTCTGCACCACGTCGCGGATCGCGCCGACGCTGTCGTAAAAACTGCCGCGCCCCTGCACGCCGAACTGTTCGGCCATGGTGATCTGGACGTTGTCGATGAAGTTGCGGTTCCAGACCGGCTCGAGGAAGGCGTTGGCGAAGCGGTAGTACAGCAGGTTGCGCACCGGTTCCTTGCCGAGGAAGTGGTCGATGCGGAACACCGCGCTCTCGGGAAAGACTTCGTGCAGCGTCGCGTTGAGCGCCTGCGCCGAGGCCAGGTCGCGACCGAACGGCTTCTCGACCACCACCCGCGCGTCCTGCGCGCAGCCGGAGCGTGCGAGTTGCCGCACCACTTCGGGGAACAACGAGGGCGGGATCGCCAGGTAGTGCAGCGGGCAGCGCTTGCCCGCAAGCGCCTGGCGCAGGCGGTCGAAGGTCGCCGGATCGCTGTAGTCGCCATTGACGTACTGCAGGTTCGCGCAGAGCCTTTCGAACACCGGCGGATCGACGCCGTCCGCGTGCTCCAGGCTGTCCCGCATGCGCTCCTTCAGCAGGTCGATCCCCCCCGCGCCGCGTGCCACGCCGATGATCGGCAAATCGATGTTGTAGTCGCGGAACAGCGCCTGCAGCGCGGGGAAGATCTTCTTGTAGGCGAGGTCGCCGGTGGCGCCGAAGAAGACGAGCGCATCGGACATCTGGGACGGTCGGCTCAAGATCGCTCCTTCGCTGCGTGCACCGCGGCATCCATTACCGCAAGGGCGGTTAACGCGCGGTTGCGGCTCTCCGGCCGCCGCCGATTGCCGCACTGCAGCACGCCGCCGCATAATCGCTGGGTTCCGGCCGCCGCGCCGGCCCGCAAGCGGAGTTTCGCATGTCCGACATCGTCATCGCCGGTGCCAAGCGCACGGCCATCGGCTCCTTCCTCGGCCAGTTCACCGGCGTGCCGACGCCGACCCTCGGCGCCACCGCCATCCAGGGCGCGCTGGCCGCCGCCGGCGTGTCGCCCGACCAGGTCGACGAAGTGATCATGGGCTGCGTGCTGCCCGCCGGCCTCGGCCAGGCGCCCGCGCGCCAGGCCGCGATCGCCGCGGGGATCCCGACCTCCGCTGGCTGCACCACCGTCAACAAGGTGTGCGGCTCCGGCATGAAGGCGGTGATGTTCGCGCACGACCTCATCAAGGCAGGCTCCGCGACGATCGTCGTCGCGGGCGGCATGGAGTCGATGACCAACGCGCCGCACCTGCTCAACGGTTCGCGCACCGGCGTCCGCTATGGCAGCGCGGAATTCCTCGACCACATGGCCCACGACGGCCTGACCAATCCGTACGACGGCAAGGCGATGGGCGTGTTCGGCGACATGGCCTGCAGCAAGTACGCCTTCGACCGCGCCGCGCTCGACGCCTACTCGGCGGAAAGCGTGCATCGCGCGCAGGCAGCGCAGGCGGATGGCGCCTTCCGCGACGAGATCGTCCCGGTGACGGTCAAGGG
>JABFWF010000183.1 GCA_013362405.1 Lysobacter sp. | reverse complement strand
CAGCGCCTCGCCGCGGACCACCGCGACCTGGCGCGAGAGGATGGCGGTCGGCACGAACTTCAGGCTGATCTGCCGCATCTGCTCGCCGAAGCCGGGCATCTCCTTGTCGCCGATCGCCAGCGTGGCCTCGGGCGTGACGTCGCGGCGCGCCGGGCCGGTGCCGCCTGTGGTGAGCACCAGGGCGCAGCCGACCACGTCGACCAGGTCGACCAGCGCCGCGCTGATGCGGTCCTTCTCGTCGGGGATCAGGCGCGGCTCGAACGTGATGGGGTTCTTCAGCGCGCGCTGCAGCCAGTCCTTCAGGGCCGGCAGGCCCTTGTCCTCGTACACGCCCGCGGAGGCGCGATCGCTGATGGACACGATGCCGATGCGCACCGGGTCGAAGGCCGTGTCATTCGTGCTCATGCTGCAGTTGCTCCTTCACCAGCTGGAAGATCTCGCGGTAGGCGCGGCCGTGCCGCGGCAGCAGGCCCTGCGACACCTCGTCCTGCGTGGGCTGGCGGTCCTTGCGCGCCTGCCGCACCAGCGCGCGCAGCTGCTGGCTGTCGGTGTCCGGGTGCGCGGCGAGCCATTCGCCGAACGCTTCCTCGCGCGCGATCAGGTCGTCGCGCCAGCGCTCCGCCTCGTGCAGCGCGAGGCTGTCCCGGGCCGAGCCCTGGCGCTGCTCGTCGAGTGCCTCGCGCACCGCGGCGAGCTGCTCCTCGTCGAGGCCGCGCATGAGCTTGCCCACGTACTGCATCTGCCGGCGCTTGCCTTCGAAGTTGGTGATGCGGCCCGCCTCGGCGAGCGCCTCGACCAGTTTCTCGGGCAATTGCAGGCGTTCGAAGAGGCCCTGGCGCAGCGCCATGAGCTGTTCCCCGAGCTTCTGCAGCTCGGTGCTCTCGCGCTTGAGCTCGGTCTTGCTGTTGTCCTGGAAATGCTTCTGTTCGGCCTTGAGCTGCAGGTCCAGCTCGCTGCCTTCGGCGACGAACTGGCCGCGCACGAAGTAGCCTTTTTTGGGTTTGCGTGACATGGGTGGGAGGCGGTGGCGCGGCCCGGCTGCGCGGGTGGCCGCAAGTATCATAGCCCCCGCCATGAACCAAGCGTCCTCCCTTTCCGGCAACGCCACATCGTCAAGCTCTGGACAGGGCTTCTCCTACAGCCGAGACACGTTCGAGCGGCTCGTCGACGCCGCGCTGGCGCACGCGAAGAAACTGGGCGCCACCGACGCGGGCGCCGAGGCGTCCGAAGGCTGCGGGCTCTCGGTGTCCGTGCGCAAGGGCGACCTGGAGAACGTGGAGCGCAACCGCGACAAGTCGCTCGGCGTGACGGTCTACATCGGCCAGCGCCGCGGCAACGCCAGCACGTCCGACTTCTCCGAGGCCGCCATCGCGCAGACGGTGCAGGCCGCCTACGACATCGCGCGCTTCACGGCCGAAGATCCGGTGGCGGGCCTGCCGGACGCCGGCGACATCGCCGCTGCCGACGAACAGCCCGACCTCGATCTCTTCCATCCCTGGACCATCGACAGCGAGAAGGCCGCGCAACTGGCGCTGGCCTGCGAGGCGGCGGCTTTCGCCACCGACAAGCGCATCACCAACAGCGAAGGCGCCGGCGTGTCGGCGCAGCAAAGCCATTTCTTCAGCGCCCACACGCGCGGCTTCCGCGGCGGCTATGCGAGTTCGCGGCACTCGATCTCGGTGGCGCCGATCGCGGGCCGCGGCGACGGCATGCAGCGCGACGCCTGGTACACCTCGATGCGCTCGCCCGACGAACTGTCGGCGCCCGAGGCCGTGGGCCGCTATGCCGCCGAACGCGCGCTGTCGCGCCTGAAGGCCCGCAAGATCGCCACGCGTGAGTGCCCGGTGCTGTTCGAATCGCCGCTGGCCGCCGGCCTGCTGGGCGCGTTCGTGCAGGCCACCAGCGGCGGCTCGCTGTACCGCCGCAGCAGCTTCCTGGTCGATTCGCTGGGCAAGCAGGTCTTCGCCGACCACATCGACGTCCTCGAGGATCCGCATGTGCGCCGCGGCAAGGGCAGCGCGCCGTTCGACGAGGAGGGCGTGCGCACCAAGGCGCGCAAGGTGGTCGACGCCGGCCAGGTCGAGGGCTATTTCCTCTCCAGCTATTCGGCGCGCAAGCTCGGCATGAAAACGACCGGCAACGCCGGCGGCTCGCACAACCTGTCGCTCACCTCGCGCCGCACCGACAGGGGCGACACGCTCGACGAGATGCTGCGCAAGCTGGGCACCGGCCTGTTCGTCATCGAGCTGATGGGGCAGGGCGTCAACTACGTGACCGGCGACTACTCGCGCGGCGCCAGCGGCTTCTGGGTCGAGAACGGCGAGATCGCGTACCCGGTGCAGGAGATCACCATCGCCGGCAACCTGAAGGACATGTTCCTCGGCATCGACGCGGTGGGCGCGGACACCTACAACTACGGCGCGAAGACGGTGGGGTCGGTCTTGATCAATCGAATGAAGGTGGCCGGTTCTTGATGACTGCTGCGCCGCCTGCGGCGGCTCGCATGACTTCGGCGCTACGCGCCATCAATGACGAATGACATCGCCCCGACTTCGACATTCGTCATTCGTCATCAAGCCGCGCAGCGGCGAAGTCATGCGAGCCGCCGGCATGGCGGCGTAGCGGTCATGCGAGCCGCCGGCAGGCGGCGCAGCGGTCATCCAGCCAGCGCCGCCTTCACCGCCGCCGACACCTGCCCCATCTCCGCCTTGCCGGCCAGGCGCTGCTTGACGGCGCCCATCACCTTGCCCATGTCGCCGGGGCCCTTGGCGCCCAGCTCGGCGACGATGGCTTTCACTTCGGCGGCGATCTCCTCCTGCGACAGGCGCGCCGGCAGGTAGGCCTGCAGCACGGTGATCTCCGCCGCTTCCTTGTCGGCGAGGTCGGTGCGGCCCGCCTTCTGGAACGCCTCGACGCTGTCCTTGCGCTGCTTGATCAGCTTGTCGACGATGCCCACGACGGCGGCGTCATCGAGCTCGATGCGCTCGTCGACTTCCTTCTGCTTCATCGCCGCGGTCAACAGCCGGATGGTGCCCAGGCGCTCGGTGTCCTTGGCGCGCATGGCGGCCTTCATGTCCTCGGTGATGCGTTCCTTCAGCGTCATGGCGTTTCTCCAGTGGG
>JABFWF010000097.1 GCA_013362405.1 Lysobacter sp. | reverse complement strand
GCTGTCCTTGCCGCCGGACAGGCACACCATCACCTTGTCGCCGTCCTCGATCATGCCGAAGTCGGCGATCGCGCGGCCGACCTGGTGGCGCAGGCGCTTGGCGAGCTTGTTGTTCTCGTGCGCGCGACGTTGCGCGCGGTGGGCGAGCGGCTGGGGTTCCAGCAATGGCAGGACGGTACTCATGGACCGTCCATTCTACCGGCGCGGCCGCGGTGACGCTGGTCGCGCGGGCGCGTTAAGCTTCGGGGATGACCGAAAGCGACGATCCCGCCGTGCTCGCGCACCAGCTGGCCGAACTCCGGCTCGAACACCGCGACCTCGACGCGGCGATCGAACGCCTTTCGCGGCTGCCCGACGCGGACGAGCTGACGGTCAAGCGCCTGAAGAAGCGCAAGCTGTGGCTGAAGGACTGCATCGCGCGGCTGGAAAGCGCGCTGATCCCCGACGAGCCGGCCTGAGCGCGGCTCGTCGCCCACGCCGGTCTATCCGAGCAACATCCGCACGATCCCCGCTGCCGCCTCGCGGCCTTCGTACGCTGCCGTCACCACCAGGTCCGCACCGCGCACGCCGTCGCCGCCGGCGAAAACGCGCGTGTTCGTCGTCTGGAACGGCAGCGCTGCCGTGGCCGCCCGACGCGATCCGCAACCCGGCGCCGGCTGCGTCACGCGGATGCGGCCGCTGCTTTCCAGTTCGATGCCATGCGCCGACAGCCACTGCGGCGGATCGGGCTGGAAGCCGAACGCGATGATCACCACGTCGGCCGCGAGCACCGATTCGCTGCCGGGCACGAGCTCCGCATTGCGGCGCCCCAGCGCGTCGGGTTCGCCCAGGCGCGTTTCGGCGACGCGCACGCCAGTGACCTCGCCGTCCTCGCCCAGCAGCGCGAGCGGCTGGCGGTTGAAGAGGAACTGCACGCCTTCCTCGCGCGCGTTGGCGACTTCGCGCGCCGAGCCGGGCATGTTCGCCTCGTCGCGACGATAGGCGCAGGTCACGCGCGCCGCGCCCAGTCGCACCGCGCTGCGCACGCAGTCCATGCCGGTGTCGCCGCCGCCGAGCACCACCACGCGCTTGCCGTGCAGGTCGGGCAGGGCGACGCGATCTTCCCAGCCGGCGATCGGCTTGCCCTGCGCTTCGTCGTCGCCATGCACCAGGCGCCCGTTGTGCACCAGGAACGGCAGCGCCGGCAGCACGCCCTTCAGGTCCTGTCCCGGCAGGCCGCCGTCGGTATAGCGATAGCTGCCCAGCCCGAGGAAAACGGCGTCGAACTCCGCGAGCAGGTCGTCGAGCCCCACGTCGCGGCCGATCTCCACGCCGAGGCGGAACTGCACGCCCATGCCTTCGAGCACCTCGCGGCGCGTCTGCAGCACCGACTTCTCGAGCTTGAAGCTCGGAATACCGAAGTGGAGCAGGCCGCCGATCTGTTCATAGCGGTCGAACACGACCGCCTCGATGCCCGCACGTGCGAGGCGGTCCGCGCACGACAGGCCGGCCGGGCCCGCGCCGATCACCGCCACGCGCTTGCCGGTGGCGGCGACCTTCGACAGGTCCGGTCGCCAGCCGTCGGCGAGCGCGCGATCGCTGATGTACTTCTCGACCGCGCCGATGGTGACCGCGCCGAAGCCGTCGTTGAGCGTGCAGCTGCCTTCGCAGAGGCGATCCTGCGGACACACGCGGCCGCAGATTTCCGGCAGCGGATTGGTTTCGTGCGCGAGCGCGGCGGCTTCGAAGATGCGGCCTTCGCGCGCGAGTTCCAGCCAGTTCGGAATGTAGTTGTGCAGCGGGCATTTCCAGCTGCAGTACGGGTTGCCGCAGTCCAGGCAACGGCTGGCCTGGTGCTTGGCCTCGGCTTCGCCGAAACGGCCGTACAGTTCGCCCCAGTCGCCACTGCGGCGCAGTTCCAGCGGGATGCGCGACGGCATCTGCCGGGGCGTCTCGCGGAAGGCGAACACGGGCTTCTTGCTGTCCATCTTGCTCACGCCGCTCTCCGCAGGTTTTCGGCCAGCGATTCCAGGCTCGCCGCCTTCGGCTTGACCAGCCAGAACTTGCCGAGGAAGTCGCGCATCTCGTCGAGGATCTTCCGCGCCCACACGCTGCCGGTGAGCTGCACGTGTGCCTCCAGCAGTTCGCGCAGGTGCGAGCGGTGGTTCTCGAAACCGTCGGAGGCGATGCGCAGGATGTCGATGAGCTCGTGGTTGTAGCGATCGACGAAATCGCGCTCGGTGTCGAGCACGTACGCCATGCCGCCGGTGAAGCCCGCGCCGAAGTTCAGGCCCGTGCGGCCGAGCACCGCGACCACGCCGCCGGTCATGTATTCGCAGCAGTGATCGCCCGCGCCTTCCACCACCGCCGTCGCGCCGGAATTGCGCACGCCGAAGCGCTCGCCCGCGCGGCCGGCCGCATAGAGTTCACCACCCGTGGCGCCGTACAGGCAGGTGTTGCCGATGATCGGGGTCTCGTGCGCGGTGTAGCGCGCGCCCATCGGCGGACGGATCACGATGCGTCCGCCCGCCATGCCCTTGCCGACGTAATCGTTCGCTTCGCCATGCAGTTCGAATTGCAGGCCACCGGCGTTGAAGGCGCCGAAGCTCTGGCCCGCGGTGCCGTCGAAGCGCAGCGAGATCGGCGCATCGGCCATGCCGCGATCGCCATGCAGCCGCGCGATGCGGCCCGACAGGCGCGCGCCGATGCTGCGATCGGTGTTGCGGATCGTGTACGTGTACGCGCCGCCGCGCTTGCTCGCGATGGGCTCGGCCAGGTCGACATCGAGCTGCGCCGCCAGGCCCGTCGCATCGGCCGACGGCTGCGGCACGCCGCAATGGCCGCCGTGCGCGAGGCCGCTGCCGGCGAGCAGCGGCGCGAGGTCGAGCTTGTGCTGCCGCTCGCCGTCGCCTTCGAGCTGCTTCAACAGATCGGTGCGGCCGACCAGTTCGCCGAGCGTGCGCACGCCCAGCTGCGCGAGCCAGAAGCGCACCTCCTCGGCGAGCAGGCGGAAGAAGTTCTCCACACGATCGGGCAGGCCGGTGAAATGCTCGCGACGCAGCGCGTCGTCCTGCGTCGCCACGCCCGTCGCGCAGTTGTTGAGATGGCAGATGCGCAGGTACTTGCAGCCCAGCGCGATCATCGGCGC
>JABFWF010000194.1 GCA_013362405.1 Lysobacter sp. | reverse complement strand
GATCTCGCGCTCCGGTGCAGGGCGAGACGGCCGCCGCCCTGCTGCAACACCGCCTCGGTGCGGGCGTCGTCGAATGCAACGGCCAGCACGAAGGGGGACCCACCCGCTGCGCGCAGATCGCCCGCGCAGCGCCATCCCGTGCCGGCACGCTGGAGCGGGCATTGCCAGGCGAGGTTGCGGAAGTGGTAGCCAAGGCCGGGCGCGTCGACGCGCGCGGCCTGCAGCGATAGCGCGCCGGTGTTGGCGCCGTCGGGCCAGTCGAGCCGCACGCGCACCTGCTCCAGCGTCGCCACCGCGGTGCGCACGCGGGCGATGCGCGCCTCCAGCGTGCGCGCCTGCGCGGGCAACGCCGCCAGCAGCGCGCCCGCGCACAGGACGATGGATGGCAGTGGCGCGCGACCCGGCATCGCTGCAGCATAGCCGGGCCGCCCTGAGCGGTTCAGGGGCGAAGGAGCGCCGAATGCGACCGAAGATCCTGCTGGTCGAGGACGACCCCGTCAGCCGCGCCTTCCTCGCGGCGGCGATCGAGGCATTGCCGGCAACGGTGGACGCGGTCGCCGACTGCGCGGCGGCGGAGCGCCAGGCGGGCAACGGGCACGATCTGTGGCTGATCGACGCGCACCTGCCCGACGGCGACGGCGATGCACTGCTCGCACGCCTGCGTCGTGATGCCGACACGCCCGCGCTCGGGCACACCGCGAGCCACGATCGCCAGGAACTCGACCGCCTGCTCGCCGCTGGCTTCCTCGAGGTGCTGGTCAAGCCCATCGCGCCCGGCGCGCTGCAGGCGGCGATCCGGCGCGCGCTCGGCGAACCGGGAGCCGTCGATGCCGATACGCCTGCACGCGACACCCCCCTGCCGGCGTGGGATGACGGCGCCGCGCTGGCCGCGCTCAAGGGCGAGCACGCGCACGTCGAGGCGCTGCGCCGGCTGTTCCTCGCCGAACTGCCGGGACAGCGGCTCGCGGTCGATGCCGCGCTCGCGGCCGGTGATGGCGATGGCGCCGGCCACGTGCTGCATCGCCTGCGCGCGAGCTGCGGCTTCGTCGGCGCCGCGCGGCTGGCGGACGCGGTGCAGGTGCTGGCGGCCGACCTGCACGCGCCGGCCGCGTTGCGGCGTTTCGACGAGGCGGTCGACGACCTGCTCGGGGCGGGGCTGCAGCCGGTCGGCTAGTCGCTGCCCGCCGACAGGCGCCCGAGTTCGCCGAGCAGCTCCCACGACTTCAGCCCGCGTCCGCCGAGGTGATGCGCGAGCACGGGCCGCAGCGCGCGGCGCAGGCCGGCAAGCTCGTCCGCTTCGGGCTGGCGATCTGCCGCGAGCGCCAGCAGCGCGCGCCCGGTGGCGGCGGTGTTGCGTTCATCGCGGCCGCGGTCGCTGAGCAGCCGGCGTGGACCATGTTCGGGATCGAGGTGGTAACGCGCGGCCGGGTCGATCGGCATGCCCTCGCCGTCCACGTCGAAGGCGAAGCCGAGGCCGATCGCGGCGAGCAGGTCGCGCTCGAAGCGGCGCAGGGTCCACGCCAGCGGTTCGCCCACGCCCAGCCGCGCGCGCGCGCCGCCGTAGACATCGAACAACTCCGGCAGCGGGTCGTGGCGCGGCGCGAGGCGCAGCACGAGTTCGTTGAGGTAGAAGCCGGCGAGCGCGGCTTCGCCGGCGAGTTGCGGCGCGGCGTCCTGCGCCTCGGCGGCGCGCAGCTGCGCGAGCTCGCCCTGCTGCACGGCGTCGAAGCGGATCAGCTGCAGCGGCTGCAGCGCGGCGCGCAGCACGTGCCGCTTCGGTCCCTGCACGCCGCGGGCGACCAGACCGAGCCGGCCGTGGCCTTCGCTCAGCACCTCGACCAGCAGGCTGGTCTCGCGCCAGGGGCGCGCGTGCAGGACGAAGGCGGGTTCGGCGGTATAGCGCATGGAGCTAGCGGAGAGTGGAGAGGAGTGAGAAACGAGTGGGAATCAACATGAGCGTCTCAACTCATTTCTCACTCCTCTCCACTCGCTCCTCTACTCGGTGTAGCCGAACGCGCGCAGCGCCGCCTCGTCGTCCGACCAGCCGGTGCGCACGCGCACCCAGGTCTCGAGGAACACCTTGGTGCCGAACAGCCGCTCCATCGCCTCGCGCGCGCGGCTGCCGATCTCGCGCAGGCGACTGCCGCCCTTGCCGATCACGATCGCCTTCTGGCCTTCGCGCTCGACCCATACCACCGCGCCGATGCGGAACATCGCGCCTTCCGCCTCGAAGCGCTCGATCTCCACCGTCGTCGCGTACGGCAGCTCGGCGCCGAGCTGGCGCATCAGCTGCTCGCGCACCAGTTCGCCGGCGAGGAAACGCTGGCTCTTGTCGGTGATCTCGTCCTCGCCGTACAGCGCGGGCTGTTCGGGCATCAGTTTCAGCAGGTCGTCGACCAGCGGCTCCAGGCCCTTCCGCTTGAGTGCCGACACGGGATGCACGGCGGCGAAATCGCGGCTTTCGCTCACCTTCGCCAGGAACGGCAGCAACGCGGTCTTGTCCTTCAGCCGGTCGACCTGGTTGACGACCAGCACCACGGGCACCTTCGCGGCGCGCAGCGCGTCGTAGGCGAGCGCGTCCTCGTCGTCCCAGCGGCCCGCCTCGATCACCAGCGCAGCGGCCTCGACGCCTTCCAGCGCACCGCGCGCGGCGCGGTTCATCCAGCGGTGCATCGCCGACGACGACGCCTTGCCCTGTTCGCGATGGATGCCGGGCGTGTCGACCAGCAGCAACTGGCCGTGCGGAAAACTCGCGATGCCGAGCAGCCGGTGGCGCGTGGTCTGCGGGCGATTGGAGGTGATGCTGACCTTGGCGCCGACCAGCGCATTGACCAGCGTGGATTTGCCGACGTTGGGACGGCCGACGACGGCGACGTGGCCGGCGCGGAAAGGGGTTTCGCTCATCACGGGATTGTACGGCGCGCGGCATCGCGGCCGCTGCATCCGCTCACGCCGCGGACTGCCCCAGCCGCGCCAGCGCCGCCTCCGCCGCCATCTGCTCGGCCGCGCGGCGCGAGCTGCCCTCGCCTTCGGTGACCAGCGGCGGCGATTCCAGCGTGCACGACACCCGGAAGGTGCGCGCATGCTCCTCGCCAAATTCCTCCACCAGCGCGTACACCGGCAGCGGCTTCTGCCGCGCCTGCAGCCATTCCTGCAGGCGCGTCTT
>JABFWF010000153.1 GCA_013362405.1 Lysobacter sp. | reverse complement strand
ATCGGCCGCGTCTACCACGAGGATCCGCAGGTCCTGCACTACGGGCGCCCGGGCGAAGGCACGCTGCTCAAGACGGGCATGACCTTCACGATCGAGCCGATGATCAACGAGGGCACGCGCCACACGCGGCTGCTGCCCGACGGCTGGACCGTGGTGACCAAGGACCGCAAGCTCTCCGCGCAGTGGGAGCACACCGTCGTCGTGACCGACACCGGCGTCGAGATCCTCACCCGCCTGCCGGGCGACGACAACGAATTGTGAGCGAGCGCCTCGCCGCGGCCGAACTGCCGCCGGCGACGGACGCCGCCTGGGCCGCCGGCGCGCGTGCGCGGCTGGCGGACGCCGACACGGCACTAGTCGCGCGCTTCGACCGTAACGACGACATCGACGCGCTGCTGCATGCCCGCGCACAGGCTGCCGACGCGCTGATCCGCGAAGGCTGGGAGCGCTGCATCCCGCGGCATGCCCCGCTCGCGCTGTTCGCGGTCGGCGGCTATGGCCGCGGCGAGTTGTTCCCGCAATCGGACATCGACCTGCTGGTGCTGGCCGAGGCCGGTGCGCAAACCAAGCATGCCGACGCGCTGGCACGGCTGTTCGCGCTGCTGTGGGACGCGGGGCTGCCGGTCGGCCACGCGGTGCGTTCGGCGGACGAATGCACGCAGGCGGCGATCGCCGACATCACCGTGCTCACCGCGCTGCAGGAAGCGCGGCCGCTGTGCGTGGACGATGCGGCCGCCGCGGGTTTGCAGGAGGCGATCGCGCCCGCGCGCGCATGGCCGCCGCGCGACTACTTCGTCGCCAAGCGCGAGGAGCAACGCCTGCGCCACGCGCGTTTCGGCGATACCTCGGACAACCTCGAACCCAACCTCAAGGAAGGCCCCGGCGGCCTGCGCGACGTGCAGACGCTGCGCTGGATGGCGCTGCGCGTGCTCGGCGCGCGCGACCTGCAGCAACTGGTCGCGCTCGGCCAACTCGGCGCCGACGAATACGCCACGCTGGACCGCGAGCGGTGCGCGCTCGCGCGGCTTCGCTTCGGCCTGCACCTGGTGGCGAAAAGGCGCGAGGAGCGGTTGCGCTTCGACCACCAGAAGGCGCTCGCCGCGCGCCTGGGCTTCGCCGACGCGGACGGCACGCTCGCGGTCGAACAGATGATGCAGGGCTTCTACCGCAGCGCAGCGGTTGTTCTGCGGATCAACGAACGGCTGCTGCAACGCTTCGAGGAGCAACTGGAGGGCGAGGTCGCGCCGCAGCCCATCGACGATGCGCACGAATTGCGCCGTGGCTACCTCGCCGCGCGCGATCCCGCGTGGCCCGGCGGCGACGCGACGGCACGGGTGTTCGCGCTGTTCGCGGCCTGGGCCACCCATCCGCAGGTGCGCGGCCTGCATTCGCAGACGGCGCGCGCGCTGGCCGAAGCGCTGCCGGCGATACCGGCCTACGACCACGCGACGCCCGCGTTGCGCGCCGCCTTCATGGCGCTGCTGCGTGGCCCGCAGCCGGTCGAGACGCTGGCCCGCATGGCGCGCCTGGGCGTGCTCGGACGCTGGATTCCCGCGTTCGCGCGCGTGTCCGGGCGCATGCAGTTCGACCTGTTCCACGTCTATACGGTCGACCAGCACACGCTTGCCGTGCTGCGCAACCTCGCCGCGTTCGCCAGCGGCGAACCCGATCCGCGCTTCTCGATCGCGCACGAGGTCTGGCCGCGGCTGCGTCGTCCGGAGCTGCTGCTGCTGGCCGGGCTCTTCCACGACATCGCCAAGGGCCGCGGTGGCGACCATTCCGAACTCGGCGCGGTGGACGCGCGTGCGTTCTGCGAGGCGCATGGGCTCGGGGAGGCGGACACCGCGCTGGTCGCCTGGCTGGTGCAGAAGCACCTGCTGATGTCGGTGACCGCGCAGAAGCAGGACATCGGCGATCCCGACGTCATCCACCGCTTCGCCCACGAGATCGCCGACCGCGAGCGGCTCGACCTGCTGTACCTGCTGACCTGCGCCGACATCGCGGGCACCTCGCCCAAGTTGTGGAACGCATGGAAGGACCGGCTGCTCGCGGACCTGTACACCGCGACGCGGCTGGCGCTGCGGCGTGGACTGGAGCATCCGGTCGCGGCGGCCGAGCGCGTCGCCGAGACGCGTGCGGCCGCGGGGGCGCGGCTCGCCGGCGAAGGTGTGGACGAAGCGGAGATCGCCGGCCTGTTCGCGGCCATGCCCGAAGAGAGTTTCCTGCGCGGGCGGCCGGACCAGGTCGCTTGGCAGGCGGAGGCGTTGCGCGAACTCGCGCCGGGTGCGACACGGGTGCGGGCACGGGCGCTGGGTGCGCAGGCGCGCGCCCTCGAGTTGTTCGTGCATTCGCCCGACCGTGACGGCCTGTTCGCGGCGATCGTCGCCACGCTGGATCGCACGGGGCTGGCGATCCAGCAGGCGCGCCTGCTCGATGGCCCGGACGCGACGGTCTTCGACACGTTCGAAGTACTGCCGGCGGAGGGGCATGCCGCGGTCCCGGCGGGCGAGGTGGAGCAGCGTCTCCACGCAGTGCTCGCGCGGCCCGACCTTGACGCCGTGCGCCCGGCGCGGCGCGCGCAGCCACGCCACCTGCGCCATTTCCGCCGCGTGCCGCAGGTCGCCTTCGGCGAAGGCGGGCGCCATACGGTGCTCAGCCTGGTGTGTACCGACCGCCCGGGCCTGCTCGCCGACGTCACCCGGGTGCTGCGCGACCAGCGCCTGCGCGTGCACGATGCGCGCATCGCGACCTTCGGCGAACGCGCCGAGGACGTGTTCCGGATCACCGACGAGCGGGACCGCCCGCTCGACGAATCGCAACAGCAGGCGCTGCGCGACGCGTTGCGCGCCTGCCTCGACGGGGAAACCATCGCATGACCGAACGCAAGACCCGCAAGGCTCCCGCAACGACGGCCCCGCGCAAGCGCGCGCCAGCCAAGGCCATCCCGCAGGGCGAGGCGCACGACGAGTTGCGCTTCACCATCGACAGCGCCTGGGAGCGGCGCACGATGCTCACGCTCGACGAGGTCGAGGGATCGACCCGGCCGACCGTCGAGCGCGTGATCGACGGCCTGGAGCACGGCGACTTCCGCGTCGCCGAGCCGGACGGCAAGGGCGGCTGGACCGTCAACGAGTGGCTGAAGAAGGCGGTGCTGCTGTACTTCCGCGTGCACGAGATGGAGCTGATGGATGGCGAGCCGTCGCCGTTCTGGGACAAGGTGCCGTCGCGTTTCGCCGGCTTCGGCGAGTCGGACTTCCGCAAGCTCGGTGCGCGCGTCGTGCCGGGCGCGATCGCGCGGCGCGGCGCGCACATCGGCAAGGACGTGGTGCTGATGCCGAGCTTCGTCAACATCGGCGCTTACGTCGGCGCAAGCACGATGGTGGACACCTGGGCGACGGTCGGGTCCTGCGCGCAGGTCGGCAAGCATTGCCACCTGTCCGGGGGCGCCGGCATCGGCGGCGTGCTCGAGCCGCTGCAGGCGTCGCCGACGATCATCGAGGACCATTGCTTCATCGGCGCGCGCTCGGAAGTCGTCGAAGGCTTCGTGGTCGGCCACCACAGCGTGATCGGCATGGGCGTGTTCCTCGGCCAGTCGACGCGCATCTACAACCGCGCCACCGGCGAGGTCAGCTACGGTTCGGTCCCGCCGTACAGCGTCGTGGTCTCCGGCCAGCTGCCGTCGAAGGACGGTTCGCATTCGCTGTATTGCGCGGTGATCGTCAAGCAGGTGGACGCGAAGACGCGCGCGAAGACGTCGATCAACGATCTTTTGCGAGGGTTGGCGGAATAGGGCTCCCCGCAGGAAGGGCCGTTGGCTGGCCCTTGCGCGACACGCCGCAAGTACGTCCATGTCGGCTCTTCGGCGGCATCCGTGCCGCCGAACGCCGCGCAGGGGCCAACCCACATCCCTTCCTTCCATCGTTCGGCGCAACGCATGACCACCACCCTGTACGGCCTCGCCAACTGCGACACCTGCAAGAAGGCCAGGAAGTGGCTCGACCGCTTCGGCATCGCGCACGCCTTCGTCGACTACCGCGACGTGCGGCAGTCGCCGGAAACCCTCGTGCAATGGAAAAATCACCTCGGTGGCTGGGAGGCGATGGTCAACAAGTCGTCGACGACCTGGCGCAACCTGCCGCCGAACCGGAAGGAGCCCGCTTCCGACGCCGAGTGGAAGCTGCTGCTGAAGGAATACCCGCAGCTGGTCCGCCGGCCGGTGGTGGTCACCGGCGATGGCGTGGTGACGCAGGGTTTCAGCGACAACGGCTTCAAGAAGCGGTTCGGCATCCGAGTGTCCAGCGCATGAGCGAAGTCCTCAACCTGGCCAAGGAACTGATCCTGCGCCACTCGGTGACGCCGGACGACGCCGGCTGCCAGGCGCTGGTCGCCGAGCGCCTGGCGCGCGCCGGTTTCGCCCGCGAATCGCTGCGCTTCGGCGAGGTCGACAACCTGTGGGCGACGCATGGCGATGGCGGCCCGGTACTGGTGCTGCTCGGGCACACCGACGTGGTGCCGCCAGGGCCGCGCGAGGCGTGGGCGAGCGATCCGTTCGTGCCGGAAGTGCGCGACGGCCGGCTGTACGGCCGTGGCGCCGCGGACATGAAGGGCAGCGTGGCGGCGTTCGTGATCGCGCTGGAGCGATTCGTCGCCGCCCATCCGCACCACCGCGGCACCGTCGCGCTGCTGCTCACCTCCGACGAGGAAGGCGATGCGGTCGATGGCGTGCGCCGCGTCGCCGAGGCGTTCCGCCAGCGCGGCGAACGGATCGACTGGTGCGTCACCGGCGAGCCGTCGTCGAAGGCGACGCTGGGCGACCTGTTGCGCGTCGGGCGACGCGGCACGCTGTCGGCGACGCTCACGGTGCGCGGCGTGCAGGGCCACGTCGCGTATCCGGAGAAGGCGCGCAATCCGATCCATCTCGCGCTGCCGGCGCTGGCCGAGCTCACCGCACGACGGTGGGACGACGGATACGAGACTTTTCCGCCGACCAGCCTGCAGGTCAGCAACATCCACGCGGGAACCGGCGCCAACAACGTCATCCCGGGCGAACTGCAGGTGCTGTTCAACCTGCGCTACAACCCGCACTGGCGCGCGGAGCGGCTCGAGGCCGAATGCGAGGCGATCCTGCGCGCGCACGGCATCGACTACGCCATCCATTGGCACCGTGGCGGGGAACCGTTCTTCACTCCAGACGGGCCGCTGCGCGCTGCGGCGCGCGACGTGCTGTCGGCCTTCGCCGGCGCACCGCCCGAGGAAAGCACGGGCGGCGGTACCTCCGATGCGCGCTTCATCGCGCCGCTGGGCGCGCAGTGCATCGAGGTCGGGCCGGTGAACGCCAGCATCCACAAGGTCGACGAGCACGTCGATGTCGCCGACCTCGAACGACTGCCCGCGTTGTACCTGGCGCTGATGGAGCGGTTGCTCGGCTAGCGGATCAGTCGAATTCCGGCTCAAGCCGGCGCGCATGCGGCCGATGATCCAGGTGAACCGCGCGCGGGCGTCCAGACCACGACACGATCCCGCCGGACGCCGCGCGCGGGGCGACGCTCCGGTTGCGTGGCCTGCAAGCCACGTGCACACTCGGGCCAACATGAGCCATCCGCGCGCCAGTCTCGCCAACGCCGCCGCCTTCCCGGGCGCGGTTTCGGCGCGCGCCACCAACAACAATCGCAATAACGCCAGCCCTCCGCGGGTCGGCGATTAGCGCGCGCAACATCCACGCCAATCGAACCGGGGCCCGCACTGCGAAGTGCGGGCCCTTTCGTTTTCTCCTCCGAAAAACCAAAGGAACCACCATGTGCTCGATCCTCGGCGTCTTCGATCTCCGTCCCGGCGCGGACGTCGCCGCGTTGCGCCCGCTCGCGCTGTCGCTGTCGGCGCGGCAGCGCCACCGCGGCCCGGACTGGAGTGGCGTGCACGTCGATCCCGCCGCGATCCTGGTGCATGAGCGGCTCGCCATCGTCGATCCCACCGGGGGCGCGCAGCCGATCCTTTCGACGGATGGTGCGCTGGTGCTGGCGGTCAACGGGGAGATCTACAACCACCGCGAGCTCGAGCGCCGGCTCGCGCGACCCTACGCCTTCCGTACCGGCTCCGACTGCGAGGTCATCAACGCGCTCCATCGCGACGGCGAAGGCGTGGCGACGTGGCTTGGCCGCCTCAATGGCATGTTCGCCTTCGCGCTGTGGGACCGGGACGCGCGCCGCGTGGTCGTCGCGCGCGACCACATGGGGATCTGCCCGCTCTATTGGGGCCACGGCGCAGACGGCCGCCTGTGGATCGCATCGGAGATGAAGGCGCTGGCCCGGATGTGCGCCGACGTCGCACCGTTTCCGCCGGGCCACTGGTTCGACAGCGCCGATCGGCGCTGCGCGGGCGGCGGGGCGCTGCGCTGGTATGAGCGCGCGTGGCGCGAGCACGCCGCGGTCGAAGGCGTCGCCGCGGACCGCATGGCGCTGCGCGACGCGCTGGAAGCGGCGGTGCGCCGGCAACTGATGGCCGACGTGCCGTACGGCGTGTTGCTTTCGGGTGGCCTCGATTCGTCGCTGGTGGCCGCGTGCGCGGCGAAGTTCGCGCGTCGCCGGGTGGAGGACGACGACGCCAGCGAGGCGTGGTGGCCGCGGCTGCACTCGTTCGCGATCGGCCTGGAGGGCTCACCGGACCTCGCCGCCGCGCAGGTCGCCGCCGACGCCCTCGGCACGGTGCACCACGGCTTCACCTACACCTTCGAGGAAGGGCTCGACGCGCTGCCGGAAGTCATCCGCCACATCGAGAGCTACGACGTGACCACCGTGCGCGCATCCACGCCGATGTTCCTGCTGGCGCGGCGCATCCGCGCGATGGGCGTGAAGATGGTGCTGTCCGGCGAGGGCAGCGACGAACTGTTCGGCGGTTACCTCTACTTCCACAAGGCGCCGGATGCGCGCGCGTTCCACGAGGAGCTGGTGCGCAAGCTGGACGCGCTGCACCAGTACGACTGCCTGCGCGCCAACAAGGCGATGATGGCCTGGGGCGTGGAAGCGCGCGTGCCGTTCCTCGACGTCGAGTTCGTCGACGCCGCGATGCGCGTGGATGCGCGGCACAAGATGACGGCGCCGGGACGCATCGAGAAGGCGCTGCTGCGCGAAGCCTTCGAAGGTGTCCTGCCGGAGGAAATCCTGTGGCGGCAGAAGGAGCAGTTCAGCGACGGCGTCGGTTACGGCTGGATCGACGGATTGAAGGCGCATGCCGAGGCAGAGGTGGACGACGACGCGTTCTCGCGGGCGGGCGAGCGCTTTCCGGTCAATCCGCCGCAGACGAAGGAGGCCTATTTCTACCGGAGCCTCTTCGAACGCTGGTTTCCCGGCGAGGCCTGCGCACGCACGGTCCCGGGTGGAAGGTCGATCGCGTGTTCGTCACCGGCGGCGCTGGCCTGGGATGCGGCGTTCGCCGCCGCGGCCGACCCATCGGGACGCGCGATCGCCGACGTGCACCAGGCCGCTGCCGTGGAAGACGCGTGCGCCGCGTGACACGGCGTCAACGGGCAGGCAGCAGCTGCAGCGTGTGCTGCGCGGGTCCGGGCAGCAATGGTGTCGCGCGGCCGTGCACCCAGTCCTCGTGGCCGGCGCCCCAGTAGGGCGAGAGCGGGTGGCCGCTTTGGCCGCCGGGCATGTGCAGGATCGCGTCCGCCTCGTGGCCGGGCGACACGACCAGCCGCTCGGACACGCCGAAGCCCGGCGCAGCGACGCGCGGCAGGTTGGTGTCGCCCGCGAGCGGATCGGCCGGCATGCACAGCAGCGGCTTGACGAAGGCGGGCAGCGCGCGGGCGAGCGGATGGCAGATGTGCGCGGTGTTGCGTTCGCCCCAGTTGCGCCGCGCGAGCGGGCCTTCCTTCGCGAGGTCGTCGCGCACCTGCCGCGCCGCGTCCTCGAACAGCGCGTCCCAATTCGCGTAGCGGCGTGCCAGCAGGTTGGCCGGGCGCTGCGTCACCAGCGGCCAGGCCACGCCTTCGAACTGCGGCAGGTCGGGCATGGTGAATGCGTCACCGAGCGCGGCCTGCGCGGGCGCGGTGAGGCCGTCGAGCAGGCGCGCGTGCACCGCAAGCCGCCATTCGCGCACGATGCGGTAGCTCACCGAGTCGACGCCGGCACGGCCGTCCCAGTGGCGCGACGCCGCCGCGAGCGCCTGCAGCGCGGGCATGCGCGACGCGCCCGCTTCGTCCTGCAGCAGCCGCCACCAGCGCTGCAGGAACAGCGCGCGATCGTCGAGCTGGATGGCGAGCAGGTCGCGTTCGCCGAAGCGGTCGCGCGCGAACAGGTCGTCGCGGATCTGCTTCGCACGCGCGCCGAGCGCGTAGCCGCCGTCGCCGACGCGGTCGAGCAGGGCACCATCGACGACGCGCGCGTTCGCGGTCCACAGGCGGCCGGACGGCGGATCGACGAGCGCGGGCGACTGGTCGGTGGCGAGCGGCCAGGGCGGGCAGGATGCTGCGCTCGCTTCGACGTCCCGCCTCGATTCGACGTCCGGCGTGCAACCCGGCGCGCGCACCGGCAATGGCCCGAGCCAGCGCCAGGCGATGTGGCCCGTGCGGTCGACCGCGACCAGGTTCTGCGTGGGCACCGCGGCATGGTCGGCCCGGGCGAGCAGGGCGTGCAGGTCGCCGGCCTTCGCGAAGTCGGCGATACCGAGGTCGAGCGCGCCCGGCAGGTGCGCGGCCCAGCGCAGGGCGAGCGCGTCGCCATTGCGCGCGTGGTCGAGGATCGGGCCCCAGGCGGTTTCCTCGACATCGAGCGTCGCGGGTGCGGCGCCGGCGACACGGAGGGTTTCGCGCATCGTGCGCACCGGCGTGCAGGCGGTGCCGTCCGGTCGCGCGCAGGGACGCACGACGCGCCAGTCGAAGGTGTCGACGTAGCTGTTGGTGAAGCCCCAGGCGACGTGCCCGTTGCTGCCGACGATCACGCCGGGGAGGCCGGGGAGGCTGAGGCCGTTGACGTCGACGCGGCCGCCCGGTGCATCCGGCGCCCGATAGCGCAGGCGCACGCGGAACCAGATGTTGGGCACGCGCAGCCCGAGGTGCATGTCGTCGGCGAGGATGGCGCGCCCGTCGCGCGTCAGCGTGCCGGCGACGGCGAAGTTGTTGCTGCCGATGTCGCGCGCGGGCGCATCGCGCAGCACCAGGTCCCGCGGGTGCGGGGGTTCTGGCAGGCGGCGCAGGTCGAGCGTCGTGGCGTCGGGCAGCATGGCGTCGCCGTGCGCCGCGCCGTAAAGCGGTGCATCCCAGGTGGTGCCGTCATGGGTGAGCAGTGCGTACAGCGGCGGCGCCGTGGCCGCGCGCAGCGCGAGCAGCGCGCGCTCGCGCCGGAGGCCGGATTCCTGCAGGTCGAAGTACATCGCGTCGCCGACCAGTGGCGAATCGGCCGGTGCCCACGCGCGCGGTTGCATGCGCAGCAGCAGGTACGGCCACGGGCGCGCATGCAGCGCGCCGAGGCCGGCGTTGACGCCGCCGACGTAGGCCTGCAGCAGGTCGCGGTGCGCGCCGGTGAACGTGGCCAGACCTGCCTCCGCGCGTGCGCGCAGGCGATGCGCGCGATGCTCGCGGTCCATGTCGAGCGCGGCGGGACCGAACAGCTCGGCGAGTTCGCCCGCGGCGCTGCGCCGCATCAGGTCCATCTCGAAGAAGCGTTCCTGCGCGTGCACCCAGCCGAGCGCGCGCATGGCATCCGCTTCGCTGGCGGCGTCGATGGTGACCACGCCGAGCGCGTCGCGCTGCACGGTCACGTTCGCGCCAAGTCCGGGCAACGCCTGCGCGCCGTCGAGCGCCGGCACGCTGCCGTGCAGCAGCCAGAATCCCGCCGCGCATGCGGCCAGTAGGAGCAGCAGCGCGAGCGCGACGCGCTTCGACCAGGCGAGCATGGCGATCCCCTGCGGCGGATGCCGCGAGGATAACCGGCAGTGCGGAGACGGGCGCTACCGGCCTTGCGCGAACAGCCGGTTGTGGAGCATCGACGGGATGCAGATGTTGGTCAGGCTGACCAGGCCGGCCACCAGGATCAGCGGGATGCCGAGCAGGGTGCCGACCATCGCATCGCCTTGATGGAAGGCCAGGCCCGTGGCGAACAGCCAGGCGGTCGCCACCGCGCAGGCGAACCGTCGCTGCGGGCCCTGGCGCGGCAGTGCGCCGGTGCCGGTCAGGTGGCGCAGCCCGTGGTTGTACAGCAGGTCGAAGGGATGGAACGGCAGCACCGCGCCCAGCAGGGCCACGCCCGCGAGGCTCCACAGCACCGGCGCGGACTGCAACGCCACGCCTGCGATCATGACGACGGTGCAGAGGACGGGCGACCAGCGCAGCCAGGGCCCGATCCGGCTGAGGGTGTCGTCGTCGAGGCCTCGGAAGCCTTGTGCCTCGATGCGGCGGCGGAGCGTCGCGCTGGCGACCATGGAACGCCTCCGTGTCTGCTTCCACCCTCGATGGACAACGGCGCCGCCTGCGTGACCGGGCCACCGGCGCGATGCATGCTGGGCGGAAAGGCGGGTGCGGACGGAGCGCCGGAATGACGGGAACAGTCGACATGCACGCGCCGCGCCTGGGACTTCGCGAGAACCTCGGGCAGTTCGCGCTGCTCGTGCTGGTGAACGGGTTCGTCGGCGCGATGGTCGGTCTGGAACGCGCCATCCTCCCGTCGATCGCCGAGCACGAGTTCCATCTGGCGGCGAAATCCGCCGTACTGTCGTTCATCGTCGTCTTCGGCTTCACCAAGGCGCTGACCAATTACCTCGCCGGCCGATGGTCGGACCGCTTCGGACGCAAGCACGTGCTCGTGGCGGGATGGCTCGTCGCCACGCCGGTGCCGTTCCTGCTGATGTGGGCGCCGGATTGGCGCTGGATCCTGTTCGCGAACGCGCTGCTGGGCGTGAGCCAGGGGCTGACGTGGTCGACGACGGTGATCATGAAGGTGGACCTCGTCGGGCCGCAGCGCCGTGGCCTGGCGATGGGAATCAACGAGTTCGCCGGCTACGTCGCCGTCGCGGGAAGCGCGCTGCTGACCGGGTTTCTCGCAGCGCGCCATGGCCTGCGCCCCGTGCCGTTCTATCCGGGCGTCGCCTTCGCCGGCGCTGGCTTGCTGCTGTCGGCGTGGCTCGTGCGCGAGACCCGCGGGCATGCGCAGCTCGAGGCGCGCCTGCATGCCGTGGCCGCGCCCGTGTCGCCGCCCGGCCAGCGCGAGATCTTCTGGCGCACCAGCGTCGCGGACCGCGACCTGTCGAGCATCAGCCAGGCGGGACTGGTCAACAACCTCAACGACGGCATGGCGTGGGGATTGTTTCCGCTGTTCTTCGCCGCCGCGCGCATGGATCTCTCGCAGATCGGCACGCTGGCGGCGATCTATCCGGCGACCTGGGGCTTCGCCCAGCTGTTCACCGGCGCATGGTCGGACCGGATCGGCCGGAAGTGGCTGATCGCCTGTGGCATGTGGCTGCAGGCGATCGGCATCGCGGGCGTCGCGCTGGCGCATGCGTTCGGTGGATTCGCTGCGGGCGCGGTCGCGCTCGGCCTTGGCACGGCGATGGTGTATCCGACGCTGCTGGCCGCGATCGGCGATGTCGCGCATCCGCAGTGGCGCGCCTCGGCCGTGGGCGTGTACCGGCTGTGGCGCGACCTCGGCTATGCGGTGGGCGCGCTGCTCGCCGGCCTCGTCGCCGACGCGTTCGGACCGGCCGCCGCGCTGTGGGCCGTGGCAGCGCTGACCTTCGCTTCCGGCGGCATCGTGGCCGTGCGCATGCGCGAGACGTTGCACGCGTCACCGCGAGCCGGCCGATAGATAGATCGACGCGCCGCCGGTCAGCTTTCCGTGGGCCGCGAAAGACGCCACGC
>JABFWF010000100.1 GCA_013362405.1 Lysobacter sp. | reverse complement strand
GGCAGCGCGACAGCACCGTCACCAGCAGCTTCTCCGGGTCGGTGGTCGCGAACAGGAACTTGACGTGCTCCGGCGGCTCTTCGAGCGTCTTCAGCAGCGCGTTGAACGCCGGCTTCGACAGCATGTGCACTTCGTCGATGAGGTACACCTTGTAGCGGCCGCGCGATGGCATGTACTGCGCGTTCTCGATCAGGTCGCGCACGTTGTCGACGCCGGTGTTCGACGCGGCGTCGATCTCCAAGAGGTCGATGTAGCGGCCGGCGTCGATCGCCAGGCAGGTCTCGCACTCGCCGCATGGATCGCTGGACGTGCCGCGCTCGCAGTTGAGCGATTTGGCGAAGATGCGCGCGATGGTGGTCTTGCCGACGCCGCGCGTGCCGGTGAAGAGGAATGCATGGTGCACCCGCCCCGACTCCAGCGCGTTGGTCAACGCGCGCACCACATGCTCCTGCCCGACCAGTTCGGCGAAGCGCCGGGGGCGCCACTTGCGGGCAAGGACGAGGTAGGACATCGAGCGCGACCGGCCGCTGACGGCCGCTCCTGCAACGCGGGGATCGCTAGTGTGCCACGCCGGGTCCGCACGGCCGCCGAACGCGGCGGCTCGCTTGTTCCAACCCCGCGCCGCGGCTAGAATTTGCGGCCCTGAAGGCGGCTGGATGCGGCCTCGCGGGGTTCCAGCGGAGAGGTGTCCGAGTGGTTGAAGGAGCACGCCTGGAAAGTGTGTAAGCGGCTAAACCCCGCTTCGCGGGTTCGAATCCCGCTCTCTCCGCCATCTTTCGTTTCCATGGTGGCCCCGTCGGCCCCTCGCGACGCTAGTTCGAAAACCCCGCCAGGGCCGGAAGGCAGCAACGGTATCGGATGATGCGGGCGCCGAGGTCAGTCGGCGGGGTCATCGCCATTCCGGGGCGCCGTCTCCTTCATTCCCCGCAGCGACGGGCTGCCTCCGCGCAATGAAGGAGACATGCCTGCGTCTGCCGGCAACCGCGACGTTTCGCGAGGCCTGAGCAGCCGCGCGGCGGATGACCTTTGGCCCTTTGCCGCCCCACTGCCCGCGAGCGAGGCTCCGCCCACTTCCGCTCCGGAGCCATCCATGATCCGCCCGCTCGTCCTCGCGCTCGCCGTCGCCGCCGCGCTCGCCGCACCGGCGTCCGTCCTTGCCGCGCCCGCCAAGGCGCCCGTCGCCACCGCGCAGCCCGCCAGCAAGGCCCAGCAGCTCAACCGCCTGTACGACGCATTCTGGGAAGAGGAGCTGAAGCTTAACCCGCTGCAGGCCACGTTCCAGGGCGACCCGCGCTACAACGACCAGCTGCCGAACCTGCTGTCGGCCGATTACCGCGCGAAGCAGCACGCGTTCAACCAGGGCTGGCTCGACCGCGTGCAGAAGATCGGGCCCGAAGGCCTCTCGGGCCAGGACCTGATCAGTTACCAGATCTTCGTGCACGACCAGAAGACGGCGCTGGAAGGCGAGCGTTTCCCCGACTGGATGATCCCGATCAACCAGTTCTACAACCTCGCCAACTTCGTGGTGATGTTCGGTTCTGGCACCGGCCCGCAGCCGTTCAAGACGGTCAAGGACTACGACAACTGGCTCAAGCGCGCGTCGCAGGTGCCGGTGGTGTTCGACCAGGCGATCGCCAATATGAAGGAAGGCGTCGCCCACGGCGTGGTGCAGCCGAAGGTGCTGATGGTGAAGGTCGTCCCGCAGCTCGACGCGGTGATGAAGGACAAGCCGGAAGACACGCTGTTCTGGATGCCGGTGAAGAACATGCCGGCGGACTTCTCCGCTGCCGACAAGGCGCGCCTGACCGCGCAGTACCGCACGCTGATCGCCGACCAGCTGCTGCCTGCCTACCATCGCCTGCGCGATTACATCGCCAACGACTACATGCCGCACACGCGCGACACGGTCGGCCTCGATGCGCTGCCCGACGGCGTCGCGTGGTACGCCTACCAGGTCAAGGTCAACACGACCACCGACCGCACGCCGGCGCAGATCCACCAGCTCGGCCTCGACGAAGTCGCGCGCATCCAGGGCGAAATCCGCGGCGTGATGCAGCAGGTCGGCTTCAAGGGCTCGCTGCAGGACTTCTTCCAGTTCATGCGCACCGACCCGCGCTTCACGTTCAAGAGCGAGGACGCGCTGCTCGCCCACTACCGCGGCATCGAGTCGCAGGTGATGGCCGGCGTGCCCAGGCTCTTCTCGCTGACGCCGAAGGCGAAGTTCGAGATCCGCCCGGTCGAGGCCTATCGCGCGCAGTCGGCCGCGGGTGGTGAATACAACGGCCCGAGCGAGGACGGCAGCCGCCCCGGCATCTTCTACGTCAACACCTACGACCTGCCGAGCCGCCGCACCTGGGACGCGGAGGATCTGTTCCTGCACGAGGCGATCCCCGGCCACCACTTCCAGATCGCGCTGCAGCAGGAACTCACCGGCCTGCCGAAGTTCCGCCGCTTCGGCGGCGAGACCGCGTTCGCCGAGGGCTGGGGGCTGTACGCCGAATCGCTCGGCAAGGACCTCGGCATGTACAAGGATCCGTACGACGACTTCGGCTACCTGCAGAACGAGCTGTGGCGCGCGATCCGCCTGGTGGTCGATACCGGCCTGCACAGCAAGGGCTGGACGCGCGAGCAGGTGATCAAGTACATGCTCGACAACTCCGCCGCCAGCCAGACCGACGCCGTCGCCGAGGCCGAGCGTTACATGGCCATCCCCGGCCAGGCGCTCGCGTACAAGTCGGGCGAGCTGAAGATCAAGGAACTGCGCGCGAAGGCGCAGCAGGCGCTCGGGCCGAAGTTCGACATCCGCGCGTTCCACGCCGAGGTGCTGAAGGACGGCGCGGTGCCGCTGGACGTGCTGGAGGACAAGGTCGATCGCTGGATCGCGGCGCAGAAGGGCTGAGCCTTCCCGTCGCAATAAAAAAAGGCCGGCGCAAGCCGGCCTTTTTTCATGCCCGCGGCACGGTCCGCGACGTCAGTCGGCCTTCGGCGTCGTCGCCGCGGGCGAACGCTCGAAGCTGCCCGCATCGCCCGGGAACACCACCGGGCTTTCCCATCCGTCGGCGCTCACCGAGGACACGCCGAAGAACCAGTCGTCGATGTTGACGCCCTTCAGCACGATGGACGTCGCATTGCCGGCATCGCGCGCGTGCTGCCACTGCGGCGCGGTGGTGTCGCGCCACCACGCGGTATAGCGCGCGGCGCCCGACACCGTCTTCCACGAC
>JABFWF010000017.1 GCA_013362405.1 Lysobacter sp. | reverse complement strand
GCCGGTGCGGGTGGTGCGCCTGGACGCGCCGCGCGGCACGACCGCGCAGCGTGCGGAGGCCGCGTGCCGGGCGGCCGGTTGCCCCGTCGACGATTTCACCGGCACCTTGCCGGCGGGCGACGTGCTGGTGGACGCGCTGTTCGGCATCGGCCTCACGCGTGCACCGCAAGGCGATGCGGCACGCCTGGTGGAAGCGATGAACGCCTTCGATGGCGATACCCTCGCCATCGACGTGCCGAGCGGCGTCGATGCCGATACCGGCCACGTGCCGGGTGCCGCCGTGCGCGCGACCCGCACGTTGCAGATGCTCGCCGCGCACCGCGGCCTCGCGACCGGCGCGGCGCTCGACCACGTTGGCGAATGCGCCGTCGCCACGCTCGCCATCGATGGCGACGGCGTCCAGCCTGCTGCCGAAGCGTTGCGGTCGCCGGACCTGTCGCGCTGGCTGCACCCGCGCCCACGCAACAGCCACAAGGGCCTGTATGGGCACGTGCTCTGCATCGGCGGCGACCACGGCAGCGGCGGGGCGATCGCGCTCTGCGCCGAGGCGACGCTGCGCACGGGCGCCGGACTGGTCGGCGTGGCGACGCGCGCGCAACACGTCGCGCCGCTGCTCGCACGCCGTCCCGAATTGATGCCGCGCGCCATCGATGATTCGGGCGATTTCGACGAAGTGGTCGCGCGCGCCACGCTGCTCGCGGTCGGGCCCGGGCTCGGCCAGGGCGACTGGGGCCGCGAACTGCTCGCCCGTGCGCTCGCGGCAGACCTTTCGCTCGTACTCGATGCCGACGCGCTCAACCTGCTGGCGAAACAGCCGCGGACGCTGCGGGCGGATACCGTGCTCACGCCGCATCCGGGCGAAGCGGCGCGCCTGCTCGGAAGCGACACGCGCACCGTGCAGGCGCATCGTTTCGCCGCGGCGGATGCGCTGGTTGCGCGCTTCGGCTGCGTCGTCGTGCTGAAAGGCGCCGGCACGATCGTGGCGGCGCCGGATGCGGTGCCTCGCATCATTTGTGCAGGAAACGCCGGCATGGCCAGCGGCGGCATGGGCGACCTGCTCACCGGCGTGATCGCCGCGCTGCGCGCGCAGGGATTTTCTCCGTTCAATGCGGCGAGCGTGGGCGCGTTGCTGCACGCGGCGGCAGGCGACGTCGCCGCGCGCAACGGCGGCGAACGCGGCCTGCTCGCCAGCGATCTGCTGCCCGCCTTGCACCGCCTCGCCAATCCCGGAGTTTCCGCGTGATCCAGCTGCAGCTCGCCGATCCCGCCGCCACCGACGCCCTCGGGCAGTTGCTCGCGCGGACGCAGCCGGCCACCGCGGTCGTGCACCTGCATGGCGACCTCGGCGCGGGCAAGTCCAGCCTCGCGCGCGCCTGGCTGCGTGCGTTGGGTGTGGTCGGCGCGATCCGCAGCCCGACCTACACGCTGGTCGAGCACTATCCGTACGCGGACGCGCGGCTTCCGCAAGGCGGCAAGGCGCTGCACCTCGACCTCTACCGCATCGGCGGCCCGGGCGAGCTCGAATTCCTCGCCCTGGACGATGCCGCGGCCACGCTCTGGCTGGTCGAATGGCCCGAGCGGGGGGGCGACGCGCTGCCCCAGGCCGACCTGCGGATCGGCCTGTCGGTCGCACCGGCCGGCGGACGGGCGGCCAGCCTCCAGGCGGGGACACCGGCGGGCGATGACTGGGTGCGGCGAATGCCGGAAACGCCGGCTTACCGTGCCTTGCTGACCTCCACAGGCAGGAACATCCGGCAGGTCACGGATCTGTAAGGAAAAACCGCTTGCAAAGGCGGGCGGCTGGTGCTTGAATCCGGCCATGCGCGCCAAGGGGGCCACCGTCCAGCAAGTCCTGCTCGCCCTGGCGCTGCTGGCCGGGGTGTGCTGGAACCTCGCCCGGGCGGGGGAATTGCGCGGCGTCGACCTCCGCAGCGGTGCCACCGGCACCCGTGCCGAGCTGCGCCTGGACCGCGAGGCGGCCTACCGGCTGATTTCCCTGTCCGCGCCGGAGCGGCTGGTCGTCGACCTTCCGGGCGTGCGCCAAGACAGGGGCTTGCGCCTGCCGGCCGCCAGCGGCCTGATCCGCTCCATCCGGAGCGGGCAGCCCACGCCCGGCACGCTGCGCATCGTCTTCGACCTCGCCAGTCCGGTCGTCGCACTCAAGCCGCACTTCGAACAGGGCCCGGACGGCGCGCGCCTGGTGGTCGAGTGGCCGGATGACGGTGCGCCCGCGCTCGCGTCCCGTGCCGGCGAAACCGCGATCCCTGCCCCTGCGGAATCCGTCGTGATGACGCCTTCCGTCGCGATTCCCGCGCCGGCCGCGGCGCAGGTAACGGCCGCTGCATCCTCCCAACCCGCCACCCAGGCCGCCGCGCCCGCGACGCCGGATCCCATGCACACGCCCGGCGCGGCATCGGCCGTGGTGGAGCAGCCCGCCACGGCCGCCCCAGGCCCGGCGCCCGTCAAGATCATCGAGGATGTCGCACGTCGCGGCGGCATGCGGCCGCTCGTCATCGCGATCGACGCCGGCCACGGCGGCCAGGACACCGGCGCGCTCGGTGGCGACGGCACGCGCGAGAAGGACGTGACCCTCGCCATCGCGCGCGAGCTGGCACGGCAGGTCAACGCCACGCCCGGGCTCAAGGCCTATCTCACCCGCGACGCGGACTACTTCATCCCGCTGCCGCAGCGTGCGCGCAAGGCGCACGCCGCGCGCGCCGACATCTTCATCTCGGTCCACGCCGATTCCTTCACCAGCCCGGATGCGCGGGGCGCCGGTGTGTTCGTGCTGTCCACCCGCGGCGCCTCGTCGCAGCGCGCGCGCTGGCTCGCGGACAAGGAAAACGCGGCCGACGTGATCGGTGGCAATCGCGCGCACAGCGGCGACAGCGTGCTGACTTCGGTGCTGCTCGACCTCACCCAGAGCGGCAACATGAAAGTCTCCGAGGACGCGGCCGGTTCCGTGCTCGGCAACCTCGATGCCATCGGCAACCTGCACAAGGGCGAGGTCGAACGCGCCAACTTCGCGGTGCTGCGCACGTCGGACAACATGCCGGCGATGCTGGTCGAGACGGGCTTCATCTCCAATCCGGACGAAGAGCGCCGGTTGCGCGCTCCGCAGTACCAGGCACAGCTCGCCCGCGCGATCCTCGACGGCGTGACCAGCTACTTCACCCGCCAGCCGCCACCGGGCACGTTCTACGCGGCGCGTGCGGAGGCGGCGGCCGC
>JABFWF010000019.1 GCA_013362405.1 Lysobacter sp. | reverse complement strand
CAGCACGATGAAATCGCGCACGTGCTCGTATTCGGCCACCGACTGCCGGTTGAACTCGTCGAGGTTGGCCTGCGCGAACGTGCGGTCGGGGAACAGCATCGCGAGCCGCGCGATGCCTTTCTGGATGAAATGGATCGAAGTCGACTCGAGCGGTTCGATGAAGCCGCCGGAGAGGCCGATGGCGACGACGTTCCTGTCCCACATCCGCCGGCGCCGGCCGGCGACGAAGCGCAGGGGGCGCGGGTCGGCCAGCGGCGCGCCGTCGAGGTTCGCGAGCAGGATGCCGGTCGCCTCGTCGTCGCCCATGAAATCGCTGCAGTAGACGTGGCCGTTGCCGACCCGGTGCTGCAGCGGGATGCGCCATTGCCAGCCCGCGGCATGGGCCGTCGCGCGCGTGTAGGGCGTGAGCCTGCCGGCCGACGCGGACGGGACGGCGAGCGCGCGGTCGCAGGGCAGCCAGTGGCGCCAGTCCTCGAAGCCCGCGTGCAGCGTCTGCTCGATCAGCAGCCCTCGGAAGCCGGAACAGTCGACGAAGAGATCGGCCTCCAGCACGCGTTCGCCGGTGAGCGTCACCGACGTGACGAACCCGCTTTCCGGATCCTGCTGCACGGACACGACCCGGCCTTCGGTGCGGCGCACGCCGTGCCGCTCGGCGTACTGGCGCAGGAAGCGCGCATACAGGCCGGCGTCGAACTGGAAGGCGTGGGCGAGGTCGCGGAGCGGCGAATTCGGGATCTGGTCGGTGCCGCGCATGAACTTGTTGTGTTCGATCGCGAGCAGGTTGAGCGAGTAATCGTCCAGCCGGTCGACCTTGCCCGCCTGGAACATGCGCAGCCAGTACTGGTGGAAGTCGACCAGCCCGGTGTTGTGGCCGAGCACGCCGAAACCGTGCAGGTAGCGCTCGCCGATCGCGCCCCAGTCGCGGAACTCGATGCCGAGCTTGAACGTGGCCTGGGTGGCGCGGACGAACTCGTCCTCGTCGATGCCAAGGGCGCGGTTGAAATTGATGATGGGCGGAATGGTGGATTCGCCGACGCCGACGGTGCCGATTTCCTCCGATTCCACCAGTTCGATCGGGACCAGCCCGTCGAGGGCCTGCGACAGGTAGGCGGCGGTCATCCAGCCGGCCGTGCCGCCGCCGACGATGAGAACCTTGCGGATGCGCGTGTCGTGCATTCGTAGCTTCCGGAAAATCTCAGGGGCGTGTGGCGCATTCGCGCGCCAGCGCGCCGATGCGCCGCCAGTCGCGCGCCGCCAGTGCGTCGGCCGGGACCATCCAGGAGCCGCCGACGGTGGCCACGTTCGGCAGACGCAGGTAGGCCGGGGCGCTGGCCGCGTCGATGCCGCCGGTGGGACAGAAGAGCAACTGCGTGAACGGGCCGGCGAAGCCGCGCAGCGCGGCGACGCCGCCCATCGCTTCGGCGGGGAAGAACTTGAAGCGGCGATGGCCGCGTTCGAGGCCACGCATCAGTTCGCTGGCGGTGGCGACACCGGGCAGGAAGGGCAGGGGCGAGGCGTCGGCGGCGTCGTACAGCGCATCGGTAGCGCCGGGTGCGATCGCGAAGGCCGCGCCCGCCCGCTCGACGGCGGCGAGCGCGTTCGCGTCGAGCACGGTGCCGGCGCCGACCACCGCGTCCGGTACCTCGGCGGCGATGCGCGCGATGGCATCCAGTGCGACAGGGGTCCGCAGCGTCACCTCCAGCAGCGGCAGGCCGGCGTCGACCAGCGTGCGCGCGAGCGGGACGGCATCGTCGATGCGCTCGATGACGATCACCGGCAGCACCGGCGCACGCGCGAGCAGCGCGTCGAGACGGGCGGCGCGCGCTTCGTGTGCGTGGTTCATGGAGCGGCCTCCAGGCGGCGGGCGTTGCGCAGCGCCACGGCGGCGCCGAGCAGGCCGGGATGCGGGTGGGTGATGACGCGGATCGCCACCGACTCGAGGTAGGCGGCGAAGCGGCCCTTGGCGAGGAAGCGTTCGCGGAACGCGCTGCTTCGCAGGAACGGCACGAAGCGCGGCACGATACCGCCTGCGATCAGCAGCGTGCGCGCGCCGTGGATCAGCGCGGCGTCGCCGGCGACGCTGCCGAGCACCGCGCAGAAGCGCGCGAGCGCCTGGCGCGCGCCGAGGTCGTGGCCTTCGAGCGCGGCGGTGACGATGTCGGCCGGGCGCCGCAACGGCAGGCTGCCGAGCACCAGCGGTTGCCGCGCGTTCTTCGTGCCGGCGCTGCGCAGCACCGCGTCGATGTGCGACAGGCCGTCGCCGCACAGCACGCGCTCGGCCGACGTCCGCCCGAATTGCGCGTTGAGCCAACGGGCGAGCATGTGCTCCTCCTCGCCGATCGGCGCGAAGGTAACGTGCCCGCCTTCGGTTTCGACGACGTCCCAGCCGCGTGCCGCGTCGCCGATCAGCATGGCGACGCCGAGCCCGGTGCCGGGGCCGAGGATCGTGACCGGGCCGCGCAGCGGCGCATCGGACGGACCGTACAGGTGCACGCAGTCGGCGGCGCCGAGGCCCGGCACCGCACACGCCACCGCGCCGAAGTCGTTGAGCACGCGCAGATCGTCCAGGCCGAGCGCCTCGCGCAGCTCGCGCCGGCTGAACGACCACGCGCGGTTGGTGAGGCGGATCTCGTCGCTGCCCACCGGCGATGCGACCGCGATCGCCGCGCGCCGCGGGCGCGCGCCGACGTCGGCAAGGTAGTGCTCGGCAGCGTGCTGCAGGCTGGCGAAGCGCGCGGTATCCAGCGATTGCGGCGAGAGGATGCGCGGCATCGCCTCGCCGGGGTCGGTGAGGGCGAAGCGGGCATTGGTTCCACCGATGTCGCCGATCAGCTCGAGTTCGTCCGTCGCGCGCACCGCGTTTCCTACGGAATCATGCATCGGTGCGCGCCTGGCCTGCGCGCGCTTCATCGAGGCGCGCTTCATCAAAGAAGAGGCAACTCGCGCCCTGCTCGGCGGAGCCGGCGTGCGCGCGCATCACGCCGAACAGCTCGCGGCCGGTGCCGGCGCGGTTGCCTGCGAGCGGAAGCATCGCCGGTTCGCGCGCGGCCCATGCGGCGGGCGCGACCTCGGCGTCGAGGATGCCTGCTTCGGCATCGATGCGCACGAGGTCGCCGTCGCGCAGGCGCGCGATCGATCCGGCGTCGGCGGCTTCGGGCACCACGTGGATCGCGGCGAGCACCTTGCCCGACGCGCCCGACATCCGCCCGTCGGTGAGCAGGGCGACGTGCTGGCCGCGGTCCTGCATCGCCGCCAGCGTCGGCGTGAGCTTGTGCAATTCGGGCATGCCGTTGGCGCGCGGGCCCTGGCCGCGCACCACCGCGACGAAGTCGCCGGTGAGCCCGCCTGCCTTGTAGGCGGCCAGTACCGCGTCCTGCGAGTCGAACACCCGCGCCGGCGCGCGGATCGCGCGGAACTGCGGCGCCACCGCCGAGACCTTGACGATCGCCCGGCCGAGGTTGCCCTGCAGCCGGCGCAGGCCGCCTTCGCGGTCGAACGGATCGTCGATGCCGCGCAGCACCGAAGGATCGAGTGGGCGCGTCGGCGGGTCGCGCCAGCGCAGCGTGGTGCCGTCGAGCCAGGGCTCGCGCGCCTGGTCGCGCAGGCTGCCGCCGTGCACGCAGCGGACGTCCTCGTGCAGCAGGCCGGCGTCGAGCAGCTCGCGGATCACGAAGGCGAGGCCGCCGGCGGCGTGGAAGTGGTTCACGTCGGCGCTGCCGTTGGGATAGATCCGCGCCAGCAGCGGTGTGGCGCGCGAGAGCGCATCGAGGTCGTCCCAGTCGATGACGAGGCCCGCGGCGCGCGCGATGGCGACGAGGTGGATCGCGTGGTTGGTCGATCCGCCGGTCGCGGCCAGGCCGACCATCGCGTTGACGATCGCCTTTTCGTCCAGCGTGAGGGCGAGTGGCGCATGGGCTTCGCCCAGCGCGGAGGCGCGCAGCGCGCACTGCGTCGCCGCGACGGTGAGCGCGTCGCGCAGCGCGGTGCCCGGCGGCACGAAGGCGCTGCCCGGCACGTGCAGGCCCATCACTTCCATCAGCATCTGGTTCGAGTTGGCGGTGCCGTAGAAGGTGCAGGTGCCACCGGTGTGGTACGACGCGGCTTCGGCTTCCAGCAACTCCTCGCGCGTCGCCTCGCCGGTGGCGAAGCGCTGGCGGACGCGCGCCTTTTCCTTGTTGGGGATGCCGGACGGCATCGGTCCCGCCGGCACGAACACCACCGGCAGGTGGCCGAAGCCGAGCGCGCCGATCAGCAGCCCCGGCACGATCTTGTCGCACACCCCGAGCATCAGCGCGCCGTCGAACATGTCGTGCGACAGCGAGACCGCGGTCGCCAGGGCGATAGTGTCGCGCGAGAACAGCGACAGCTCCATGCCGGCGCGGCCCTGGGTGACGCCGTCGCACATCGCCGGCACGCCGCCGGCGACCTGCGCGCTGCCGCCGGCGTCGCGCGCGGCGGCACGGATCAGGGTGGGGTAGTGCTCCATCGGCTGGTGCGCCGAGAGCATGTCGTTGTAGGCGGTGACGATGCCGAGGTGCGCGCCGCGGCCTTCGCGCAGGCGCGGCTTGTCGGCGCCGGCGGCGGCGAAGCCGTGGGCGAGGTTGCCGCAACCCAGCTGCGCGCGCGCCGGGCCCTGCAGGTGCGCGGCCTCCATGCGCGCGAGGTAGTCGGCACGCAGCGCGCGGCTGCGCTCGCGGATGCGCGCGGTGACTTCGGCGACGACCGGATGCGGCGCGACCATCATGCGCGCCACGCGTGGCCGTGCCGGCCGGCGAGCATCAATGCGCCGGGCGGGCCCCAGGTGCCGGCCGGGTAGGGCTCGGGGCGCATGCCCGCCTGCGCCCAGCCGGCCTGGATCTGGTCGGTCCAGCGCCACGCGGCCTCGACTTCGTCGCGGCGGACGAACAGCGTGCCGGTGTTCTCGATCGCATCGAGGTACAGGCGCTCGTACGCCGGCCGTCGCCGCAGCGCCCCGAATTCCTCGTGCATGTCGAGGTCGAGCGCGACTTCCGACAGGCGCAGGCCCGCGCGGTCGAGCCCCGGCGTCTTGCTCATCAGCCGCAGCTCGATGCGCTCCTCCGGTTGCAGGCGGATCACCAGCACGTTCGGCTGCGCCTGCGCGCCGAAGATCGAATGCGGCACCGGGCGGAACTGCAACGCGATCTCGGTGACCCGCGACGGCAGGCGCTTGCCGGTGCGCAGGTAGAACGGGACGCCCGACCAGCGCCAGTTGTCGACGTGGGCGCGCAGGGCGACGAAGGTTTCGGTGCCGCTCGGCCGCCCCAGTTCCTCGAGGTACCCGGGCACCGGCTGGCCAGCGAGCGCACCGGCCGTGTACTGGCCGAGCGCGGTTTCCGTGCGCACGTCGGCCGCGCCGATCGGGCGCAGCGACTGCAGCACCTTCAGCTTTTCGTTGCGCACCGCATTCGCGTCGAACTGCGCCGGCGGCTCCATCGCCACCAGGCACAGCAGCTGCAGCAGGTGGTTCTGCAGCATGTCGCGGGTCGCGCCGGATTCGTCGTAATAGTCGCCGCGGCCTTCCACGCCGACCGTCTCGGCGACGGTGACCTGCACCTGCTGCACGTGCCGCGCGTTCCACAGCGGCTCGAACAGCCCGTTGCCGAAGCGCAGCGCCAGCAGGTTCTGCACGCCTTCCTTGCCGAGGTAGTGGTCGACGCGGAACACGCGGTCCTCGTCGAACACGCGCGCGACGCCGTCGTTGATCGCGGTCGCGCTCGCGAGGTCCTTGCCGATGGGCTTCTCCAGCAGCACCCGCGTGCCGGGGCCGCCGAGCCCGAGCGCGCCGAGCGCGCCGCAGATCGGCGCATAGAAGCGCGGCGCGGTGCTGAGGTGGTAGACGATGTCGCCGCCGGCGGCGGCGCGCACGGCCTCGCCGAGCCGGTGCATCGAGGCTTCATCGTCGACCGACGCCGCCTGGTAGCCGAGCCGCCGCTGCAGCCGCTCCAGCACCGTGTCGTCCTGTTCGCCGGCCGGCACGTGGCGGGCGATCGCGTCGGCGACGAAGCGGCGGAAGCCCTCGTCGTCCATGTCGCTGCGCGCCGTGCCGAGCACGCGCAGCGTTCCGGGCAGCAGGCCGTCGGCCTCCAGGCCGTACAGCGAGGGCAGCAGCATGCGCCGGGCGAGGTCGCCGGACGCGCCGAAGATGGTGAGCAGGCTCGCGGCGGTGTCCATCGTCGAAGCGTAAACCCCACCCTGTGCACGATTTCCGTGCATACGATTTCACGCTGGAGGCACATTCCTGCCTGCGCGCCGCTCCCGCGCGGAAAAGCGCAGCCGGTGCTGCGCCGCCGGCCTCGGCCGGACCCGCCCTAGCCATCACCGTGCGCCGCCGTCTAAAATGTCGAGGTTTCGTTGGCTTCGTTCGCCACGGCCACAAGGCCGCAGCGGCGCAACCACCGATGTCCAGCCGGAGGAATCCGGCGCCGCCCGTCCCGGGCCGCGCCGCCGCCGGCGTTGACGTACCCGTGAGGCGCGCGCGTGCTGGCCGAATACCTGCCGACCCTGCTGTTCCTGCTCGTCGCCGCCGGCGTCGGCGTCGCCCTCATCATCGTCGGCAACGTCCTCGGCCCCAAGCGGCCGAGCGCCGAGAAGCTGTCGCCGTACGAGTGCGGCTTCGCCGCGTTCGAGGACGCGCGCATGCGCTTCGACGTGCGCTACTACCTCGTCGCCATCCTCTTCATCGTGTTCGACCTGGAAATCGCCTTCGTGTTTCCGTGGGCGCTCGTGTTCCGCACGCTCGGCGTGTTCGGCCTGGTCGAGATGGGCGTGTTTCTGGCGTTGCTGGTGATCGGCTTCGCCTACGTATGGAAGAAGGGAGCGCTGGAGTGGGAGTGATGCAGTCCATTGCGCGCCGTGGAGGTCCGATCTGACATGGGCGTCATCCAGACCATCGAAGGGTTGATGAACAACCCGCTGCCCGAGAGCCGGGTCGACGACATCCTGCGGCCCGAGGGCGACAATCCGCTGCTCGACCGCGGCTTCGTCACCACCACCTCGGACGCGCTGCTCAACTGGGCGCGCACCGGGTCGATGTGGCCGATGACCTTCGGCCTCGCCTGCTGCGCGGTGGAGATGATGCACGCGGGCGCCGCCCGCCTGGACCTCGACCGCTTCGGCGTGGTGTTCCGCCCGTCGCCGCGCCAGTCCGACGTGATGATCGTGGCCGGCACGCTGGTCAACAAGATGGCGCCGGCGCTGCGCAAGGTCTACGACCAGATGCCAGACCCGAAGTGGGTCATCTCGATGGGCAGCTGCGCCAACGGCGGCGGCTACTACCACTATTCGTATTCCGTCGTGCGCGGCTGCGACCGCATCGTGCCGGTCGACATCTACGTGCCGGGCTGCCCGCCCACGGCCGAGGCGCTGGTGTTCGGCATCCTGCAGCTGCAGAAGAAGATCCGTCGCGCGAGCAACTTCGGCGACAACAAGACGGGCCTGCGCTGACATGGCCGAGACCGCCAACGCTTTCGCCGACCGCCTGCGCGCGCGTTTTCCCGACGCCGCGGTCACCGTCGACCTGCCGCGCGGCGAGGTCGGCATCGTGTTCGACGCAGCCGCCTACCACGCGGGCTGCCGTGCGCTGCGCGACGAGTTCGGCTTCGAGCAGCTGATCGACGTCGCCGGCGTCGATTACCTCGGCTACGGCACCGACGAATGGGACACCGACGTGTCCTCCGAAGGCTTCAGCCGCGGCGTCGAAGGGCGTGGCCCCGGCCGTTTCGGCTACGGCCAGCGCCCCAGCGCGCAGGCCGCGCAGCCGGAGGGCGAGGGCGCGCTGGCGGTCCCGGCGAAGCGCTTCGCCGCGGTCTTGCAACTGCTGTCGATCCAGCACAACCGCCGCGTGCGCGTGCGCTGCTTCGGCCCGGACAACTCGCTGCCGGTGGTGCCGTCGGTGACCGACCTCTGGCCGATCGCCAACTGGTTCGAGCGCGAGGCCTTCGACCTGTTGGGCATCGTGTTCGAGGGACACCCGGACCTGCGCCGCATCCTTACCGACTACGGCTTCGTCGGCCACCCGTTCCGCAAGGATTTCCCGCTGATCGGCAACGTCGAAGTGCGCTACGACGCCGAACGCCAGCGCGTGATCTACGAGCCGGTGACCTCGGTCGAGCCGCGCGTTAACGTGCCGCGCGTGATCCGCCAGGATGCGCGTTACGCGACCGCCGCCGGCGAGGACAAGGACCTCAAGGTCGGCAGCACGCTCGGCCCCGCCGACGCGAAGAAGCCCTCGACCGGACCCACGCCGGTGCCGGGAGCCGCGAAATGAACGCCTCGATCAAGCCTTCCAGCGTGCCCTTCGCCAGCGACGCCGCCGAGGCGCAGAAGGAAATCCGCAACTACTCGCTGAACTTCGGTCCCCAGCATCCGGCCGCGCACGGCGTGCTGCGCCTGATCCTGGAGATGGACGGCGAGGTCGTGCAGCGCGCCGATCCGCACATCGGCCTGCTCCACCGCGGCACCGAGAAGCTCGCCGAGTCCAAGCCGTTCAACCAGTCGATCGGCTACATGGATCGCCTGGATTACGTCTCGATGATGTGCAACGAGCACGCCTACGTGCGCGCCATCGAGACGCTCCTCGGCATCGAGCCGACCGAGCGGGCGCTGTGGATCCGCACGATGTTCGACGAGATCACGCGCATCCTGAACCACCTGATGTGGGTGGGCTCGAACGCGCTCGACCTCGGCGCGATGGCGGTGTTCCTGTACGCGTTCCGCGAGCGCGAGGAACTCATGGACGTGTACGAGGCGGTCAGTGGCGCGCGCATGCACGCGACCTACTACCGCCCGGGCGGCGTCTACCGCGACCTGCCGGCGCGCATGCCGCAGTACCGGGAGTCGCCGTGGCGCAAGGGCGGCAAGCTCAAGCGCTTCAACGCCTGGCGCGAAGGCTCGATGCTCGACTACCTCGCGGCTTTCACCGCCGATTTCCCGGCGCGCGTCGACGAGTACGAGACGCTGCTCACCGACAACCGCATCTGGAAGCAGCGCACCGTCGGCATCGGCGTGATCCCGCCGGAGCAGGCGCTCGCGTGGGGCATGACCGGCCCGATGCTGCGCGGCTCCGGCATCGCCTGGGACCTGCGCAAGAAGCAGCCGTACGCGAAGTACGCCGAGGTCGACTTCGACATCCCGGTCGGCACCCACGGCGACTGCTACGACCGCTACCTGGTGCGCATCGCCGAGATGCGCCAGTCGACGCGGATCATCCAGCAGTGCCTGAAGTGGCTGAAGGCCAACCCCGGCCCGGTGATGCTGGACAACTTCAAGGTCGCGCCTCCCTCCCGCGAGGAGATGAAGGACGACATGGAAGCGCTGATCCACCACTTCAAGCTGTTTTCCGAAGGCTACTGCGTGCCGCCGGGCGAGACCTACGCCGCGGTGGAAAGCCCGAAGGGCGAGTTCGGCGTCTACCTCGTCAGCGACGGTGCCAACAAGCCGTTCCGCGTCAAGGTGCGCGCGCCCGATTTCGCGCACCTGTCGTCGATGGACACGGTGGTGCGCGGCCACATGCTCGCCGACGTGGTGGCGATGATCGGCACCTACGACATCGTCTTCGGCAGCATCGACCGGTAAGGCAGAACGAGACCGATGAGAGCAACCGGCAATTTCGAGAACGCTCGCAACGTCGATCCGATGGCGGTGCTGTCGGAGAAGACGCGCGAGCACATCGACCACTGGGTGGCCAAGTTCCCGCCCGACCGCAAGCGTTCGGCGGTGCTGCAGGGCCTGCACGCCGCGCAGGAGCAGAACGGCGGCTGGCTCAGCGACGAGCTGATCGCGGCCGTCGCCAAGTACCTCGGCCTGCCGCCGGTGTGGGCGTACGAGGTGGCGACGTTCTATTCGATGTTCGAGACCGGGAAGGTCGGCCGCCACAACGTCGCCTTCTGCACCAACATCAGCTGCTGGCTCAACGGCGCCGAGCAGCTGGTCGCGCACGCCGAGAAGAAGCTCGGCTGCAGGCTGGGCGAGTCCACCGCCGACGGCCGCGTCTTCCTCAAGCGCGAGGAGGAGTGCCTGGCCGCCTGCTGCGGCGCACCGATGATGGTGATCGACGGCCATTACCACGAGAAGCTCACGACCGAGAAGGTCGATGCGCTGCTGGACGGGCTGGAGTAGGCGATGGCGACTGGCCACCACGATTATTCGCAACCGACCGGTCCCGTCGGCCCCGCGCCGCAGGAGCACAACGTCGTCTACACGACGCTGCACTTCGACAAGCCCTGGTCGTACGAGAACTACCTCAAGACCGGCGGCTACAGCGCGCTGCGCAGGATCCTCAAGGAAAAGATCGAGCCGGCCGCAGTGGTCGACATGGTCAAGCAGTCGGGCCTGCGCGGTCGCGGCGGCGCGGGCTTCCCGACCGGCCTGAAGTGGAGCTTCATGCCCAAGGGCGCGGGCCAGAAGTACATCCTGTGCAACTCGGACGAATCCGAGCCGGGCACCGCCAAGGACCGCGACATCCTGCGCTACAACCCGCACGCGGTGATCGAGGGCATGGCGATCGCCTGCTACGCCACCGGTTCGAGCGCGGCGTACAACTATCTGCGCGGCGAGTTCCACCACGAGCCGTTCGAACATCTCGAGGAAGCCACGCGCGAGGCTTACGCCAACGGCTGGCTCGGCAAGGACATCCTCGGCTCGGGCGTCGACATCGACATCCACAACGTGCTCGGCGCCGGCGCCTACATCTGCGGCGAGGAAACCGCGCTGATGGAGTCGCTGGAAGGCAAGAAGGGCCAGCCGCGCTACAAGCCGCCGTTCCCGGCCAACTTCGGCCTCTACGGCAAGCCGACCACGATCAACAACACCGAGACCTACGCGTCGGTGCCGGCGATCATCCGCAACGGCGCCGAATGGTTCCTCAACCTCGGCAAGCCGAACAACGGCGGCCCGAAGGTGTTCTCGGTGTCGGGCCACGTCGACAAGCCGGGCAATTACGAGATCCGCCTCGGTACCTCGTTCGCCGACCTGCTGCAGATGGCCGGCGGCGTGCGCAACGGCCACAAGCTGAAGGCCGTGATCCCGGGCGGTTCGTCGATGCCGGTGCTGCCGGGCGACACCATGCTGTCGCTGACGATGGATTACGACTCGATCCAGAAGGCCGGCTCCGGCCTCGGTTCGGGCGCGGTCATCGTCATGGACGAGACCACCTGCATGGTGCGGGCGTGCCAGCGCATCGCGCGTTTCTACTTCAAGGAAAGCTGCGGCCAGTGCACGCCGTGCCGCGAGGGCACCGGCTGGATGTACCGCATGCTGACCCGCATCGTCGACGGCCAGGCGACGCTGGACGACCTGCAGATGCTGCGCGCCGCGGCCGGCCAGATCGAGGGCCACACCATCTGCGCGTTCGGCGAGGCCGCCGCGTGGCCGGTGCAGGGCTTCCTGCGCCATTACTGGGACGAATTCGAATACGCCATCGTCAACAGGCGCTTCCTGGTCGACGACCAGCACGCGGGCGCGGTGGTTCCGAAGCAGGTGGCCGCGTGAGTCGCGTCGTCGCTGCGATGTTTTCAGCTGGAGCCGCCGCGTGAGCGCACAGCCCGTCAATCCGAACCTTCCGCCCGACCACGTCGCCATCGAGATCGACGGCGTCGCGACCACCGCGCCCAAGGGCTCGATGATCATCCAGGCCGCCGACAAGGCCGGCATCGCCATTCCGCGCTTCTGCTACCACGACAAGCTGAGCATCGCGGCCAACTGCCGCATGTGCCTGGTCGAGGTCGAGAAGATGCCGAAGCCGGCGCCGGCCTGCGCCACGCCGGTCACCGACGGCATGAAGGTGCGCACGCGCAGCGACAAGGCGCTGAAGTCGCAGCGCAACGTGATGGAGTTCCTGCTGATCAACCATCCGCTCGACTGCCCGATCTGCGATCAGGGCGGCGAGTGCGAGCTGCAGGACCTGTCGCTGGGCTATGGCCGTTCGGTCAGCCGTTTCTCCGAGCGCAAGCGAGTGGTGCCGGACGAGGACATCGGCCCGCTGGTCGCCACCGAGATGACCCGCTGCATCCAGTGCACGCGCTGCGTGCGCTTCACCGCGGAGATCGCCGGCACGTACGAGCTGGGCGGCATGTACCGCGGCGAGAACCTGCAGATCGGCACCTACGACGGCAAGCCGCTGACGACGGAGCTTTCGGGCAACGTCATCGACGTGTG
>JABFWF010000281.1 GCA_013362405.1 Lysobacter sp. | reverse complement strand
GGTGGCCGCCGCCACGCCGGTCGCCACGACCCCCGTCCAGCCCGCGCCGGCGCCCGCGCAACCAGGCGCCTTCCAGCCGATCGAAGGCACGAGCGATACGCCCGCCAAGCCGCAGCCTTTGCCGTCCCATCCCTGAGCGCAGTGTCACGCGCGGCGTCTTCGTCACGGGTGCTGCGTTATCCTGTTGCCCCTTTCCAGAAGGCGAATGCACATGGGCGGTCTCAGTCTGTGGCACTGGCTGATCGTGCTGGTGATCGTGGTGCTGGTGTTCGGCACCAAGCGCCTGAAGAACGTCGGCCAGGATCTTGGCGAAGCGGTCAAGGGTTTCAAGAAGGGCATGTCGGAGCACGACCAGCCGCCGGCGCAGCTGCCTGACGAGCGTCGCCGCGAGGACGAAGTCCGCCAGCGCGACGACGAGCGCCAGCCGCCGGCCGGCCGCTGATTACTGAACGGAGGCGGCGGTGTTCGACGTCGGCTTCTCCGAACTGCTGGTCATCGCGGTCGTCGCACTGCTGGTGCTCGGCCCCGAACGCCTGCCCAAGGCCGCGCGCTTCGCGGGCCTGTGGGTGCGCCGCGCACGCTCGCACTGGAACGCGGTGAAGGCGGAGTTCGAGAACGAACTCGCCAGCGAGGATCTGCAGCGCACCCTGCGCGAAACGCGCGAGACGCTGCGCAGCGCGCACGAGGAGCTGCGCGGCGGCGCCGCGTCGCTGCAGGCGCAGCTCGACGAGGCGCGCGCCCAGCTGCACGCGACCCAGGCGCAACTACGCGCGACGGCGGTGGAAGCCGCAGCGCTGCCTGCTGCCGCCGCAGCGGAGACCGATGCCAGCCACCCTCCTCCCACCGCGGCGCAACCCGGGACGCATCCCGAACAGTCCGATGCGCACCCGGAGATGACGCGCTCGCAGGTCGACCACGCCCTGCTCGAACCGCCGCCGCCGGCCGACGAGGACGAACACGGGGACATCGCCCCTCCGGTCAGCGCACCGCCTGCCGCGCCCGCGCCGACCCCGCCAACGGAGCCGGGTGCCCATGTCGATGCAGGACGCTGATTCCTCGCCGCCGAGCCGGCTGATCGATCACCTGATCGAACTGCGCGCGCGCCTGCTGCGCGCGACCGCGGGCCTGGTGCTGGTGTTCGTGGCGCTGCTGCCCTTCTCGCAACGGCTGTACGCACTGCTCGCCGAGCCGCTGCTCCACAAGATGCCCAAGGGCGGCCAGTTGATCGCCACCGACGTGGCCTCGCCCTTCTTCGTGCCGCTCAAGCTGACGTTCTTCGTCGCGCTGTTCGCCGCGATGCCATGGCTGCTGTACCAGCTGTGGGCGTTCGTCGCGCCCGGGCTGTACCGCCGCGAGAAGAAGCTCGCGGTGCCGTTGCTGGTGTCGTCGCTGCTGCTGTTCTACGCCGGCTGCGCGTTCGCCTATTTCGCCGTGCTGCCCGCGGTATTCGCCTTCCTCACCCGGGTAACGCCGACCGGCGTGGCGATGATGACCGACATCACCCACTACCTCGATTTCGTGCTGGTGGTGTTCCTCGCCTTCGGCGCGAGCTTCGAGCTGCCGGTGGCGCTGGTCATCCTGGTGCTGCTCGGCTGGGTGACGCCGGCGCAGCTGCGCGAATGGCGCGGCTACGCGATCGTCGGCATCTTCATCGTCGCCGCGGTGATCACGCCGCCGGACGTGGTGTCGCAGATGCTGCTGGCGCTGCCGATGATCCTGCTCTACGAGGCCGGCATCCTCGCCGCGCGGATGGTCGCGCCGGGGCGCAAGGCCGAAGCGCCCACCGAGGAATGAAGAACGCGCCGACGCTGCTCCCGACCGCCACGCGCGCGGTCGGCGCATGGCGGCGCTACGCGGCGTGGTCGCTGGATGCGGCGGTGGTGGCCGCGGTTTCGCTGTCGCTGACCTGGTCGCGCCTGCAGGTGGCCACGCACGCGATCGGCACGGCCTTCGCCACGCTGACGAGCCGCCTGGACCGGCAGCTCGGCGATGCGCTGCTGCATGGCGGCGATCCCGCGCAACTCACGCCATCGTTGCTGCATGATCCCGGCGTGCTCGCCGCGGCGGACGCGCTGCAGTCGGCGCTGCTGGCGCTGTGCCTGCCGCCGTTGCTGGCCTACGCGCTGCTCGGTTTCCTGTACCACGTCGGATTCCAGTGCGGCCGCTGGCAGGCCTCGCCGGGCCAACGCGCGCTCGGGCTGGTGGTCGCGCGTGTCGATGGCTCGCACGCATCGCCCGCGCGGCTGGCGCTGCGCCATCTCGCCGCCAGCCTGTCGTGGCTGACGCTCAACCTCGGCCACGCACTCGCGCTGGTGCCGCCGCACCGCGCACTGCACGACCTGCTGTCGGGCACCGTGGTACTCGACGACAGCCACGCGCCACGCCTGCCCGCATGGGCGAAGGCGTGGCTCGTGCTGCAGGCGCTGCTGCTGGCCGGCCTGCTTGCGTGGGGCCTGCGCGGCTACCTGACGCTGCTGCAGGCCACGCTCGCCTGAGGCCGCCGGCGATCAGGCGGCGACCGCGGGCACCCCGGCGATGTCGCGCCACATCGCGTGCATCACGCCGAACATCACCACGTACATGGCCACGATGAGCGCGAGGTACACGGGCACGACCAGCACGATCGCCAGCACCTTGCTGAGCAGCCCGGCCACGACCACGACCAGCCCGACCACCAAACCCAGCACCAGCGCGGCGACCACGCCGAGCACCAGCCCGCACACCGCCAGCACCAGCATGGGCAGCAGGTTGCGCGCCGCGCCGGCGAAGCCGTCGCGCAATGCATCCAGCGCGCTTCGTCCGCCCAGCGCCGCCTGGCCCATCCCGATCGCGTATACGCCGCTGTAGAACAGGCCGAACACCAGCAGCAGCGCGAAGGTCGCGCCGAAACCGGAGGGCAGCGTCGGCGGCGTCGCACCGGCGGCGCCCCCCGCTGCGGCCTGGGCCACCACCTGCAGGTACCAGGCGCCGAGTTCGCGCCCGACCGTGAGCATCACCGCCGCGAGCACCGCGACGTACACGAGCAGCAGGCACGCGCCCAGCCCCACCAGTCGCGCGCCGCCCTGTCCGCTGCGGAAGGGCGCGAACAGCGCGGTGGCACGCGTCGGCCGGCCGGCCTCGGCGGCGTCGATCACCTGTAGGAAACCGCCGCACAGCAGCGGATACAGCACGGCGCCGACGAGCATCGTCGCGCCCATCAGCGCGAGCAGCGTCGCGGGCGCCGGCTTGAGCGTCGCCTGCAACAGGAGCTGCACCGCGCTCGGCACCAGCCCGCACAGCGCCAGCAGGGCGGCCGCGCCGAACACCGCCTTCGGGTTGCGCCGCCCCGTGTTGATCCCGCGCACCAGCCACGACCAGCCCGCTGCCGGGCCGCTAGCCCTCATCCCCATGCCTGTCTCCCCCTGGACGCCCGTCGCGGGCGCCCACGGAGGATAGCCTCCCAGTGCGGTCGGCGACGCTAGAGGGCGATCGTGGCGGCAGATGTCGACGGCGCCGCGCCGTCGGCCAGCATCTGCTTCCAGCCGACGTACATCGCGCCGGTAATCACCGGCATCAGCACCGCGGTCGACAGCAGCTGCGCGACCAGCTGCATCGCCATCGGCCCGGCGATCAGCCGCGCCACCAGCGCGACCAGCATCACCGCGAGGTACACGGCGAGCGCCGCGATCGCGGTGAGCACGAAGAACACGATCAGCGCCGGCAGGTTGCGCACGCAGGCGCGGAAGCTGCGGCGCATCGCGTCGAACGCCGGACTGTCGGTGAACATGATCTCGGGCGCGGCGACGAAGGTGAAGAAGCCGGCGACGATGCCGACCACGAACACCAGCAGCAGCCACAGCATCAGGCGGCCGATCGGCAGGGTCTCGGCCAGCGCCGGATCCGGCCGCGCCTGCGCCTGCAGCTCCGTGATGGTCCGCGCCATCTGCTGCAGCTGGTCTCCACCGCCGACCAGCAGCACCAGCAGCAGCACGCACAGCAGCAGCGCGACCACCTGCGGCAGCAGCGTGGCCAGCAGGCGCGCGACCTTGCCGTCGCGCACGCCCTGCAGCAGGTGTTCGGGCGCGGCGTGGCCGCCGGCGTCGATCGCGCGCGCGGCATACACCATGCCGCCGACCAGCACCGGCGCGATCACCACCAGCACCAGTTCCAGCAACGCGAACAGCGGCGCGCTCTTCTCCGCGCTCAGGCCCACCACCAGCGCGATCAGCCCGTACACCAGGCCGAGCGTGCCGAACCCGACCGGCGACTGCCGCAGCAGGCGGAAGCCGCCCAGCAGCCATTCCGCGCCGGCGGACGCCGGCACCTTGCGAACGTCCTTCATCGCCTACCCCTTTGGATGATGCGGCTTTGACTGGTGCGGATGCAGCGCCTGCGCGTGGCGCACGAAGCGGCGCAACACGCGACGCGCGTGCGGCGCCGCGCTCACGTCGCGCGCCATGCGCCGGGCGCACTGGCCTTCGCCCGCCAGCGCCTCGCGCTTGGCGTGCACGTAGCCGCGCATGTGCGCGGTGCTGAATTCGGGATGGAACTGCACGCCCCACACGTTTCCGCGCCAACGGAACGCATGGCAGGCATCGTGCGCCGAGCGCGCGAGCACCATGGCGCCATCGGGCGCGCGCAGCACGCTCTGCAGGTGCGTCGCCTGCGCGGGAAAGGCGTCCGGCAGGCCGGCGAACAGGGGGTCGTCGCCCGCGTGCGCATGCAGCGCGAGTTCGACCGTGCCCATCTCGCGTCCGGCCGGGTGGTAGCCGACTTCGCCACCGAGCGCATGCGCGAGCAGCTGGTGGCCATAGCAGATGCCGAACAGCGGCAATCCGGCGTGCGCCGCCTCGCGCAGCCATTCGGCGCTGCGTTCGCTCCAGTCCTGGCGCTCGGTGACCATCGCCGCCGAACCGGTGATCAGCACGCCGGCGAATCCCGCGCGATCCGGCAGTGCCTCGCCGCGCTGGACGTTGACCACGACCGTGTCGTCCGCCCGCAGCCCGGCCGCGACGCGGATCCAGTGCGGGAAGCCGCCGTAGCGGCGCAGGCGTGCCGCCGGCTGGCCGGTTTCGAGGATGAGGAAGGGACGCGGTGCCATCGACGCAGGACGGGAAAGCTCGACAGGCGCACGCGGTGCTGGGACCGCCGGCGCCCCGCCTGTCGAAAGGCGCACGGCACGCCGTCGCTATACTAGCCCGCTTTTCCGCAGCCGCGCGCGCCGTGCGCACGGCCCTTCAGCGAGCGACACGCATGTCCGCGCCGACTGCCACGCCGGTCACGTTCCAGGGCCTGACGTTCCAGGAATTGATCCAGACGCTCAATGCCTACTGGGCCGCGCAGGGCTGCGTGCTGATCCAGCCGCTCGACCTCGAGGTCGGCGCCGGCACCTTCCATCCGGCGACCTTCCTGCGCGCACTCGGCCCCGAGCCGTGGAATGCCGCCTACGTGCAGCCGTGCCGCCGTCCCGCCGACGGCCGCTATGGCGAGAACCCCAACCGCCTGCAGCGCTACTACCAGTACCAGGTGGCGATGAAGCCCTCGCCGGACAACATCGTCGAGCTCTACTTCGGCTCGCTGAAGGCGCTCGGCATCGATCCGCTCGTGCACGACCTGCGCCTGGTCGAGGACAACTGGGAATCGCCCACGCTCGGCGCCTGGGGCCTGGGCTGGGAAGTGTGGTTGAACGGGATGGAGGTCACCCAGTTCACCTGGTTCCAGCAGGCGGGCGGCCTCGAATGCAGGCCGGTGCTCGGCGAGATCACCTACGGCCTCGAGCGCCTGTGCATGTACCTGCAGAACGTCGACAACGTGTTCGACCTGGTGTGGACGCACGGGCCGCAGGGCGCCGTGACCTACCGCGACGTCTACCACCAGAACGAAGTCGAGCAGAGCGCGTACAACTTCGAGCACGCCGACGTCGCCGAACTCTTGCATCGCTTCGACGCCTGCGAGAAGGAAGCGCTGAAACTCGTCGAGCTCGGCCTGCCGCTGCCCGCGTACGACCAGGTGACGAAGGCCTCGCACAGCTTCAACCTGCTCGACGCGCGCCGCGCGATCAGCGTGACCGAGCGCCAGCGCTACATCCTGCGCGTGCGCCGGCTGGCGCAGGCGGTCGCCGAAGCGTATTTCGCGCAGCGCGAGAAGCTCGGCTTCCCGGGCCTGAAGCAGGCGGAGAACGCCCGGGGCGAAGCGGCGTGACGATCCTCATCGGCATGTTCGATTCGCCGTTCACCCGCCGCGTGGCGATCAGCGCGGCGCTGCTCGGCGTCGACTTCGAACACCGCGACTGGTCGGTCGGCCGGGACTTCGACCGCATCCGCGAATATTCGCCGCTCGGACGCGTGCCGGTGCTGGTGCTCGACGACGGCCGCGCGCTGTGCGAATCGGCGCTGATCCTCGACTGGCTCGACCAGCAGGCGGGCCCCGAACGCGCGCTGCTGCCGGTCCAGGCCGACGCGCGCCTCGACGCGCTGCAGCTGATCGCGCTCGCCACCGGCGCCGCCGACAAGGGCATCCATGTCGTCATCGAGCGCGTGTTCCGCCCGGAAGAAAAGCGCCACGCGCCGTGGACCGAGCGCTGCCTCGTGCAGGTGCGCGGCGCGCTCGCCGAGCTCGACCGCGCCTGCGCCGCGCGCGCCGGACAGTGGCTGGTGGGCGACGCGATGACCCAGGCCGACATCACCGTCGCCTGCTACACGACCTACGTATCCGAAGCGGTGCCGCTGTCGCTCGACGACACTCCGGCATTGCGCGCGCACGTCGCGCGTTGCGAGGCGCTGCCGGTGTTCCAGCGCTTCTACGCGCCGTTCTTCACGCCGGTGCCCGCGCCGGCGACCGCATGAGCACGGCCCTCGCGCCCGCGGACGCACTGGCCGCGCTCGCCGCGGGCGGAGGCGGCAAACCTGGCCTCGCGCTGTTCACGCACGGCTCGCTGGCCGTCGAGGTGTATCGGCCGGTCGATCGCGACCGGCAGACGCCGCACGCGCGTGATGAGGTGTACGTGGTGATCGCGGGCCGCGGCATGTTCCACTGCGGTGACGAACGCACGGCCTTCGGCCCCGGCGCGCTGCTGTTCGTGCCGGCGGGCGCCGAGCATCGCTTCGAGGATTTCTCCGACGACTTCAGCACCTGGGTGCTGTTCTACGGGCCGCACGGCGGCGAACACGACGCATGATGACCTCGACCGACATGACGCCGCTGCTGATCGAACTGGGCACTGAAGAGCTGCCGGTCAAAGCCTTGCCAGGTCTGGCGCAGGCGCTGTTCGACGGCGTGCTGGACGGACTCGCCAGGCGCGGCATCGCCTTCGACCGCGGCGACGCCAAGCCGCTGTATTCGCCGCGCCGGCTCGCCGTGCTCCTGCCGGGCGTGGCGCCCGTGCAACCCGAACAGCGCGGCGAAGTGCTCGGCCCGTACGTCAACATCGCGCTCGACGCCGACGGCCAGCCGACCCGCGCGCTGCAGGGCTTCGCGCAGAAGGCGGCCGTGGAGTGGACGCAGCTCGAGCGCACCACCGACGCCAAGGGCGAGCGTTTCGTGCACCGTGCGGTGGCGCCCGGCGCGCGCACCGCCGACCTGCTGCCCGAGATCGTGCGCGACGCGATCGCCGCGATGCCGATCCCCAAGCCGATGCGCTGGGGCGACCATGCGTACAGCTTCGTGCGCCCGGTGCACGGGCTGGTGCTGCTGCTCGGCCGCGACGTGGTCGACGGCGAAGTGCTCGGCGTGCGCAGCGACCGCATGAGCCGCGGCCACCGCTTCCTGCACGACAAGCCGGTGTGGATCGGCGCGCCCGGCGAATACGTCGACGCATTGCGCGGGGCGAAAGTGCTGGTCGATCCGGACGAGCGTCGCGAACGCATCGTGCGCGAGGTCGAGGCGGCCGCGCAGGCGGCCGGCGGTGTGGCGCGCATCGACGACGACAACCTCGAACAGGTGAACTGCCTGGTCGAGTGGCCGAGCGCGGTCGCCTGCAGCTTCGACGAGACGTTCCTCGCCGTGCCGCAGGAAGCGCTGGTCGCCACGATGGAAGCCAACCAGAAGTTCTTCCCGGTGCTCGACGCCGACGGCCGGCTGACCCGCCATTTCATCGGCGTCGCCAACATCGCGTCGAAGGACGTCGCCGAAGTGCGCAAGGGCTACGAGCGCGTGATCCGTCCGCGCTTCGCCGACGCGAAGTTCTTCTTCGACGAGGACGTGAAGCAGGGCCTCGCGGCGATGAACGCCGGGCTGGCGACGGTGACCTACCAGGCGAAGCTTGGCTCGGTCGCCGACAAGGTCGCACGCGTCGCCGCACTGGCGGAAGCGATCGCGCGCGAGGTCGGCGTTGATCCGCAACTCGCGCGCCGCGCGGCGGAACTGTCCAAGGCCGACCTGCAGTCCCGCCTGGTCAACGAGTTCCCCGAACTGCAGGGCGTCGCGGGCCGCTACTACGCGCAGGCCGAACCCACGCTCGCGGGCCTGTCGATGGAAGCCCGCGGCGCGCTCGTCGCCGCGCTCGACGAGGCCTACATGCCGCGCTTCGCCGCGGATGCGGTCGCGCCCTCCAAGCTCGGCCGGGTGCTGGCGATCGCCGAGCGGCTGGATACGCTCGCAGGCGGCTTTGCCGCCGGATTGAAGCCGACCGGCAACAAGGATCCCTTCGCATTGCGGCGGAACGCGCTGGGGTTGGCGCGGACCGTTATTGAAGCAAAACTGGACTTTGATCTGCCGGTAGCCTTGTCGAGAACGCAAGACCTCGTCAACCTCACACAAGCAATTCAGAGGGCTCCTGAGCAGCAGCGCGCAGTACAGGCAGCAAAGGACGCTGGGTTGCACTTTCCTGTGGCACCCGAATCGAATGCAGAGCTTTGCCTCGCTCAACCATCCCAGCTCCCCGAACTCTACGACTTCATCATCGACCGCCTGCGCAGCTACTATGGCGAGCGCGGCGTGCCGGTGCAGCAGTTCGAAGCCGTCGCCGTACTGCGTCCGGCGTCGCTGCTCGACTTCGACCGCCGCCTTGCCGCGATCGGCGCGTTCGCCACGCTGCCGGAAGCCGAAGCGCTCGCCGCCGCCAACAAGCGCATCCGCAACATCCTGAAGAAGGCCGAGGGCGCGATTCCGGCGCAGGTCGATGCGGCGCTGTTCGCCGAACCGGCCGAGCGCGAGCTCGCGGCCGCCGTCGATGCCGCGATCGCCGACACCGACGACGCGCTTGCGCGCCGCGACTACGTCGCCGTGCTCGGCCGCCTTGCGCGCCTGCGCCCGCAGGTCGATGCGTTCTTCGACAAGGTACTGGTGAACGCCGACGACCCGGCCGTGCGCGGCAACCGGCTCGCGCTGCTGCAGCGGCTCGCCGACCGGCTCGGCAGGGTGGCGGCGATCGAGCATCTGTCGGCCTGACCACGCGCGAAGAGGCGCCACCGCCCTGCAGGGACCGCTTGTCCTTGCAGGAGCGACTGGTCGCCGCGAACTCCGCTTTTCGTAGGAGCGACGTAAGTCGCGCCCGGCGCGTGACGATCGCGACTTACCTCGCTCCTGCATGGGAAGCTGGCCTTTCGCGTTCTCCGGAAGCTCGCGGCTGTAAGCCGCTCCTACGCGAAGCCCGCCCGGGTCGCGTCGCGCAGCCGCGTCGCAGCCCGTCAAACACGCCTTCGCGCGTGCCCGGTATCCTCGACGGCATGCGTGCCGCGCTCCCCCGCCGCCTGCCCGCGTTGCTGCTCGCCTGCGCGCCGCTGTTCGCGCAGGCGGCGACGGTGGCGCGTATCGACATCCGCGGGCTGGACGAGGCGATGGCGCAGAACGTGCGCGAGGCGCTCTCGCTGGACCAGGCGGTCGGCAAGGACGTCAGCGATGCGCGGCTGGACGCGCTGCTGCGCGCGGCGCCGGACGAAGCCCGCGGCGCGCTGGAGCCGTTCGGTTACTACGATCCGAAAGTCGCCATCGCGCGCACCGGCAGCGGTGCCGCGCCGGCCGTGACGATCGACGTGGATCTTGGCACGCCGGTGCGCGTGCGCGGCTTCAGCGTCGTGGTCGACGGCGAAGGCGGCAACGATGCGGACGTGCGCGCCGACATCGCCGCGTTCCAGCCGAAGCCCGGCGCGGTGTTCGGGCATGCGCCGTACGAGGCGAGCAAGGCGCGCATCAGCCGCGGGCTGGCGCAGCACGGCTACTTCGATGCGGAACTCCAGCGCCATCGCGTCGCAGTGACGCGCGCGACGCACGCGGCCGACATCGACCTCGCCTGGGCGAGTGGCGCGCGCTATGCGTTCGGCGTGGCGCGCTTCGACCAAACGCCGACGATGGCGATCCGCCCGCAACTGCTGGCGAAACTCGTGCCGTGGGACCCCGGCGATCCCTACGACCAGGCGCAGGTCGACCGCCTGCGCCAGTCGCTGCAGGCGCTCGACTACTTCGGCCGCATCGAGGTTACGCCACAGCCCGACCAGGCGCAGGACCACCGCGTGCCGGTCGGCGTGCAGCTCACCCCGGCCAGGCGCAGCATCTACACCGCCGGCCTGAGCTACGGCACCACCAGCGGTGCCGGCGTGCGCCTCGGCGTCGAGCGCCGCTATCTCAACGACCGCGGGCACAAGGCGCTGGCGCAGATCGACTGGGCGCAGAAGCGCAAGACGCTGACGCTGCAGTACCGCATCCCCGCGTTCGCCTGGCTGGATGGCTGGTACACGCTTGGCGTGCAGGCGGCCAACGAGCAGAACACGTACATCGACACGCGTCGGGTCGAGTTCATCGCCAGCCGCAGCGGCGAAATCAACCGCCATCTCACCGTCACCGCTTCGGCGCACGCGCTGCGCGAACGCTGGGCCTACGTGACCACGGCGCGCAGCACGGTCGACTACCGCTACGCCACCTTCAACTTCCCCGCGCTGCAGGCCGACTACGTCGACGTGGACGACCGCCTGTTCCCGCGCGCCGGCGTGGCCGGCTCGCTGCTGCTGCGCGGCGCGACCACGGCGCTTGGTTCGGACGCGAGCTTCGTGCAGGTGCATGCGCGCGCGAGCTGGTTCCATGGCCTCGGCGCGCGCGACCGCCTGATCCTGCGCGGCGAGCTCGGCCAGACCTACACCGGCGCGCTGGTCGACATGCCGCCGAGCCTGCGCTTCTACGCCGGCGGCAACCGCAGCATCCGCGGCTACAACGACCGCGAGGTCGGGCCGCGCCTGGGCCGCTTCGCGCTCGGCGCGAAGAACGTGGTCACGGCGAGCGCGGAAGTCGAGCACTACTTCACGTCGCAATGGGGCATGGCCGCGTTCGTCGACAGCGGCAGCGCGTTCGATGGGCGCGTGCCGGACTGGCACACCGGCGTCGGTCTCGGCGTGCGCTGGCGCTCGCCGGTGGGGCCGGTGCGGGTCGACATCGGCCACGGGCTCGATCATCCGGATTCGACGTTCACCCTCGACCTCAACATCGGCGCCGACCTGTGAGCACGTCCTCGCCCTCGCCGCAGGACCACGACGCGCGCATCGCCGAACTGCGCGCGCGCCGCCTCGCGCGGCTGCGCTGGCTGGCGCTGCGCGCGGTGCTGCTGGCCGGCGTGCTGGTGCTGCTCGGCGCCCTCGCCGTCTACTGGCTGCTGGCGACGGTGGGTGGGCGCGACGTGCTGCTCGCGCAGGTCGTCGCGCGCCTGCCCACCGGCACCACGCTCACCTGGCGGCGCGCCGAAGGGCCGGTCGAAGGCCCGCTGACCCTGCATGGCGTGCGTTTCTCGATGCCGCGCCAGCTCGACCCGGACTGCGTGCCGACCGCGACCGCCAGCTGCGCGACGGGCCGCATCGTCTTCGACGCCGGTACCGTCGTGCTCGATCCCGCGCTGCGTCCGCTGCTCGGGCGCCGCCTTCGGCTGGATGCGCTCGACGTGCGCGACGCGACGCTGGTGCTGCCCGAGAACGACACGCCGTTCAAGTTCCCGCGCTGGCCCGACGTGCTGCCGCAGATCGCGCCGCCGCTCGCGCTGCAGGCGGACCGCATCCGCATCGATGGGCTGCGGGTGCTGCGCGCCGGCGAATCGCTCGTGGACATCCGCAGCGTGCATGGCAGTCTCCTCGCCGAGCGCGGTGCGCTGCATGTGGAGGACCTCGTCGTCGACAGCGACCGCGGGCGCTTCACCGCAAACGGTGACTACGCGCCGGGCGACCACTACCGCAGCGACCTCGTCGCCACCGCGGTGTTCCCGGCGCCGGCGGGACGCACGCCGGCGCGGCTCGCCTGCGTCGCGCGTGGCGACCTGTCGCGCAGGGTGGTCGCGGTGGCGGGTGCCGCGCCGG
>JABFWF010000208.1 GCA_013362405.1 Lysobacter sp. | reverse complement strand
TGCGCCCCGGTGGCCTGCAGGTAATGGCGCGCGGCGTCGGCGAGCGAAGGGAACTCCGCCACCGGATAGCGACAGATGCTGTCGGCCAGCAACGGATCGGCTGCGTTGGCGTCGGCGAGCGCGAAGCGCGCGTTGGTGCCGCCGACGTCGGCGAGCAGCAGCGGGCGGCTTCCGCTCATACGCGGCGCTCGAACCGGTGGCGGCAGGAAGGCGTGGGCAGCATGTCGTGGGGTCCGCGGGCGCCGGGGCGGAACCGCCGGCGCGGGAGTGGTCGCGCAAGATAACAAAGGCCGCGCAGGCCCGTCCGGCCCCGCGCGGGCGGCTCCCGCGCCTGCCCGGCGGCGCCTCGCTATACTCGCCCGGACAGCGCATTGAGTGCGCTCGTGCGTGCAAGCCTTGTCAATGACTTGCGCTGCAATGCTCATCCAGCAATTCAACGGGTGGCGCCGGCTGGCGCCGCCGGGGGCCCGACGACGCGCATGCGCCTGTCCACGATCAAGCTGTCCGGTTTCAAGTCCTTCGTCGATCCGACCACGCTGCACCTGCCGACCAACATGACCGGCATCGTCGGTCCGAACGGCTGCGGCAAGTCCAACATCATCGACGCGGTGCGCTGGGTGATGGGCGAAAGCTCCGCCAGCCGCCTGCGCGGCGATTCGCTGACCGACGTCATCTTCTCCGGCTCCTCCGCGCGCAAGCCGGTCTCGCAGGCGACCGTCGAGCTGATCTTCGACAACAGCGACCATGCGATCACCGGCGAATTCGCCGCGTTCAACGAGATCTCGGTCAAGCGCACGGTCAGCCGCGACGGCCAGTCGAGCTACTACCTCAACGGCACCAAGTGTCGTCGCCGCGACATCACCGACCTGTTCCTCGGCACCGGCCTCGGCCCGCGCAGCTACTCGATCATCGAACAGGGGATGATCAGCCAGGTCATCGAGGCCAAGCCCGAGGAACTGCGCGTCTATCTCGAGGAAGCGGCCGGCATCTCCAAGTACAAGGAGCGTCGCAAGGAGACCGAGACCCGCATCCGCCACACCCGCGAGAACCTCGACCGCCTCAACGACCTGCGCGAGGAAGTCGGCAAGCAGCTCGAGCACCTCAAGCGCCAGGCGCGCCAGGCCGAGCAGTACCAGGCATTGCAGGCGGAGCGGAAGGTCAAGGACGCGGAGTGGAAGGCGCTGGAGTTCCGTGGCCTCGACGCGCGCCTGCAGGGCCTGCGCGAGAAGCTGTCGCAGGAAGAGACGAAGCTGCAGCAGCTGATCGCCGAGCAGCGCGAAGCGGAGCGGAAGATCGAGGAAGACCGTGCCCGCCGCGACGAGGCGAGCGAGGCGCTGAACAAGGCGCAGGCCGAGGTCTACCAGGTCGGCGGCACGCTCGCCCGCATCGAGCAACAGATCGCCCACCAGCGCGAGATGGCGCAGCGCCTGCAGCGCGCGCGCGACGAGGCGCAGAGCGCGCTGTCCGAACTCGGGCAGCACATCAGCGGCGACCAGGCCAGGCTCGACGTGCTGCGCAGCGCGCTGGCCGAAGCCGAACCGCGGCTCTCGCAGTTCCGCACCGACGACCAGGCGCGCCAGGACGCCTTGCGCGACGCGGAGGCGAAGCTGGCCGACTGGCAGCAGCGCTGGGACGCCCACACACGTGCCACCGGCGAAGCCGCGCGCGCCGCCGACGTCGAGCGCACGCGCGTCGAGCATCTGGACCGGCAGACGCTCGATGCCGACCGTCGCCGCGAGCAGCTCGGCAGCGAGCGCGCCGGCCTCGATCTGGATTCGCTGTCCGAGGCGCTCACCGGCATCCGCACGCAGCACGACGCGCAGAAGGCCTCGCTCGACGGCCTGGGCGCGGAAGTCGAAACCCGCAAGCGCGCGGTCACCGAACTGCAGGATCGCCAGCGCGCCACGCAGAACGAACTGGCGGAAGTGCGCAAGCAGGCGCAGGCCTCGCGCGGCCGACTCGCCTCGCTGGAAACACTGCAATCCGCCGCACTCGGCCAGGAACAGGGTGCCGCCGCGACGTGGCTCAAGGCGCGCGGCCTCGATTCCGCGGCGCGCGTCGGCGAGACGCTGGAGGTCGAAGCCGGTTGGGAAAACGCGGTCGAATCCGCGCTCGGCCAGCTGATCGAAGGCGTGCTGGTCGATGCGCCGGAAGCACTGGTCGACGCGCTCGGCGAACTCGGCGAAGGCCGCCTCACGCTGGTCGCGCCCGGGACCGACGGTGCGCCCGACGCCGCACCGACCTCGCTCGCCGCGAAGGTGCAGGGACCGACCGCGATCCGCCGCATCCTCGCCAAGCTGCACACGGCGGAAACGCTGGCCGACGCGCGCGCGCTGCTGCCGCAACTCGGCGACGGTGAGTCCGTCATCACCCGCAACGGCGAGCGTCTCGGCGCCGGCTGGGTGCGCGTGCTGCGTTCGGGCGCCGCCAAGCAGGGTGCGTTGCTGCGCGAGAAGGACATCCAGGCGCTGCGCGGCGAGATCGATGCGCTGCAGAAGCGCGAGCAGCAGCTCAACGAATCCCTCACCACGCTGCGCGACCAGGCGCTGGCCGTCGAGCAGCAGCGCGAGGATGCGCAGCGCGCGCTGTACCTCGCCCACCGTGGCGTGTCCGAGCTCGCCGGCCAGCTGCAGAGCCACCAGGGCAAGCTCGACTCGGCGCGCAATCGCATCGAGCGCATCGATGCGGAACTCGCGCAGCTCGCGACGACGCTGGAAGGCAGCCGCGAGCAGTCGCGCAGCTCCCGCGCGAAGCAGGAAGAGGCCGTGTCGCGCATGGCCGAGCTGGAGCAGGCGCGACAGGCGCTCGACGCCGAACGCCGCAGCCTGACCGAGGCGCGCGACTCTGCCCGCATCACCGCGCGCGAATCGCGCGACGCCGCGCACGCGCTCGCGCTCACCGTCGAGTCGCAACGCACCCAGGTCGCCGCGCTGACCCAGGCACTGGAGCGCATGGGCGGGCAGCGCGGCCAGCTCGACGCGCGCCTGGGCGAACTCGCATCGCAGCTGTCCGACGGCGACGCGCCGGTCCATGCGCTGGAAGCCGAGCGCCAGGCCGCGCTGGAGGAGCGCGTGCGCACGGAGAAGGCGCTGGCCGCGGCGCGCACCACGCTCGACGGCATCGACGCGGAGCTGCGCGGCTACGAGCAGACGCGCCAGCAGCGCGACGAGCAGGCGCTCGCGCAGCGCGAGAAGATCGCCCAGCGCAAGCTCGACCAGCAGGCACTGGACATCAAGGCCGGACAACTCACCGAGGCGATCGGGCAGTCGGGCTTCGTGCTCGAGGACGTGGTCAACACGCTCGCCGACGACGCCGACGCGATGGTTTGGGAGAAGGCGGTCACCGACCTCGACGGCAAGCTGCGACGGCTGGAGCCGGTCAACCTCGCTGCGATCCAGGAACATGCCGAGGCCGCGCAGCGCAAGGAATACCTCGACGCGCAGGACGTCGACCTCACCACCGCGCTCGAGACGCTGGAAGACGCGATCCGCAAGATCGACCGCGAGACCCGCGGCCGCTTCAAGGACACCTTCGATCGCGTCAACGCAGGCGTGCAGGAACTCTATCCGCGCCTGTTCGGCGGCGGCCATGCCTACCTGGAGCTCACCGGCGAGGATCTCCTCGACACCGGCGTCGCGATCATGGCGCGGCCTCCGGGCAAGCGCGTGTCCAACATCTCGCTGCTGTCTGGCGGCGAGAAGGCGATGACCGCGGTCGCGCTGGTATTCGCGATCTTCCGCCTCAACCCGGCGCCGTTCTGCCTGCTCGATGAGGTGGACGCGCCGCTGGACGAAGCCAACGTGGGCCGCTTCACGGCAATGGTCAGCGAGAGGAGCGAACAGGTACAGTTCCTGTTCGTGAGCCACAACAAGGCGACGATGGAAGCCGCGCAGCAGCTGTCCGGCGTGACCATGCGCGAGCCCGGCGTCAGCCGCCTGGTATCAGTGGACCTCGCCGAGGCCGCGCGCCTCGCGGGCGCCGCCTGACCCGGTCCAGCAGGAGACGACGATGTCCGACGTGTGGGTGTTGCGTGCGGGAATCCTGGTGGCCGGCCTGCTGCTGCTCGCCGCGATCTATTTCTTCGGCCGCCCGCGCAGGCCGGGGCAGGGCAGGCGGGTCGAGGGCCGCGATGCCCCGCGCACCGAGCCGACCCTCGGCGAGCAGATCGAGGCGGGTCTTGCGGGCCCGCATCCCGAGGATGGGACGCAGGCGGAAATCCCGCTGGAGAAGCCGGGCGCCGGGGGCGATCTCGGCCGCCGTGCGCACGAGGACTTCGACAAGATCGTGACCCTGTACATCGCCGCGCGCGCCGGCAACGTGCTGCGCGGGCCGGACATCGTCGTGGCGGCGGAGAAGACCGGCCTGACCTACGGCCACATGCAGATCTTCCACCGCCTGATCGAGGGCCGCCCGGAGCGCGGGCCGGTCTTCAGCGTGGCCAACATCATGAAGCCCGGCAGCTTCGACATGGCGTCGATCCAGTCGCTGGAGACGCCGGCGATCGCCTTCTTCCTGACCCTGCCCGCGCCCGTGCCCGCGCTGGATGCATGGGAAATGATGCAGCCGACCGCCGAGCGCATGGCCGAGCTGCTGGACGGCGTGCTGCTGGACGAATCGCGCAACGCGCTCGGACGGCAACGCGTGCAGCACCTGCGCGACGAACTGCGCGCCTACGACCGCCAGCGCGAAGCCGCGCCCGTCACGCGCGGCACGCGCTGGTAGATCGCAGACTTTGCCGATGCGTCGCGTCCGCCGCGGCCTGCGCCTTCGTACCGAGGACAGTACGTGAAACGACTGGACGGACGCATCGCACTGGTCACCGGCGCGTCCTCGGGCATCGGTGAGGCGACCGCGTTGGCTCTGGCGGAAGCTGGCGCGAAGGTTGCGGTCGTCGCGCGGCGCAGGGATCGCCTGAACGCACTCGCCGCGCGCCTCGCGCCGCTCGGGGCCGAGCCGCTGGTGCTTCCCGCGGACCTGCTCGACGAACATGCGGCGCAAGAGGTCGTCCACGATGCCGAACACCACTTCGGCCGGCTCGACATCCTCGTCAACAACGCCGGCGTGATGTACCTCGAGCCGGTCGCCGAGGCCGACCTCGGTCGCTGGCGCCGCATGCTCGAGCTCAACGTGCTGAGCCTGATCGCATCCACCCAGGCGGCGCTGACCGGCATGCGCGCACGCCGCGACGGCTACGTCGTCAACGTGTCGTCGACCGCCGGCCGCATCGCCAATCCCAGCGCGGCCGCGTACTCGGCCACCAAGTTCGGGTGGTCGCCTTCTCCGAGGCGCTGCGCCGCGAGGTGTACGCCGACAACATCCGGGTCAGCATCATCGAACCCGGCGTGGTGCAGACCGAATTGCGCGACCACATCGGCCACGCCGCCACGCAGGCGAACCTCAATGCCTGGGCCAGTTCGATGCGCCAGTTGCAGGCGGAGGAAGTCGCCGACGCGATCGCGTTCTGCGTCAGCCGCCCGGCGCACGTCAACATCAACGAAATCCTGATGCGGCCGACCGACCAGGAGCGCTGACGGCTGCGGAAGGGCCGCCGGTAGAATCAGCGCATGACGCCCGCGACCGCTCCCGCCGCCCGCATCGCCGACCTGCGCCGCCGGCTCGACGACGCCAACCACCGCTACTACGTGCTCGACGATCCGGACATCCCGGACGCCGAATACGACCGCCTGCTGCGCGAGCTGCAGGAGCTGGAGGCAGCGCATCCCGAATTCGCCGACCCCAGTTCCCCGACCGCGCGCGTCGGGAGCGTGCCGGCAGGCAAGTTCGCCGAGGTGCGGCACGCGGTGCCCATGCTGTCGCTGGCGAATGCCTTCGCCGACGAGGAAGTGGCCGAATTCGTGGCGCGCATCGGCAGGGAAACCGGCGACGCGGAGCCGGCGTTCTCGCTGGAGCCGAAGCTCGATGGCCTCGCCATCAGCCTGCGCTACGAGGACGGCGTGTTCGTGCGCGGGGCCACCCGCGGCGACGGCGCCACCGGCGAGGACGTCACCGCCAACCTGCGCACGGTGCGCACGGTGCCGCTGCGGCTGCGCGGCAAGCCGCCCGCGGTGCTCGAGGTGCGCGGCGAGGTCTACATGCCCAAGGCCGCCTTCGAGCGCTGGAACGAGGTGGCCCGCGCGCGCGGCGAGAAGCCGATGGCGAACCCCCGCAACGGCGCCGCCGGTTCGCTGCGCCAGCTCGACCCGCGCATCACCGCGCAGCGGCCGCTGGCCTTCTACGCCTATGCGCTCGGCGAAGTCGTGCTGGGCCAAGGCGCGGGTGCGACGCTGCCGCCGACGCATTCGCAGACGCTGGCCTGGCTGCGCGAACTGGGCTTCCCGGTCAGCGCCGAGGTCGATGTCGCGCGCGGCGTGGACGGATTGCTGGCCTACTACCGTCGCATCGGCGACAGGCGCAACGCGCTGCCGTTCGACATCGACGGCGTCGTCTACAAGCTGGACCGCTACGACCAGCAGCGTGCGATGGGTTTCGTCTCCCGCGCGCCGCGCTGGGCGATCGCGCACAAGTTTCCGGCCCAGGAAGAAGCGACGGTCGTCGAATCGATCGAAGTCAACGTCGGTCGCACCGGCGCGGTCACGCCATGGGTGCTGATGCAGCCGGTGCAGGTGGGCGGCGTCACCGTGACCCGCGCCACGCTGCACAACGCCGACCAGGTCGCACGCCTGGACGTGCGCAATGGGGACACGGTGATCGTGCGCCGCGCCGGCGACGTGATTCCCGAGGTCGTGCGCGTCATCGAGGACCGGCGGCCGCTCGACAGGAAAGGCCAGCCATTGCACGCGCCTTACCAGCTGCCGATGGAATGTCCCGTCTGCGGCTCGGCGATCGAGCGCGAGGAAGGCGAGGTGGTCGCGCGCTGCAGCGGCGGCCTGTTCTGCCCGGCGCAGCGCGTGCAGGCGTTGTTCCACTTCGCGTCGCGACGGGCGATGGACATCGAGGGGCTGGGCGAACGGTTCATCACCGCGCTGGTCGAATTCGATTACGTGCACACCGTTGCCGACCTCTACCGGCTCACGGTCGACGATTTCGTGGAAATGAAGCGGCGCGCGGACGAGCAGGCGGGCGTGGTGCCGGAGACCGTGAAAGCGGGGAAGATCGCGACGAAGTGGGCGGAGAACCTCGTCGCCGGCATCGATGCCAGCCGCAACACCACGCTCGACCGCGTGCTGTACGCGCTCGGCATCCGCGATGTCGGCGAAAGCACCGCGAAGACGCTGGCCAGGCATTTTGGCTCGCTCGACCCGATCATGGCCGCCGACGAGGAAGCGCTGCGACAGGTGCCGGACATCGGCCCGGTGGTCGCCGCGCGCATCGCGCACTTCTTCGCCGAACCGCACAACCGGGACGTGATCGCGGCGCTGCGCGCCCCGTATGATGGAAAAGCTGGCGTGCACTGGCCCGAAGGTGCTCCGCGGCGCGCCAGCGAAGGGCCGTTGTCCGGACAGACGGTCGTGCTGACCGGCGGCCTCGCCGCGATGTCGCGCGACGAGGCCGGCGCGCGACTGGAAGCGTTGGGCGCCAAGGTATCGGGCAGCGTGTCGAAGAAGACATCCTTCGTCGTCGCGGGCGAAGCCGCGGGCAGCAAGCTCGCCAAGGCGCAGGAACTCGGCGTCGAGGTCTGGGACGAAGCGCGCCTGCTCGCCTATCTCGCCGGGCACGAAGGCGCATGAGCGAGTGGCGGCCGTCGGCCGACATGGAGGCACTGCGCCTGCGCGCCCGTCTCAACGCCGCGATCCGCTCCTTCTTCGCCGAGCGCGGCGTGCTGGAAGTGGAGACGCCGGTGCTGTCGCGCGCCGGCAACACCGAGCCCAACATCGCCTCGTTTGCGCTCGAGTTTTCCGGACGCACCGACGGCGCGCCGCGCACGCGCTGGCTGCGCACGTCACCGGAGTTCGCGCTCAAGCGCCTGCTCGCCGCGGGTGTCGGCGACTGCTACGAGCTCGGCCGGGTGTTCCGCGACGGCGAGGCGGGTGGCCGGCACAACCCCGAGTTCACCATGCTCGAGTGGTATCGCGTCGGCATCGACCATCGGCAGCTGATGATGGAAACCGCGCAGCTCGTGCAGGCGGCGCTGGCGCTGGTCGGGCGCACGGCGCGCTTCGAGTCGGCCACGTATCGCGACGTCTACCACCGGCACCTCGGCATCGACCCGATGACGGCAGGCGAGGACGAGCTGCGCGCAGCGCTGGGCGACGTCGCGATCGACCCCGAAGGCCTCACGCGCGACGACTGGCTCGACCTGCTGATGACCCACCGCCTGCAGCCGGCCTTTCCCGCCGACCGGATGCTCGCGATGCACGACTATCCGGCCTCGCAATCGGCGCTCGCCCGCATCCGCGATGGTGATCCGCCGGTGGCCGAGCGCTTCGAGCTGTATCTCGGCCCGCTCGAACTCGCGAACGGTTATCACGAGCTGCGCGATGCGTCCGAGCAGCGCGCGCGCTTCGAGCGCGACGTGGCGGTGCGCGATGCGCGCGGCACGCCGGCGCCGGCCATCGACGACGCGTTGCTCGCGGCGCTGCGGCATGGCCTGCCGGCCTGCGCGGGCGTGGCGCTCGGCGTCGATCGCCTGCTCATGGCGATGCTCGGCGCCGGGCGCATCGCCGACGTCCTGGCCTTCGATTTCGCCCGTGCGTAGCGCGTCCGAATGGGTGAGCCGTCCTCCCATCGGGCAGGCGTCTTTCCGCGGCCATTCATGCAGGCAGACCCACAGTCCCGGGCAGCCGAAAAGGAGACCTCCCATGCGTCCGCTGCTGTTGTCGATGCTGGTGGCCGGCGGCCTGCTGACCGGTTGCGTGATGGGAGGCCCCTACGGCTACGGCAACGGCCAGGGTGGATACGCGCCGCATGCCGGCGGCTATGGCAACGGCCCTTACGGCAGCGGCCCGCAGCAGGTGCGCTGCGAATCCAACGATGGCCGTGCGGACCACTGCCCGATGGATACCTCGCACGGCGCCCGCCTCGTGCGCCAGTTGTCGCAGGCGGCCTGCGTGCGCGGCGGCAGCTGGGGCGTCGACCGCACGGGCGTGTGGGTCGGCAATGGCTGCCGCGCCGACTTCGCCGGCGGATACGACGACCGTTACGGCGAGCAGGCCGATGGCCAGGGCGTGCGCTGCGAATCCAGCGACGGCCGTTTCCGCGTCTGTCCGGCCGACACGCGCGATGGCATGGTGCTGGTGCGCCAGCTGTCGCAATCGCCATGCATCCGGGGGCGGAGCTGGGGCTCGGATCCGCGCGGCGTGTGGGTGAACCACGGCTGCCGCGCGGACTTCCGTTCGGGTGGAAGCGGGAGCGGCGACGATGGGCCCGGCGCCGATGCCGGCACGCCGCGCACGATCCGTTGCGAATCCAGCGATGGCCATCCGCGCCGCTGCGACGCGCCGCTGCGGCGCGCGACGCTGCGGCGACAGATCTCGAACTCGCGTTGCATCGAGGGCCAGACCTGGGGCTGGGATCCCGGTGGCGTATGGGTGACGGCCGGCTGCCGCGCCGACTTCTCGGTGTGGTGACGACCAGCGCGCGCGCCGCCCGCTAAACTTCACGGATGACCGACGCCGCCATCGATTACGCGCGCTACGACCGCATCCGCCCCATCCGCTGGACCGGCGAAGCACTCGAACTGCTCGACCAGCGCAAGCTGCCGTTCGCCGTCGAATACCTCACCTGCCGCACCAGCGACGACGTCGCGGAGGCGATCCGCGCGCTGGCCGTGCGCGGCGCGCCCGCGATCGGCATCGCCGCAGCCTGGGGCGTGGTGCTGGCCGAACGCGCGATCGAGACAAACAGCGCCGCGGACGCTTCGCGCAAGCTCGAACCCGCGCTGGACCGACTCAACGCCGCACGCCCGACCGCGGTCAACCTCGCCTGGGCATTGGCGCGCATGCGCGGTGCGCTCGCGCGGGCGGGCGACGACTGGCGCGCGGCACTGGAGCGCGAGGCGCAGGCCATCGACAGCGAGGACCTCGCCGCCAATCGCCGGATGGGTGCGCTGGGCGCGGCGCTCATCGCGCCCGGCAGCGGCGTGCTCACCCATTGCAATCCCGGTTCGCTCGCGACCGCGGGCTTCGGCACCGCGCTCGGCGTGATCCGCGCCGGCGTGGCGCAGGGCCGCATCGACCAGGTGTTCGCCGACGAGACGCGGCCGTGGCTGCAGGGCGCGCGCCTCACCGTGTGGGAGCTGCAGCAGGACGGCATCGACGCGACGCTGATCGCCGACGCCGCGGCCTCGCACCTGATGAAGACCGGGCGCGTCCAGTGGGTCGTGGTCGGTGCCGACCGCATCTGCGCCAACGGCGACACCGCCAACAAGATCGGCACCTACCAGCTCGCCATCGCCGCGCGCCACCATGGCGTCAGGTTCATGGTGGTCGCGCCGTCGTCGACCGTCGACATGGCCACGCCGGGCGGCGAGGCCATCCACATCGAGGAACGGGATCCGGGCGAACTGCATGCGGTCGGCGGCAGCCGCACGGTGGCCGAGGGCGTCGCCGCGTGGAACCCGGTGTTCGACGTCACCCCGCACGAGTTGATCGACGCGATCGTGACCGAGAAGGGCGTGATCGAGCGTCCCGACGAAGGTCGGATGCGAGCCGCTTTCGGAGCCTCCGCCGGCAGCGCTCCGTAACCTCCAGGAACGCCATCTAACCCATTGTTTCCACGTGGGAATCGGGTGCCGGAAACGGCCTCTCCCATGGTACAATTTCACGTCGGTAAATCCAGCCTTGCGGACCGCCTCTCCGCGGCGGGTCTGCGGCCCGGAAATACAGCACGCCCCAGCACTCCCAGGAAGCCAGATGGCCGAGCTCGCCAAGGAAATCATCCCGGTCAACCTCGAGGACGAGATGCGCCGCAGCTACCTCGATTACGCGATGAGCGTGATCGTGGGACGCGCGCTCCCGGACGTCCGCGACGGCCTCAAGCCGGTGCATCGTCGCGTGCTGTTCGCGATGAACGAGCTCGGCGCGCACAGCAACAAGCCGTACTACAAGTCCGCGCGCATCGTCGGTGACGTCATCGGCAAGTACCACCCGCACGGCGACCAGTCGGTGTACGACACGCTGGTGCGCATGGCGCAGCCGTTCTCGCTGCGCTACCTGCTGGTGGACGGGCAGGGCAACTTCGGTTCGGTCGACGGCGACCCGGCCGCGGCGATGCGCTACACCGAGGCGCGCATGTCGCGCCTGACGCACGAGCTGATGGCCGACATCGACAAGGAAACCGTCGATTTCCAGCCCAACTACGACGAGAAGGAACTCGAGCCGACGGTGATGCCGACGCGCTTCCCGAACCTGCTGGTGAACGGTTCGGCGGGCATCGCGGTCGGCATGGCGACGAACATTCCGCCGCACAACCTGCGCGAAGTAGTCGATGCGACCATCGCGCTGATCGACGATCCGGCGATCGACATCGACGGCCTGATGGAGCACATCCCCGGCCCGGATTTCCCGACCGCGGGCATCATCAACGGAGTCGGCGGCATCCACCTGGCCTACCGCACCGGTCGTGGGCGCGTGCGCATGCGCGCCAAGGCCGAGGTCGAGGTCGCCGACAACGGCCGCGAGGCGATCGCCGTCACCGAGATCCCCTACCAGGTCAACAAGGCGCGGCTGATCGAGAAGATCGCCGAGCTGGTGAAGGAGAAGAAGCTCGAGGGCATCAGCGAACTGCGCGACGAGTCCGACAAGGACGGCATGCGCATCTACATCGAGGTCAAGCGCGGCGAGTCGGCCGAGGTCGTGCTCAACAACCTCTATTCGCAGACGCCGATGGAATCGGTGTTCGGCATCAACATGGTCGCGCTGGTCGACGGCCGCCCGCAGCTGCTGAACCTGAAGCAGATGCTGGAAGCCTTCGTGCGCCACCGCCGCGAAGTCGTCACCCGCCGCACCATCTTCGAGCTGCGCAAGGCGCGTTCGCGGGCGCACATCCTCGAAGGCCTGACCGTCGCGCTCGCCAACATCGACGAGATGATCGAGCTGATCAAGACGTCGGAAAACCCGCAGGTCGCGAAGGAGCGGATGCTCGCGCGACGCTGGCAGCCCGGCCTGGTCGGCTCGCTGCTGGCCGCGGCGGGCGCCGATGCATCGCGTCCGGAAGACCTGCCGGCCGGCGTCGGACTGCTGGGAGACGGATACCAGCTCACGGACACGCAGGCGCAGCAGATCCTCGAGATGCGCCTGCATCGCCTCACCGGCCTCGAGCAGGAAAAGCTGACCGACGAGTACCGCCAGCTGCTGGAAACGATCGCCGGCCTGATCCGCATCCTCGAGAACCCCGACGTCCTGATGGACGTGATCC
>JABFWF010000177.1 GCA_013362405.1 Lysobacter sp. | reverse complement strand
GCCGGCGCCGCGGCCTTCGCGCGCGCCGCGCCGGCCATCGGGGCGGGCGCCTCCTGCAGGACGGCGAGCGGTCGTGCCTCGCGGAATACCGCGATGCCGATCACGCCGACGTCGTCCGGTCGCCCTGTGCGCGCTGCATAGGAATCCGGCAGGTCGGTGAAGACGAACCGGGCGACGTCGTCGAGCGATTTACGCCAGCCGTCGATCTCCGCGTTTTCCCAGGGATCGAGCACGTAGCCGGCCTGTTGCGGGCCGGCCGTCTCGCCGGTCACCGCGTTGACTCCATCGACCGACAGCACCACCAGCACGCGCTCGCCGCTGGTGTTGGCCAGGCGCACGCCGTAGCGATGGGCGGGCGTGCCGGCGATCCAGCGATCGCCGCGGTGGCGGTATTCGGGCAGCCACTGCCCGCTGTCGCGATCGACGATGGCCATTCGCACCAGCGGTTGCGCCGAGAGCGGCGCACAGGCGGTGGAGGCGAGCAGGGCGGCTAGCAGCAGGCATCGGCGCAGCATGGGCGGGCTCCGTGGGCAGGCGCCGGTGCGAACGCGCGTCGCGGACGGGTGGGGTTGGGCGCCGGTAAACTGCGGGGGTTTTCCCGGATCGCTTGCAATGGCCCCCACCCGCGTCCTTACCGGCATCACCACCTCCGGCACGCCGCACCTCGGCAATTACGTCGGCGCGATCCGTCCCGCGGTCGCCGCAAGCCGGCGCGACGACGTCGAGAGCTTCTACTTCCTCGCCGACTACCACGCGCTCATCAAGGTGCAGGAACCGGCGCGCGTGCAGCGCTCGACGTTGGAGATCGCCGCGGCATGGCTCGCGTGCGGACTCGAACCGGACACGGTGTGGTTCTACCGCCAGTCGGACATCCCCGAGATCCCGGAGCTGACCTGGCTGCTCACCTGCGTCGCCGGCAAGGGCATCCTCAACCGCGCGCACGCCTACAAGGCGGCGGTGGACCGCAACCGCGCCGAGGGCGAGGACGACGACGCAGGCGTCAGCGCCGGGCTCTTCATGTACCCGGTGCTGATGGCGGCCGACATCCTGCTGTTCAACGCCAACCAGGTGCCGGTCGGCCGCGACCAGGTGCAGCACATCGAGATGGCGCGCGACTTCGGCCAGCGCTTCAACCATCTCTACGGCGGCGACTTCTTCGCGTTGCCCGAAGCGCTGATCGAGGAGCAGGTCGCCACGCTGCCCGGCCTCGACGGCCGCAAGATGAGCAAGAGCTACGACAACACGATCCCGCTGTTCGCGCCGCGCGAGCAGCTGCGCAAGCTGATCTTCTCGATCGTCACCGACTCGCGCGCGCCCGGCGAGCCGAAGCAGGCAGAAGGCTCCGCGCTGTTCCAGCTCCACCAGGCCTTCGCCAGCGAAGCGGAGACGCAGGCGATGCGCCGCGCCTTCGCCGACGGCATCGCCTGGGGCGATGCCAAGCAGGCGCTGTTCGAGCGCATCGATGCGGAGGTCGCCCCGCTGCGGGAGAAGTACGAGGCGCTCATCGCCCAGCCAGCGTTGATCGAGCGCCAGCTGCGCGAGGGCGCGGCGAAGCTGCGCGAGCGCTACGCGACGCCGACGCTGGGCACGCTGCGCGAGGCGGTCGGCCTGCGCGACCTCGCGCAAGGACAGGCCGCCGCACGTGGCAGGGCGAAGCCGGCGCAGGCCGCATTGCCGGTGTTCAAGCAGTACCGCGAAGCCGATGGCCGCTTCTACTTCAAGCTGGTCGATGGCGATCGCGTGCTGTTGCAGAGCACGGGCTTCGCCTCGCCGAAGGACGCCGGCGCGCGCATCGGCGCGTTGAAGCGCGACGGGTTCGCCGCGGCGGATGCGGACGTCGCGCTGGGCGATGGCGTCGACGCTGTCGCCGTGCGCGAGGCCCTCGATGCCATGCGGGCCGCCGAAGAGGCGAAGGCGTGAACAATCTCGCCGCCGCGCCCGACCTCGCGCTGATCCTGTTCGCGCCGTGGTTCCTGATCCTCGCGGTGCTGTACTGGCTGTATCCACGACAGCCGCGCGATGGCGCGAGGCGCGTGTTCGACGGCGTGGCGCTGCTGGCGGCCTTCGCCGCCTTCATCGCCAGCGAGCACTGGGCGCACGGCAGCGCGACGCGCGTGCACGGCACGATGTGGCCGCAGATCCTGGCGACCTCGGTCGGCTACGGCGTGTTCCTGCTGGTGCTCACCGTCGCGGTGTTCGTGCGGCGGGCGTGGCTGCGCCGGCGCGCGTCGATGCGCATGTAGCGGTGGCGTTGTCGTAGAGCGGCTTATAGCCGCGAGCTCCGTGATCCGCCTACGGCCACTCGTTCGGCCGCGCGCCCTTCTCCGGATGGTGCATCTTCACCACGCAGAAGCGCTGCCCGGTCGGCGCTTCCATCACCCACCAGCGCTTGACGAAGCCGACGCGCTTCGCGCCCAGCGCTTCGAGCCGGGCGACCTCCGCGTCGAGGTCGTCGGTCTCGATGTCGAGGTGCACGCGTGAGGGATGCGCGACCTTCTGCACTTCGATGTGCAGGTCGCCGGGCGTGTCGCCGAAATTCTGGTACTCGGCGGTGTCGTCGCCGGCGTTGGGATCCGCGATCGTTGCGCCAAGCGCGCCGCTCCAGAAGCGCGCGGCGGCATCGAGGTCGTCGACCTGGCAGTCGATGATGAAACCGGCGAGGCGGCTGCGGTGGGGCATGGTTCCTCCCTACGCTTTGCCCCCTGAGTCAGGGGGCGATTCGCGCGAATGCGCGAATCGGGGTGTGGAAGAATGAAGCGGGGCCCAAAGTTTTGCGCGCAAAAACTTTGGGTAAACAATGCGAAGCATTGGTTACTGCGGCAGCGCGAGGTCGTCCAGCAGCGCCTTCAGGAACCTCGCCGCCTCGCCGCCGGTCGCGGCGCGGTGGTCGAAGGTCACCGAGATCGGCAGGCGGCGGTGCACCTCGATGCCGCCGATCACCGCGACCACGTCATGGCACAGCTTGCCGGCGCCGACGATCGCGACGCACGGCGGCACCACCACCGGCGTGGCGTAGCGGCCGGCGAACATGCCGAAGTTCGACAGCGAGATCGTGTAGCCGGCGAGTTCGGACGGCGGGATGCTGCGGTCCTCGACCTGCGCGCGCAGGCGGTTGATGCCTTCGCGCACGCCGCGCGCGTCCAGCATGTCGGCGTTGCGCAGCGCGGGGACGAACAGGCCGTCCTCGGTGTCCACCGCGATGCCGACGTCGACCTGCGGGTGCAGCGTGCGCACGAGCTTGTCGCCGTCGAACCACGCGTTGAGCGCCGGCACGGTCTTGCATGCGACCACGATCGCGCGGATCAGGCGCGCGGTGATGTCCTGCTTGCCGAGCCACGCGTGCAGGTCGTCGTCGTCGACCAGCGTGGTCGGCACGATCTTC
>JABFWF010000159.1 GCA_013362405.1 Lysobacter sp. | reverse complement strand
GGCGGGCCTGGTGGCGCTGGCGCGCGCGCTGCCGCTGCTGTTCCTGCTTGCGTGGCCGGGCGTGTCCCTGCGCACCCCGCGCGCGCAGCGGCTGGCGGTCGGCGCCTCGTGGTCGCTGCTGTTGCTGGTGCAGGTGGCGCTGGAGCAGGTGTTCCTCGCGGCGCGGGTGCCGCTCGGCGCGGAATGGCTGGCCTATTCGCTGGCGGAATTGCGCACCACCGCGGTAGCCGGCATCCGCAGCGACGCATTGGCGCTCGCCGGCTGGTGGCTGCCGCCGATCGCGTTGTGGCTGGCGTTGACCTGGCAGGCGCGACGTCCGGCAGCAGCGGCGCGGCCGGTGGCATTCGTACTGTTGCTGGCCGTGTCGCTCGTCGCCTGGGCTTTGCCGTTGCAGCCGGCGCCGCAGCGGTGGAGCGACGAGGACGCCTACGCCGTCGCGGTCGACAAGCCGGGCTATTTCCTGGCCGAAAGCGGCGCGTGGTGGCTGCGCGGGCGTGCCGCCGCACGGCGCCCGGATGACGTCGGCGGCGCCTCACGGCCGGGCGATGCGCCCGCCATGCCGGACGGCGGTCCGCGTTATCCCTTCCTGCGCGAAGACCGCACCCCGGACGTGCTCGGGCCGCTGTTCGACCACGCGCCGCAACCGCCCCACCTGGTCTTCATCATCGTCGAAGGCCTCGGCCGCAGCTTTTCCGGGCCGGACGCCGCGCTCGGCAGCTTCACGCCGTTCCTGGACGAGCTCGCCACCCGCGGCCTGTACTGGGACAACTTCCTGTCCAACCAGGGGCGCACGTTCGGCGTGCTGCCGTCGCTGTTCGGTTCGCTGCCGTTCGGCGATACCGGCTTCGCCGAACTCGGCGCGGCGATGCCCGCGCACGCGGGCCTGTTGTCGGTGCTGACGCAGCAGGGCTATCGCGCGAGGTTCTACAGCGGCTGGAATGCCGACTTCGACCACGAGCGCGACTACCTGCAGCGCCAGGGCGTGCAGGACATCGTCGATCTCGCCCGCTTCGGTCCCGGCTATGTCCCCGCCAACGAATGGGGCTATGCCGACCGCGACCTGTTCGCGCGCGCGCTCGCCGACCTGCCGCAGCGCGACAGCGGCCCGACGCTGACCGTGCTGCAGACGATCACGATGCACACGCCGTACACCTTCCCGGGGCAGGCGGCCTACCGCAAGCGGATCGAACAGCGGCTGGACGCGCTCGGCGTTCCCGCGCAGCAACGCGCGCGCTACCGCCAGTCGGCCGCGATCTACGAATCCATCCTCTACACCGACGACGCCCTGCGCGCCTATTTCGAAGCTGCCGCGAAGGACGCCTCGTACGCGAACACGATCTTCGTCATCACCGGCGACCATCGCCTGCCCGAGCTGCCGCTGGAAAACCGGATCGCGCGCTACCACGTGCCGCTGCTGATCTATTCGCCGCTGCTGAAGGCGCCACGACGTATCCGCGCGGTGTCCTCGCAATTCGATGTCGCGCCATCGCTGCTCGCCTATCTCGCGCACGCCCATGGGTTGCAACGGCCGGCGCGTGCGACATGGCTCGGCAGCGGGCTCGACTTGGCGCCGGCCTTCCGCAACCTGCACGACATCCCGATCAAGCAGACCAAGACGCTGCTCGAGGATTTCGTTTCCGGTACCTCGTTCCTCGGCCACGGCCGCCTGTACGCGCTCGACGACGGGCTCGCCGCGGAGCCCGTGGACGATCCCGCGGCGGCCGCGCGCCTGTCGACCCGCTTCGATGCGTTCCGCGCCGCCAACGCGCAGTTCGCGCGCACCTTGGCGCTGTCGCCGGAGGGCGCGCATCCCCGGCTGGTGGCCTATGCCGAGGCCGTGCCGGCGTCCGCCGCGCCCGCGGCCACCGCCGTGGCCGTGCCGTCGGTGGAGTCGGTCGACGTGTCGCGGGTGGATGGGCGCCTGCGCATCGATGTGGCGTTCGCCAATGCCGATGCCGTCGCGAGCCCGGCGTTCGTGCCGCTCGCGGTGCTGGTGGATGCGCATGGACGCGAGGTCGGGGAGCGTTCCGGTGATGCGATGCCGCTTGCGGCCGGCGCGCGCCGGCAGGTGCGGCTCGAATTCCCGCTCGACGGACTGCCGCACGGCGACTATTTCCTCGCCGTGCTGCCCTCCGATCCCGGCGACGGCAAGCGCATCGGCCCCGGCCGCTACCGCATCCCGGTGTCGATCCGCCGATGACGCGCGCCGTCGCACACTGGCCGGCGCCTGCCGCGAGGAGCAGTCGATGAAGAAGGTCGTGCGCGCCTGGTGCGCGTGCCTGCTGTGCCTGTGGCTGCCCGCCTTCGCATCGGCGAAGACCGCACGCGCGGCATGGGTGTGGGAGCCCGACGCTTACGCGATGCTGGAGTCGCGCGCCGAGGCCGACCACGCGCTCGCCTTCCTGCACGCCCATCGCGTCGACACCCTGTACCTGTATGCCGACGCCTACGCGGGCCGCAACCTGATCGTCGACGCGCCGGACGCCTACCGGCGCTTCATCGTCCGTGCGCATCGCGACGGTTTCCGCGTCTACGCCCTGCTCGGCTCGGCGTTCCTGCACACCGAGGAATACGTCCGGCCCGCGCAACGCCCGCAGGCGCTGGCGATGCTGCGGCGCGTGCTCGACTACAACGCCGCCGCGCCGGCCGGTGCGCGCTTCGACGGCATCAACTACGACATCGAGCCGCACCTGCTGGCCGACTGGGACAGCCACCGCGACGCGCTGCTGCAGGGTTTCGTGGACATGACCGCCGCGTTCGTCGACGCGCGCCGCGCTGCGGGACAACGCCTGCCGATCGGGCCGGCGATGCCGTTCTGGTGGGACGGCATCAGCCTGCCGACGGCGCGCGGCGCGCGCCCGGTCAGCGAGCTCGTCGCCGACCTGTGCGATTACGTCGCGCTGATGGACTACCGCAACCATGCCGAGGGCAGCGACGGCATCGTCGCCCATGCCGCCGACGAGATGCGCTACGCCGAGCGCACCGGCAAGCAGGTCGTGGTCGGGCTGGAGCTGACGCCCGGCGAGCCGGCCAAGATCACCTTCGCCGGACGGGGCGAGGCCGACCTCGCCCGCGAGATGGACGCCACCGCGCGCGCGTTCGGCGACAGCCCCGCGTTCGCCGGCTTCGCCCTGCACCACTACCGTGGTTACGTGGACTGGGTGCGTGCGCAGGCGCCTCGTGGGCCGTCGGCCCGCTAGCGCGCGTCAGCCGGCGGCCGCCGCGCCCGCCTGCACCAGCGCCACGAACGCGCGCGCCTGCGGCGACAGCAGCTTGCCCTTGCGCATCACCACGCCGTAGCTGCGCGCCGGGAACCACGGCGCCAGCGGGCGCGCCGCCAGGCGCGCGCGGTCGGCCTCCGTCAGGCAGATCGCCGTCACGATCGAGATGCCAAGGCCCATCGCCACGTACTGCTTGATC
>JABFWF010000105.1 GCA_013362405.1 Lysobacter sp. | reverse complement strand
ACATCGTCGGATCGACCAGGTGGATCGCCAGGCCCGACGGCACCAGCGAGGCATCGCCGGGGTGCAGCGTCAGCGGCTCCTCGAGCGCCGCACGCAGGTCGAGCCCGGCGCTCGCCGGCGTGGCGTAGGTCGGCAGCGGCCATTCCCCGCCGAAGCGCGGGTCGAGGATCTTCAGTTCGAGCGTGTGGTTCATGCGGTCCATCGTGGTGGTGCGCGCGACGACATCGGCGACGCGTGCGGGTGGTCGTGCGGTGGAGAAAGACGCAAGCACCGTGCCAACCCGCGCGTCAGGCGGGGAGGCGGGCGGCGATCAGTTCGAGCAGGTCGTCGGCCAGCGCGGTCTTCGGCGCCGGACCCAGCACGTGGCTGGCGCCATCGGCCGCGTAGACGGCGAGCGTGTTGTCGTCGCTTTCGAAACCGCTGCCCGATACGCCCACGCGGTTGGCGGCGATCAGGTCCAGGCGCTTGTTCTCAAGCTTGCCCCGGGCGTAGGCCTCGACGTGGTCCGTTTCGGCCGCGAAACCCACCACCAGCCGCGGACGCTGCGCATGCGCGGCGATGTCGGCCAGGATGTCTCGCGTGCGCACCAGCGTCAGGGTCAGCGTGTCCTGGCCGGCGGTCTTCTTGATCTTGTTCGAAGCGGCCTGCGCGGGCGCGAAATCCGCGACCGCTGCGGCGCCGATGTAGACGTCCGCCGGCAGCTGCGACAGCACCGCCTCGTGCATCTGCGCTGCCGAACGCACGTCGATGCGCGTCACGCCCGCCGGCGTGGGCAGCGATACAGGTCCGGCCACCAGCACGACCTGGGCCCCGGCGCGCACCGCGGCCTGCGCAACGGCGAAGCCCATCTTTCCGCTGCTGCGGTTTCCGATGAAGCGGACCGGATCGATGTCCTCGTACGTCGGGCCGGCGCTGACGACGATGCGCTTTGCGCGCAGGCGCTCGACGGCGCTCATGCGGGGGCCTGCCCGAGTGCCATGAGGATCTCCGCCGGCTCGCTCATGCGCCCCGGCCCGGATTCGCCCTCGGCGAGCGGCCCGTCGTTGGGCCCGACGATCTGCACGCCGCGCTCGCGCAGCGTCGCGATGTTCGCCTGCGTGGCCGGATGCAGCCACATGCGGTGGTTCATCGCCGGCGCAACGGTGATCGGCGCGGTCGTCGCCAGGCACAGCGTGGTGACCAGATCGTCGGCGAATCCATGCGTGAGTTTCGCCAGCGTGTTCGCCGTGGCCGGCGCGACCACGATGCGGTCGGCCCAGCGCGCCAGCTCGATGTGGCCCATCGCGGCTTCGGCCGCGGCGTCCCAGAGCGAGGTGCGCACCGGTCGACCCGACAACGCCTGGAAGGTCGTGGTGCCCACGAAGTGCTGTGCGTTCTGTGTCATCGCCACCGTGACCTCGCAGCCCGCCTCGCGCAGGCGGCGCACCAGTTCGGCCGACTTGTACGCGGCGATGCCGCCGCATACGCAGAGCAGGATCTTGGTTCCGCGCAGGGAGCGGGGCTCGACCATCTGGAAAACACCTACCGCCGAATCAGCGTTTAGCTTACCCGAACGACCTGTCCCGCCCGGCTGTGCGCGCCGGCCCGACACGCTGGAATACGCATACGGCGGGCGGCCGTCATAGGAGCGCGGTGGTGCGAGCTCGTCGCGTCGCGCTGGCGGCGGTGCTCAGTGGTGCATCGCTTCGCAGCGGCCTCGGCGGCCGCCCGCCCACTCCCTCCCCACCGGTCCGCGCATCCATGCATATCCGCGAATGGCCTCCCGACGAACGCCCTCGAGAACGGCTCCTCGCCTACGGCGCGACGGCGCTCTCCGACGCGCAACTGCTGGCGATCTTTCTCGGCTCCGGCCTGCGCGGCCGCGATGCGGTGACGACGGCGCGCGACCTGATCCACGCGCACGGACCACTACGCACACTGCTGGAGAAACCGGCAGCCGCATTGATGAAACTGCCCGGCCTGGGACCGGCGCGCGCCTGCCTGCTGCTCGCCGCGCTTGAACTGGGCCAGCGCTTCGTAGGGGCGGACCTGAAACGCGGCGCCCTGATGACCGACCCCCAGGCCGCCGGGCAGTACTTCGTCCAGCGCCTGCGCGGACGGCCGCATGAGGTGTTCGCCGTTCTGTTCCTGGACACCCGGCATCGCGCGATCGCCTTCGAGGAACTCTTCCACGGCACCATCGACGGCGCCCACGTCCACCCCCGCGAGGTCGCGCGCCGGGCGCTGGCCCTGAACGCCGCGGCCGCGATCTGCGGCCATAACCATCCCAGCGGCAACCCCGAGCCCAGCGGGTCCGACCGCACCATCACCGCACGCCTGAAAGAGGCGCTCTTGCTGGTGGACGTACGCCTGCTCGACCACATCGTCGTCGGCGACGGGACGCCCGTCTCGCTGGCAGCGCGGGGCTGGCTGTGAACGGCCGGCTCCGCGCGCCCGCTCGCGTACAATGCGCGGTCCCGCAGCACCCCGCAGAATCCCGTGAAATCCACTCTCCGCGCCCTGGTGGCGCAGGCCATCGACGCCCTCCGCGCCGCCGGCACCCTGCCGGCCGATCTGGTCACGCCCGAGTTCGTCATCGAGCGTCCCAAGAACGCGGGCCAAGGCGATTTCTCCACCAACGCCGCGATGCTGCTGGCCAAGCCCGCGCGCTCAAACCCGCGCGCCATGGCGCAGGCGCTGGTCGATGCATTGCCGGCTTCGTCCGACCTTGCGAAGGTCGAGATCGCAGGGCCCGGCTTCATCAACTTCCATGTCGACGAAGGCGCGTGGCGCCGCCAGATCGGCCAGGTGCTGGAACTGGGCGCCGCCTATGGCCGCAACGAGGCTGGCCGGGGCCACCGCGCCGGCGTGGAATACGTGTCGGCCAATCCGACCGGCCCGCTGCATGTTGGCCACGGCCGCGCAGCGGTGATCGGCGACTGCATCGCGCGCGTGCTCGATGCCAATGGCTGGAGCGTGACGCGCGAGTTCTACTACAACGACGCCGGCGCGCAGATCAACAACCTCGCCATCTCGGTGCAGGCGCGCGCGCAGGGCCGCGGACCGGAACATCCGGACTGGCCGGAAGACGGCTATCGCGGCGACTACATCAAGGATGTCGCGGCCTCTTATCTGCGCGGCGACAGCGTCGAGGTGGAAGGCCACGTCGTCACGGGTGCTGCGGATCCGAACAATCTCGACGCGATCCGCCAGTTCGCCGTCGCCTACCTGCGTCGCGAACAGAACCTGGACCTGGAGGCCTACGGCGTCTCGTTCGACGTCTACTTCCTGGAGTCCTCGCTCTACACCGACGGCAAGGTCGAGGAGACCGTGCGCGAGCTCGTCGCCCACGGTCACACCTACGAGGAAGGCGGCGCGCTGTGGCTGCGCACCACCGACTTCGGCGACGACAAGGACCGCGTGATGCGCAAGTCCGACGGC
>JABFWF010000258.1 GCA_013362405.1 Lysobacter sp. | reverse complement strand
GTTCCTCGCCGGGCTGGAGGAGGCGGGTCCGCGCGGCCTTGCCGTCGACGCCTTCGCGGCAGGCCTGCAGCACACCGCGGCGGCGGCCGCCTCCCGTCATGCGGGCGTCGCGCAGGCGCTGGCGGCGGCCCGCGCGCAGGCACGGCCGGGGGACCGGATCCTGGGGTTCGGTTCCTTCCATACCGCCGCGGCGGCATTGCAGGAGTTGCAGGCGCAGGCGCGCGCACGCGGCTGAACCGTTGCGCGCGCCGGCCGCGGGCGGGCGAGGGTGGCGGGTATAATTCGCGGGCCTTCCGTTGCCTGCGAGCGCCGATGGAATCCGGATTGAAACAGCGGCTCGTCGGGGCCGCGGTGCTGGTCGCGCTGGCCGTCATCTTCCTGCCGATGCTGGTGCAGGGTCCCGCGCCGGACAGCGGCGTATCGAATGTTCCGCTCACCATGCCGCCGGCCCCGCGCGGCGATACCGGCACGCGCGACCTGCCGCTGGTGACCCCGGGCGAGACGCCTGCGGGTGGCGCGGTCGGTTTGGCGCCGACGGTACCAACCGACAACGCCGCGCCTGCGCAGGCCGGCACTGTCGCGACGGGCACATCGGCGGACCCCGCCACGCAGGTCCCTGCGGCCGCGGCGGCGACGCCCGCGCAGCCCGCGGCGGATGCGGCGCTCCCCGCGGCCACGGCGGGTGGCGACTACGCGGTGAGCTTCGGCGCCTATGCGAACACGTCCGCCGCCGACGCCGTGGTCGCCTCGCTGAAGGGCGCGCAGCTGCCGGCCTATCGCGAACCGACCACGTCGGGCGGCAAGCCCGCCTGGCGCGTGCGCATCGGCCCGTTCACGACGCGCGCGGAAGCGGAATCGGCGCGCCTGCGTTCGGCGCATGTGCGCGACGACGTCAATGCACAGGTCGTGGTGCTGGATGCGGCGCCTTCGACCCCCACCCTATCCGCGGCGACGTCAACGCCTGCACCGACGCCGCCGCCAAAGCCGACGGTCGTCGCGGCGAAGCCCGGCACGCCTGCGACCGTCGTTGCCGCCGTCGAATCGAAGGCCCAGCCGAAGCCCGACGCCAAGCCCGCGACCGCAGCGCCCAAGCCGCCGCCGGCCGTCGCCACCGGCTTCGCCGTGCAGCTCGCCGCCTACAGCAAGGCGAGCGAAGCCACTGCGCTGCGCGATCGCCTGCGCGCCGCCGGCTTCAGTGCGTTCACCGAATCCGTCGCCACCGACAAGGGCGCGCTGATCCGCGTGCGCGTCGGTCCCGTGGCCAACCGTGCCGACGCCGAGCAGCTGCAGGCGCAGGTGAAGGCGAAGCTCGGGCTCGACGGCATCGTGCGCCCGCATCCGTAAGCCATGAACGCCACCGACCTGCTGCTGCTCGGCGTCATCCTCGTGTCGACCCTGCTCGGGTTGCTGCGTGGGTTCGTCGGCGCGGTGGTGTCGTTGTTCGCGTGGCTGCTGGCGGGGTGGGCGGCGTTCCACTTCGGCGCGCAGCTCGCGCTGGTGCTGGCCGGCAGCGACGCGCCGAGCCCGGGCATGCTGCTTGCGGGTTACGGCCTGTGTTTCCTCGGCGTCCTGCTGGTGGTGGGCCTGGTCGGTTGGACCGTGCGCAAGCTGGTGAAGGCCGCGGGCCTGTCGGGCGTGGATCGCGCGCTGGGCGGCGCGCTGGGGCTGGCGCGCGGCGGCTTCGTCGCCTGCGTGCTGGTCCTGCTGATGGGCTTCACCGCGCTGCCGCGCGAGCCCGGCTGGCGGCAGTCGCAGGTGCTGCCGGTGCTGCTGCCGGGCGCGCAATGGCTGCGCGCATGGCTGCCGGGATGGGCCGCGCAGCGGGTTGATTTCAACGGCGACGGACCGCATTCCATTGGACTGGGCGACGCGCTTGCGCCGCCACCGACAGGCGCGCATGCGCCGGGGATCTGAACCATGTGCGGGATCATCGGCATCGTCGCCACCCAGGACGTCGCGGGCGCGCTCTACGACGGCCTGACCGTGCTGCAGCATCGCGGCCAGGACGCCGCCGGCATCGCCACCGCGGACGGCGCGCACGTCCACGTGCAGAAGGGCAACGGCCTGGTCCGCGACGTGTTCGACGATGACGCGATGCGCCTGCTGCGCGGCCGCGTGGGCGTGGCCCACTGCCGCTATCCGACCGCGGGTTCCGAGGGCTCGGACGAGGCCCAGCCGTTCTACGTCAACTCGCCCTACGGCGTCGCGCTGGTGCACAACGGCAACCTGATCAACACCGAGACGCTGCGGCGCGAGGTGTTCGAGCAGGACCGCCGCAACGTCAACACCGACTCGGACTCGGAAGTGCTGCTGAACGTGTTCGCGCACGAGCTCGATACGCAGAAGGCGCTCACGCCCGACGCCGCCTTCCGCGCGATCGAGGGCGTCAACCGGCGCGCGCGGGGCGGCTATGCGGTAGTCACCACGGTGCTCGGCCTCGGCCTCGTCGCGTTCCGCGACCCGAACGGCATCCGCCCGCTGGTGCTGGGCAAGCGCAGCACCGCGAACGGCGACGAATACGCGGTCGCGTCCGAATCGGTCGCTTTCGACGTGCTCGGCTTCGAGCGCCTGCGCGACGTCGCGCCGGGCGAGGGCGTGGTCATCACCGCGCGCGGCGAGCTGTTCACCCGCCAGTGCGCGGCGCCCGCCGAACACGCGCCGTGCATCTTCGAATACGTGTACTTCGCGCGCCCGGACTCGATGATCGAGGACATCTCAGTGCACAAGGCGCGCATGCGCATGGGCCAGAAGCTCGGCGAGAAGATCCTGCGCCTGCGGCCCGAGCACGGCATCGACGTGGTGATCCCGATCCCGGACACCTCGCGCGACGCCGCGCTGGAGATCGCCAACGTGCTCGGCGTGAAGTACCGCGAGGGTTTCATCAAGAACCGCTACGTCGGCCGCACCTTCATCATGCCGGGGCAGGGCGAGCGCGCGAAATCGGTCAGGCGCAAGCTCAACCCGATCCCGCTGGAGTTCCGCAACCGCGTCGTCCTGCTGGTCGACGATTCGATCGTGCGCGGCACGACTTCGAAGCAGATCGTGCAGATGGCCCGCGACGCCGGCGCGAGCAAGGTGTACCTCGCCTCCGCCGCCCCGCCGGTGCGTTATCCGAACGTCTACGGCATCGACATGCCTTCGGCCGAGGAACTGGTCGCGCACGACCGCACCGAGGAAGAGGTGCAGCAGATCCTCGGCTGCGACTGGCTGATCTACCAGGACCTCGGCGACCTCGAGGATGCGGTGTCCGGCCCGAAGCACAAGGTCACGCACTTCGACTCGTCCTGCTTCAACGGCCAGTACGTCACCGGCATCGAACCCGGCTACTTCGACCGCATCAAGCAGCTGCGCTCGGACGAGGCGAAGAAGACGCGCCGGGCTGTTTCGTAGGCTTTTGTCTCTTGTAGGAGCGGCTATAGCCGCGAGCCGTTGCTTTT
>JABFWF010000064.1 GCA_013362405.1 Lysobacter sp. | reverse complement strand
CAACGCGTGCTGCGCATGGGCGACGGCGTCACCGGCGTGCGCCTGCGCCTGCACGACATGGACCAGGCCTTCGCGGTGGCGCGCGATCTCGCGCTGCGCCTCGGCGGCGGCTACCGCGTGAGCGACTGGACCAGCGAGAACGCCAACATGTTCCGCGCGCTGAAGCTGGAGAAGACGATGATGGCGATCCTGCTGTCGCTGATCATCGCGATGGGCGCGTTCAACCTCGTCTCGTCCCAGGTGATGCTGGTCACCGACAAGCAGGCCGACATCGCGATCCTGCGCACGCTCGGCCTCACGCCGCGCGCGGTGATGCAGGTGTTCATGGTGCAGGGCACGCTGATCGGCGTGATCGGCACGGTGCTCGGCGTGGTCGGCGGCATCCTGCTGACGCTCAACCTCGACCACATCCTGCACGGCATCGAAGCCGTGCTCGGCGTCCAGTTGATGCCCGAGGACGTCTACTACATCACCGGCCTGCCGACCCAGCTGGAACCGAGCGACGTCACCATCATCGCCATCGTCGCGCTGGCGATGGCCTTCCTCGCGACGCTATACCCGGCCTGGCGCGCGGCGCGCACGGCACCGGCGGAGGCGCTGCGCTATGAGTGAAGCGACGGGGATGCACGAGGGCGAGGTGGTGCGGGCGGAGAAGCTTGGCAAGACTTACGCCGAAGGCACGCTGCGCACGCATGTCTTCGACGGGCTGGACTTTTCGGTCCACGCCGGCGAGACGGTCGCCATCCTCGGCGCGTCCGGCGCGGGCAAGAGCACGCTGCTGCACCTGCTCGGCGGCCTCGACACCCCGACCGCGGGCGAGGTGTTCGTCGCCGGCCAGCAGATGAGCGCATTGTCGGATGCGGCGCGTGGCCAGCTGCGCAACCGCGCGCTCGGCTTCGTCTACCAGTTCCACCACCTGCTGCCCGAGTTCACCGCGCTCGAGAACGTGATGCTGCCGGTGCTGCTCAACGGCACGACGGTATCCGATGCGTCGAAGCGCGCCTCGGCGCTGCTGGAAGCCGTCGGCCTCGGCCATCGCCTCGAGCACAAGCCCGGCGAGCTGTCGGGTGGCGAGCGCCAGCGTGCCGCGGTGGCGCGCGCGCTGGTCAACGCGCCGGCCTGCGTGCTCGGCGACGAACCCACCGGCAACCTTGACGAGAAGACCGCCGCGACCGTGTTCGAACTCATGCTCGAACTCAACCGCGCACGTCGCACCAGCCTCGTACTCGTCACGCATGACCGCCGCCTCGCGCGTCGGCTCGATCGCGTGCTCGAACTGCACGAAGGCCGGCTCAGGGAACTGCGAACCGACGAGGTGTAGGGATGCACGACGCGGCAGGGACGCCGCCCCGATCGAACCCGCACGGCCTGCCCACCACCGCGCTCGCGTTGCTCGCGGGCGTGGGCGCCTGCCTGCTGCTGCCACGCCTGCCGCCATGGCCGCTGCTGGCGGCGGCCTTCGCCTGTGGGCTGGGGCTATGGCTGCGGGCCGGACGCGCGGCGCTCGCCGGCGTGCTGCTGTGCGGCTTCGGCCTGGCCGGCCTGCATGCGGCCGCGACGCTGGCGCAGCAGTTGCCGCCCGCGCTCGAACAGCACGACGCTAGGGTGCGTGGCGAGATCCTCGACCTGCCGCAGGCCGATCCGCGCGGCACGCGCTTCCTCCTGCGGGTGGATGGCGACGCGTCGCAGCCTGCCGGGCTGCGCGGCAAGCGCCTGCGACTGTCCTGGTACGACGCCTACAGCCGGGCGCCATCGCAGCCACGACCGCGCGACCGCCTGCGCGCCGGCAGCCGCTGGGAGCTCGTCGTGCGCCTGCGCGCGCCACGCGGCCTGCGCAACCCGGGTGGCTTCGACAGCGAAAAACAGGCCCTGCTCGACCGCATCGCGGCGACCGGCTATGTCCGCGACCCGGAGGGCGCGCGCGAGCTCGCCCCGCCGCGCGGCATCGACGCCTGGCGCGAGCGCATGTCGGCGCGGATCGCACAGGCGGTCGCCGTGCCGTCGTCGCGCTTCGTGCGCGCGCTTGCGCTCGGCGATACGCGCGGGCTCGACGACATCGACTGGGAGACGCTGCGCGCCGCCGGCCTGACCCACCTCATCGCGATCTCCGGCTTCCACGTCGGCCTGGTGGCCGGCTTCTTCGCGCTGCTCGCCTCGCTCGCATGGCGCAGCTGGCCGGCACTCGGGCGACACATGCCGCGCGTGCACGCCGCCGGCATCGCCTGCGTGCTCGGCGCGCTCGGCTACGCCGCCGTCGCGGGCTTCGCGCTGCCGACGCTGCGCACGGTGCTGATGATCGCGGTGGTGGTGGGCGCGCGCCTGTTCCGACGCGCCCAGCGCGCGGTCGACGCATTGGCACTTGCCGCACTGGCGATGCTTCTGGTGGATCCGTTGTCGCTGCTGTCGGCCGGCTTCTGGCTGAGCTTCGCGGGCGTGGCCTGGCTGCTGTGGTGCCTGCCGGATGCGAATGCGCGCAGCTGGGGCGGCAGGTTGCGCGAGTTCGTGTCGGCGCAGGCGGTGGCGACGATCGGACTGCTGCCGCTCGGGGTGATGCTGTTCGGGCAAGCCTCGCTGGCCGGGCCCATCGCGAATTTGCTCGCGATTCCCTGGTGGAGCCTGGTGGTCGTGCCGCTCGCGCTCGCCGGCACCGCGCTCGAGGCGCTGCATGCCGGGCTCGGTGCCTGGTGCTGGCGATTGGCGGCGTGGACCTTCGATCTCGCCTGGCCGCTGTTCGAGCGGCTCGCGCACAGTCCGCTGGCGCTGTGGTGGTTGCCGGAGGCGCGCTGGTTCGCATTGCCGCTGGCGTTGCTTGGCGGCCTGTGGCTGCTGCTGCCGCGCGGCGTGCCGGGCAAGCCGCTGGCGCTGTTGCTGTGGCTACCGCTGCTGTGGCCGGATCGCCGGTTGCCGGCGCAAGGCGAGGCGGAACTGACGGTGCTCGACGTGGGGCAGGGGCTGTCGGTCCTCGTGCGCACCACGCGGCACACGCTGCTCTACGACATGGGGCCGGCCGTGCGCGATGGCTTCGATGCCGGCGAGCGCGTGGACGTCCCTGCGCTGCACGCGCTCGGCGTGCGCGCGGTCGATGTCGCGGTGGTGAGCCACGGCGACAACGACCACGCGGGCGGCTTTCCCGCGCTCGCGCGAGCGTTCCCGCCGGGGCGTGCCTACACGCCGGACGGCGCGCCGCCATTGCCCGGCGGCCGGTCCTGCGTCGCCGGCACGGAGTGGAACTGGGACGGCGTGCGCTTCCGCTTCCTGCATCCGCCGCGCGACTTTCCCTATCTCGACAACGAATCCGGCTGCGTGCTGCGCATCGAGGCCGCCGGGCATGCCGCGCTGCTGATGGCGGACGTCGGCGAAGTGATCGAGCGGCGCCTGCTGCGCGAAGCGCCCGTCGACCTGCGGGCGGACGTCGTGGTCGTCGGCCATCATGGCAGCCGGGGTTCGTCCGACCCGGCCTTCGTCGCCGCCACCGGCGCGCGCGAGGCGATGATCTCCGCCGGCTGGGGCAACCGCTTCCACCATCCGCACCGCGCCGTCGTCCAGCGCTGGCGAGATGCGGGCGCGAACGTGCGCGTGACCTTCGACGACGGCGCCGACCGCGTGCGCCTGGCTGCGACCGGCGTCACGGTGTCGGCACGCCGCGCCGCGCTGCCACGGCTGTGGGACGCCGCACGACGGCAGGCCGAAACCGCTGGGCTATCCTATCGGCCCGAATGATGGCAATCGACGGCGACGCCCCGGTCGCCGCTGGACCGGAGGAACGCGCGTGCTGGAACTGGTGAGGGCGGGCGGCTGGCCGATGATCCCGCTGCTGCTGCTGTCGATGGCGGCGCTGGCGATCATCGTCGAACGCTTCTGGACGTTGCGCCGCAAGGCGGTGTTGCCACCGCGGCTGGGCGAGGAAGTGCGCGCGTGGGCCGCGCGCGGCAAGCTCGACCCGGTCCACGTCGAGTCGCTGCGCCAGACCTCGCCGCTGGGCGCGCTGCTCGCCGCCGCGCTGGACGTCCGCAGCCGGCCGCGCGACCAGATCCGCGAGCGCATCGAGGATGTCGGCCGGCACCTCGTGCATCGCATGGAACGCTTCCTCAACACGCTCGGCACGATCGCCGCCGCTGGCCCGCTGCTCGGCCTGTTCGGCACCGTGGTCGGCATGATCCAGATGTTCCTCGGCATTCTCAGCCACGGCATCGGCGACGTGAACCAGCTCGCCGGCGGCATCGGCAAGGCGCTGGTCTGCACCGCGACCGGCATGGTGGTGGCGATCCCCGCGCTGATGTTCCACCGCTACTTCCGCGGCCGCATCGCCGGCTACATCGTCGACATGGAGCACGAGGCGATCCAGCTGCTCGACACGCTGGAGCCGCGCCCCGCCTCGGCGCGCACCGCGCCGGGCGGCCACGGCATCGTGCCGCCGGTGCCGGCGAGCTGAGGCGCGACCGGGTGCGCATCCGCGACTTCCGCAAGGACGACGAGCCGGAGATCAACCTGATCCCGCTGATCGACGTCGTCCTGTGCCTCGTCATCTTCTTCGTGGTGACCGCCACCTTCGACACGCGATCGGTGCTGAAGCTCGAACTGCCCCGCGCCGACGGCCAGCTCTCGCCGGCGCAGACGCAGGCGCTGAGCGTGCTGGTCAACGCGGAGGGCCGTTACTTCGTCGGTGATCGCGAGGCCCTGCGCACCGACGTCGATTCGCTCAAGCGCACGATCGCCGATGTCGCCGGCGACAACCGCGACCGCGCGGTGCTGCTGCGCGCCGACGCGCGTACGCCGCACCAGGCGGTGGTCACCGCGCTCGACGCGCTCGGCCAGCTCGGCTTCCGCCACATCGCGATCGCCACCGCGCTTACGCCCGCGCGATCCGGAGGGACCGCGCGATGAGCGACGATTCCTCCTGGCGCATCTACCGCCGGCTCATCGGCTTCGCCAGGCCTTACCGCGGCTTCCTCGCGTTCGCGGCGATCGCGATGCTGGTGGAAGCGACGGCGGCCGGCGCGTTCACCTCGCTGATGAAGCCGGTGGTCGACCAGACCTTCATCGCGCGCAATCCACGCGTGAGCCTGCTGCTGCCGCTGGCGATCGTGGCGATCTTCGTGGTGCGCGGCATCGCCGGCTCCGCCACCGACATCTACATGGCCAAGTCCGGCCGCGGCGTGGCGCGCGACCTGCGCGTGCGGGTGTTCGCCAAGTACCTGCGCCTGCCGGGCGAACGCTTCGACAGCGAGCCGGTGGGGTCGATGCTGGTGCGCCTGGGATCTGACAGTGACCAGGTCGCGCAGGCCGCGATCGACGCGATGAAGGTGATGCTGCAGCAGGCGCTGCAGGTCATCGCGATGCTCGCGGTGATGCTGTGGACGAGCTGGCGGGTGACGCTGGCGATGCTGCTGCTCGGCCCGCTGCTCGCGTGGATGATGGACCAGGTGGGGCGGCGCTATCGCAGGCTCGGCCACCGCATCCAGGAGAGCGGCGCGCAACTGCTGCAGCACGCCGACCAGGCGTTGACCGGCCAGCAGGAAGTGAAGGTGTACGGCGCGCAGGGCGTGGAGCAGGAGCGCTACCGCCAGCTGGCCGAGCACAACTACAAGCTGGCGCTGAAGGTCGAGGCCACGCGCAGCGTTTCCTCGGCCGTGATCCAGCTGATGGGCTCGGTCGGTCTCGCGCTGCTGCTGTTCTTCGCGGGCCACGAGGCGATGGCTGGGCGCCTGAGCGCCGGCGGCTTCGTGCGCATCATGCTGTCGATGCTGGCGATCATCCCCGCGTTGAAGCAGCTCACCAACGTGCAGGGCATGCTGCAGCGGGGCGTGGCCTCGGCGGAGCGCCTGTTCGAGGTGATGGATGCGCCAGGCGAGCCGGAAACCGGGGACCGTCCGCTCGACCGCGCCCGCGGACTGCTCGAATTCCGCGACGTGTCGGCGCGCTATCCGGGACAGGTGCAACCGGCGCTGCAGCAGGTCAGCTTCGTCGCAAAGCCCGGCACGGTCACCGCGATCGTGGGGCGCTCGGGCAGCGGCAAGTCCACGCTGGTGAAGCTGTTGCCGCGCTTCTACGAGCCAACGTCCGGCGAGATCCTGCTCGACGGCCATCCGCTGCGCGACTACCGGCTCGCCGACCTGCGCCGGCAGATCGCGCTGGTCGGGCAGCAGGTGATGCTGTTCGACGGCACGATCGCCGCCAACGTCGCGTATGGCGAGCTCGAGGATGCCGACGGAGCGCGGCTCGAGCGCGCAGTGGCGGGCGCGAACGCGATGGAGTTCGTCGAGCGCCTGCCCGAGCGCCTGCAGGCCCCGATCGGCCATCGCGGCGGCCGGCTATCCGGCGGCCAGCGCCAGCGCCTCGCGATCGCGCGCGCGATGCTCAAGGACGCGCCGATCCTGATCCTCGACGAGGCCACCGCCGCGCTCGATGCCGAGTCGGAGCGCCTCGTGCAGGACGCGCTCGACCGCCTGCTGCCGGACCGCACCACGCTGGTGATCGCGCATCGCCTCTCGACCATCGAGCACGCCGACCAGGTGCTGGTGCTCGACCACGGTCGGCTGGTGGAGCAGGGCACGCACGTCGAACTGCTCGCGCTCGGCGGCCTGTACGCGTACCTGCACCGCAGCCAGTTCCGCGATCAACCGGTGGACGCCTGAGCGCCCGCCTATGGCAAGGACGCCGCCATGGTGGTACGACCCGACGCAGGCACCGCCGCTGCCCGCGCGGCTGCTCGCCGGCGCGTACGGCGCCGCGATCTCGGCGCGTGCCGCGCTGTATCGCCGGCGCTGGCTGCGCGCGCATGGCGTCGACGTGCCCGTGCTGGTGGTCGGCAACCTCGTCGCTGGCGGCAGCGGCAAGACGCCGCTCACCATTGCGATCGTCGAGCGCCTGCGCGCGGAGGGCTGGGCCCCCGGCGTCGCCTCGCGCGGGCATGGGCGGGCGGACCCGCGCACCGCGCGCTGGGTCGACGCCACCACCGACGCGCGCCTGGGCGGTGACGAACCCGTGCTGGTCGCCATGCGCACGGGTGCGCCGGTGCGCGTGGATCGCGACCGGGTCGCGGCGGCGCGCGCGCTGGTCGAAGCAGGTTGCGACGTGGTCGTCTGCGACGACGGACTGCAGCACTACCGCCTGCGTCGCGACGTCGAGATCGAAGTGCAGGATGGGCGACGCCGCCACGGCAACGGCCGCCTGCTGCCCGCGGGTCCGCTGCGCGAGCCGGCCGCGCGCGCACGGTGCTGCGACTTCCACGTCGTCAACCTCGGCAGCGACGGCGATGCGCAGGCGGGCTTCGGCGAGTGGCCGATGCGCCTCGTCGCCGGCGACGCAAAGCCGCTCGCGGGTGGCCGCCCACAGCCGCTCGCGGCCTTCGCGGGACAGCGCGTGCACGCGGTGGCCGGCATCGGCGACCCGGAACGCTTCTTCGCCATGTTGCGCGCCGCCGGGCTGGCGGTGGTGCCGCACGCCTTCGACGATCACCACGCCTACGTCGCCGCCGACCTGCAGTTCGGCAGCGACCTGCCGGTGCTGATGACCGAGAAAGACGCGGTGAAATGCGCGGCCTTCGCCGGCGCGCGCGCCTACGGCGTGCCGGTGCGCGCGGAGTTGCCGGAAGCGTTCTGGATCGCGCTGCTGGAGAAGCTGCGCGGCGGCCAGGGGCGGAACGCCGGAGGCTGAGGGTTCGTGCGCGCACGCGGCAGAGCCGGGCGTGGGCCCACCGCTGGCGGGGAATCCATCGATCCGCGACCATGCGCCATCCCGCATCCGTGCACGCGCATGAGCCATCCCGACTTCGTCGTCGCCATTCCCGCCCGCTTCGCCGCCAGCCGCCTGCCGGGCAAGCCGCTGCGCCTGCTCGCTGGCGAACCGTTGGTGCTGCACGTGGCGCGCCGCGCGCTCGCGGCGGGTGCGCGCGAGGTGTGGGTGGCCGCGGACGACGTGCGCATCGCCGACGCGCTCGCGGGCAGCGGCGTGCAGATCGCGATGACTTCGCCGAACCATGCGTCGGGCAGCGACCGTCTCGCGGAATGCGCGCGCATCGCCGGCTGGCCGGACGACACGCTGGTGGTGAACCTGCAGGGCGACGAGCCCTTCGCGCCGGCCTCCGGGATCCGCGCGTGCGCCGAGGTGCTGCAGGCTTCGGGCGCGGAGATGAGCACGCTCGCGGCGCACATCGAAGACGTCGACACGCTGCTCGATCCGAACGCCGTCAAGCTGGTGCGCGCCGGCAACGGCGACGCCCTGTTCTTCAGTCGCGCGCCGGTCCCGTGGCCGCGCGACGCCTTCCAGCGAGACCGCAGCGCGATGCCCGCGGGCGATGCGTGGCTGCGCCACATCGGCATCTACGGCTATCGCGCCGGCTTCCTGCAGCGCTTCGCGGCGCTGCCGCCGGGACGGCTGGAGCTGATCGAATCGCTGGAACAGCTGCGCGTGCTGGAAGCCGGTTTCCGGATTGCGGTCGGCATCGCACCCGAGGCCTTTCCGCCCGGCGTCGATACGCCCGAAGACCTCGTCCGCGCCGAGCGCCGGCTCGCCGGCGACTGAGCCGGCCGACGGGCCATGCCGCATAATCGGGGCATCCCGCGAGGATGCCGTGGACGCCGCGATCGCTCCCGAACTGCCGCACACGCTCGAGTGGCTGAACCTGTCCGCCCCCCTGCGCCTGGCGGCGTTGCGCGGCAGGGTGTGCGTGCTGGCCTTCGTCAACGCCGGCTCCGCCTGGTCGCAACAGCGGCTGCAGGATCTCGCCGAGCTGCAGGCGCGGCAGGAAGGACGCCTGCAGGTGGTCGCCGTGCATGTACCGCGCTTCGAACACGAGCGTGACGTGCGGCGGATCGCGCGCCGCGTCGGCCGGCAGCCGCTGAATTTCCCCATTGCCCACGACGCCGACTGGACGGCCTGGCAACACTTCGCCATCGAGGCGTGGCCGACGGTGCTGCTGCTCGACAGCGATGGCCAGCTACGCGGCCGCTTCGTCGGGGCCGGGGACATGCGCGCGCTGGAGACGCAGGCCTCCCTGCTCGCCGGCCAGACCGGGGAAGGGGCGTCGCCCGCCCTGCGCCGTTCGGCCGAACCGGCCGTGCCCCTGCGCCATCCGATCGGGCTCGCGGTCAACGCCAGCTACCTGTACATCGCCGACAGCGGCCACCATCGCGTGCTCGAGTGCGACCACGCCGGACGGGTATTGCGCCAGTTCGGCAGCGGTGGCGCCGGCCTGCTCGACGGGCCCGCCGACACCGCCGCCTTCCAGCGGCCGCACGGCCTGTGCCTGCTGCGCGACGTGCTGTACGTCGCCGACAGCGGCAACCACGCGGTGCGTCGCATCCATCTGCGCACGGGCGAGGTCGAGACGCTGCTCGGCACCGGGCGGCCCGGCGTGCCCGAACCCGGCGTGCGCATGGACGGGCGCACGCTGCCGCTGGACCAGCCGCGCGCCATCACGCTGGTGGGCGAAACCATGCTGGTGGCCTGCTGCGGCGACAACCGCATCTGGCGTTACCACCTCGGCCGCCACGCGTTGTCGCTGGCCGCCGGCTCCGGCGCACTGGCGGTGCGCGACGGCGCCGGCACCGAGGCCGCGTTCGCCGAGCCGGTGGCGCTGGCGGCCGTGCAGCAGCGCGTGTACGTGTGCGACGGCGCCGGCTCGGCGATCCGCATGCTCGACGAGCGCACCGGCCAGGTCGCGACGCTCGTGGGGGTGGACGCGTGGCAGCACGGCCATGCCGATGGCGCCCGCCATGACGCGCGCCTCCAGGACCCGCAGGCGATCGCGCTGGATCCCGACGCGCCGTTGCTGTGGATCGCCGATGCTGGCAATGACCTGCTGCGCTCGCTGCGCCTGGGCGGCGGCGAGCTCGCCACCTGGTCGCTGCCGCAACGCCTGCACAACCCCGGCGGGCTCGCGGCCGCGGGCGGGGCGGTGTGGATCGCCGATACCGACGCACACGCCGTCCTGCGGCTCGATACCCGCAGCGGCGCGCTGCAGCACGTTCCGGTCGGCGACTGACGGACCGGCCCGGCGCTCCCGCCCCCTTCGACGGCAAGGATTTCGCCAGCAGGCTGGGCGTCACCCCCGGGGTATACCGCATGTACGCCGCCGACGACGGCGTGCTGTACGTCGGCAAGGCGCGCGAGCTCAGGAAGCGCGTCGGCAGCTACTTCAACGCGGCGCCGAAGACGGCGCGCACGATGGCCATGCTGGCGCAGGTCGCGCGCATGGAGGTCACGGTCACCCGCACCGAGGCCGAGGCGCTGCTGCTCGAAAACCAGCTGATCAAGTCGCTCAAGCCGCGCTACAACGTGATGCTGCGCGACGACAAGAGCTACCCGTACGTGCTGCTCACCGAGGAACGCTGGCCACGCCTCGCCCTGCACCGCGGCGCACGCGCGATCCCGGGTCGCTACTTCGGTCCATACCCGAGCGTCGGCGCGGTGCGCGAGACGCTCAACCTGCTGCACCGCCTGTTCCGCCTGCGCAGCTGCGAGGACAGCGTGTTCCGCAACCGCTCGCGGCCGTGCCTGCAGTACCAGATCGGCCGTTGCAGCGCGCCGTGCGTCGGGCTGGCGCAGGCGCGTGACTACGCGGACTCCGTGCACCAGGTCGAACTGTTCCTCGAAGGCCGCAGCGACGAGCTCAGCCGCGAGCTCGAGCAGGCGATGTCCACGGCCAGCGAGCGCCTCGACTTCGAGGAGGCCGCGCGCGTGCGCGACCTCATCGCCACGATCCGCAAGCTGCAGGCGCGGCAGTACGTCGACGGCCATGCCGCCGACCTCGACGTGCTCGCCTGTGCGATGCAGGGTACCCACGCCTGCGTGCTGCTGCTCGCCTTCCGCGACGGGCGCAACCTCGGCACGCGCGCGTTCTTCCCGAAGACCAACGGCGCCGACAATGCGGCCGAGGTGCTGTCGGCCTTCGTTTCGCAGTACTACGCCGAGCAGCCGGCGCCGCGCGAGATCGTGCTCGACCGCGACTTCGACGATCGCGAGTTGCTGCAGGAAGCGCTCTCCGCCGGTGCCGCCCGGCGCGTGCTGCTGAAGGCCAACGTGCGTGGCGAGCGCGCCGGCTACCTCGACCTCGCGCGCCGCAACGCCGAACTGGCGCTCGCATCCGAACTCGGCAGCCAGGCGACCCAGCAGGCGCGCGTTTCCTCGCTGCGCGAGTTGTTGGGACTGGACGAGGCGCCGACGCGCATCGAGTGCTTCGACATCAGCCACACGATGGGCGAGGCGACGGTGGCCTCGCAGGTCGTGTTCGACGCCAGCGGCCCGGTGCGCGGCCAGTACCGTCGCTACAACATCGCCGGCATCGAACCGGGCGACGACTACGCGGCGATGCACCAGGCGCTCACGCGTCGCTTCCGTCGCGCGGTCGAGGCACCGGACGGGCAGGGCGTGCTGCCGGACGTGCTGCTGATCGACGGCGGCGCCGGGCAGGTGGCGCAGGCGAACGCGGTGCTGGCCGAACTCGGCATCGCCGACGCGATCACCGTCGTCGGCGTCGCCAAGGGCGAAGCGCGGCGGCCCGGCCACGAGGCGCTGCTGCTGCCGGACGGGCGCGAGGTGCGGCCCGGGCCGGAGTCGCCCGGCCTGCAGCTGGTGCAGCAGGTGCGTGACGAAGCGCACCGTTTCGCCATCACCGGGCACCGCGGGCGCCGCCAGAAGGCGCGCAACGTCAGCCGGCTGGAAGACATTCCCGGCATCGGGCCGCGCCGGCGCGCTAACCTGTTGCGGCATTTCGGCGGGCTCGCGGGCCTGCGCGCGGCCGGCGCGGAGGAGATCGCGCGGGTCGACGGCATCAACGCAGCGCTCGCCGAACGCATCTACGCCAGCCTGCACGGGCTGGCGACGGACGTTCCGACAGCAGGAAAGCTCGACGCATGAGGTTGACCATCCCCACGATCCTGACGCTCCTGCGCATCGCGCTGATCCCGGTGCTGGCGATCGTGTTCTACCTGCCGTGGAAGTGGACGAGCTTCACGGCCGCCGCGATTTTCGCGCTGGCGTCGATCACCGACTGGCTCGACGGCTGGATCGCGCGCCGTTACCACCAGTTCTCCGCGTTCGGCGCCTTCCTCGATCCGGTCGCCGACAAGCTGATGGTGGCGACCGCGCTGTTCCTGATCGTGCAGGGCCACCCGACCGCGTGGATGGCGCTGTGGGCGGCGGTGATCGTCGGCCGCGAGATCGCGGTATCCGCGCTGCGCGAGTGGATGGCGGAACTCGGACAACGCGCGCGCGTCGCGGTCGCCACGGTCGGCAAGATCAAGACGATCGCGCAGATGGTCGCATTGCTGTGCCTGCTGTATTCGATCTCGCCGGCGAAGCCGCCGCAGCCGCGTCCGTGGTTCGCGGACATCGTGTTCCACGTCGGCGACTGGCTGCTCGCGGGCGCCGCGCTGCTGACGCTGTGGTCGGGCTTCGAATACCTGCGCGCCGCCTGGCCCGCGCTGCGCGACGGCGATCAGCCGCGTGTTGACAGCGCCGCAACTGTCGGTAAAATGCCGGGCTCACCGCGGGAATAGCTCAGTTGGTAGAGCACGACCTTGCCAAGGTCGGGGTCGCGAGTTCGAGTCTCGTTTCCCGCTCCAGTTTCCGATCCTGAAGCGCGCTTCAGGATCGCCACGAACCC
>JABFWF010000134.1 GCA_013362405.1 Lysobacter sp. | reverse complement strand
GTGTGCTCTTCCGATCTGGAAGCCGGGTGAGAGCGGCCGCGGTGCGTGCGTCAGGTGCGCAGGCGCTCGTCGATGGCCAGCGGCCGCAACGCCATCAGCTCGAGCGCGGCGAAGGCCGGATGCTCCGGATTGAGCAGCACGTTGCACTCGTCCATGCACACCGCGCTCGGCACGCGCAGCCCGAGCGAGCGGCGCGAGCGGATCCAGTCGTCGCCGACCCGGCGCACTTCCTCGCGATAGGGCCGCGCGCACCAGGTCGACGGCTCGTTCGCTTCGGCGAGCACCGCCTCGGCCGGGATGGCGGCCACCGCCATCAGCAGGCCGGAGGGCGTGCGGCCTTCCAGGTGCACCAGGTACTCGAGCAGCGCCGCGGCCGGCGACAGCGCGGCGTAAACGCTGGCGGTGCCGGGATGCGTCCAGCGGCCGCCGCCGCGGTCCGGCGCGAACGGCTGCGCCGCTTTGTCCGCTTCGACCACGCGGTAGATGCGCAGCGGACCGCCCGCGTGCTGCGCGACATACTGCGACGAGGGCGTGGCCGCGATCGGCGTGGTCATCGACGGCGGATCGCTGGCCGGGAAGGTGTCGTCGAGCGCCTTGTCGAGTTCGCGCGATTCGATGCTGTTGGTGTGCGAATGGCTCATGGCGGCTCCGCGCCGGACGATGCGCGGGAGCGTGCGACGACGCCCGTTGTCCATGCGTGAGCGGCGCGCGCATGAATGCGCGTGCATGCAGCCGCCTGCATCGCGCGCTGACATGGCGTTGCCTAAGGTGGCCTGCGATCCCGGAGGAGATCCCGAATGGCCACCACGCAACCGCGTCCGCCGGTGTCGCCCAGCCACCATCCGGCGCATACCGAATCGCAAAGCGCCTACTGGCGCGCGCACCACGACCGCCAGGCCTATGCGCGCGACGATCGGCCTTACGAACACTACGAAGCCGCCTACCGCACCGGCATCGAAGGGCACGCCGAACAGGGCGGCGGCGATTTCGACGCGCACGCGGTGCGCCTGCGCAGCAACTACGAAACCCGCCCGGGCGCACAGCTGCTCGGCTGGGACCAGGGCGCGTCGCTCGCCTGTCGCGCGGCCTGGGACCTCGCGGAGGAATGGCAGCGCGGCGACCTCGGCCGGCAGACCTGACACGACCACCACATCGGGAGGCCACCATGGGCACCAACATCCACGCCCGCCGCCAGGCGGAAAGCGAGCGCGAGCACCCACCGGCCGGGCGCGACGACGACGACACCCACGCACTGCGCGCCGGCAAGCGCGGCACGACGCAGCGCAAGTCCGCGCCACATGGCGACGGCACGACGCACGACGAACGCAGCGACGCCCGCCGCAGCGGCAGCGAAAGCGACGGCGGAGCGGGCCACTGATGCCGTCGCGAACGCTCCGTCCCTTCGACTGGAGGAACACCATGATGGCGACGAACCAGGGCGACGACATGCGCGACCCGCGCAACCAACCCGCGGGCAGCCACGACCAGGACAAGCACGGCCGCAAGCAGAACCGCGGCAGCGACGCGCCCGGCCGCAAGGACGCGCTCCACGACGGCGGACGCGAGACCCCGGGCGGTCCCGCGCACGGCGGCGGCAGCGGGCGCGACCGCTCCGGCAGCCTGGGCTGACACCGCGACAGGCGGCCAGCGACTCCCGCAGCGAACGGAATGCGCGTCCGCCTGTGTCGCGCATCGCTTCGCCGGCCCCTCCCCTCTCGCGATGGAGGCGATGCGCCGGCAGGCGCTGTTTCGCTTTGCCGGCGGGTTACGGCTTGCCGAGGAAATCCATCTTGCCCAGCACCACGCCGGCCTCGCGCAGCAGCGCGTAGGCGATGCTGCTGTGGAAGTACAGGTTGGGCAGCACGAAGCCGATCAGGTAGGACTGGCCGTCGAACCGCATCTCGCCGTTGCTGCGGGTCATGAACGACACCGGCCGGCCTTCGCTGCCATCGATCTGCGCGGCACCGAAGCCCTGCACCACCTCGAGCGCGCGGTCGATGCGCGCGTAGAGCTGGGCGAAGGTCGTCTCGTCGTCCGGAAACGGCACCGGATCCACGCCCGCGAGGCGCGCCGCGCCGTTCTTGCACATGTCGGTCGCGATCTGCACCTGGCGCAGCAGCGGGAACATGTCGGGATACAACCGCGACTGCAGCAGCACCTCGGGCGCGTAGCCCTGCGCGGCGGCATGCGCCTCGCCCTTCTGCAACAACTGCCTGAGGTTGCCGAGCGCGCGGACGAACACGGGGATCGAGGCCTGGTACATCGACAGCGACATGGGGTGGCTCCGTGGAGGGACGGCGCATGCTACGCCGCCGCGACCCTCCGTCACACGGCCTACACACCGGGCGGCCAACCTTGCGCCGGATCCTGCAGGTCGACCGCCATGCCGATGCCCCTGCCGCCGGACCTCGCCGCCGACCTCGCCGCGCTCGAGCAGGAGATGTCGCACCTGCAGCTGCGCCACCTCGGCAGCATGTTCGCCTTCGCCAGCGCCTGGGCCGAACGCCACGACACGCTGCTGGCCCGCGCGCCCGCCGCGCAGCGCGCGGACATGCAGGCGCAGCTGCGCCGCATCGGCATCCGCTGGGGGCTCGCGCCGGGAGCGCGCGTGACGATGCAGTTCCCGGTGCTGCCGGCGCTTCAGCGGACCGGCTGACTCAGGATCCTCCCGGGCGTCCCTGCCTCAACGCACTGCGATAGCGTGCGTACAGCGCCTGCACCTTGCCGACGTAGGCCTGCGTCTCCGCGTACGGCGGCACGCCGCGATAGCGCGTGACCGCGCCGGTGCCGGCGTTGTAGGCGGCGGCGACGAGCGTGAGGTCGCCGTTGTAGCGGCGCATCAGCGTGTGCAGGTGGCGTGCGGCGCCGTCGATCGACTGCCTCGGCGAATAGGGATCGGCGACGCCGTAGGTGCGCGCCACGTCGGGCATCAGCTGCATCAGTCCCTGCGCGCCCTTGGGCGAGCGCGCGCCGGGATCGAAGCCGCTTTCGGCATGCGCGATCGCGCGCAGCCACGCATCCTCGACCCCGCTGCGCTTCGCCGCCGCGCGGAACTGGTCCGCATAGGCGTCCAGCCTCGGCCTGCCGAGCTGGCCGAGGCCGTAGTGCGCGGGGGAATCGGCCGGCGCCTTCAGCGACACCACCGACCACACCTCGCTCCAGCCGGGTATCGCGCGCGTGCTGTAGGCGGTGGCCTCGCCGACGCGACGCTGGTACATCGGCCCGCGCACCGGCCCGAGGCTGCCCCAGAAATTCGGCTCGCGCGGATTGGCGCGCGCCTGCTTCGGCGTGCATCGCGAGCCTGGCTCGGGCACCGTCGCCAGGCTCAGGGTGCCCTCGCGCAGGCATTCGTACACGGTGCGCGCCCGCGCGTGCGACGCGATGGCGAGGACCAGCAGGCCGACGGCGACGGGGACGGGCGGGCGGCACATCGCCGCCCAATGGAAGCGGGCGGGTGGCA
>JABFWF010000004.1 GCA_013362405.1 Lysobacter sp. | reverse complement strand
GCGATGGTGCGAACCAGGCCGCATCGGCGGCCGCCAAACAGGGCTTTCGTGTCGACGTCATGGGCGTGGGCGGTGAGGCCGGCGCACCGTATCGTCGCGGTGACGGCACGTTCGCCAATGCGCGGCTCGACGAAGGTTCGCTGCGTAGCCTCGCATCGCAGGGCAATGGCCGTTATGCGCGCATCGCCAGCGACGATGGTGACCTGCGCGCGCTGGGCGTGCTCGATCCCACCGACACCGACGACGCCACGCGCGTGGACGGCTCGCGCGGCCACGCGTGGCAGGACGAGGGCTACTGGCTGCTACCGCCGTTGATGCTGCTGGCGTTGCTCGCATTCCGTCGTCGTGCGGCGCTGGCGATGGTCGTGCTGTGCGTGTTGTGGACTCCGGTGCGGGCGGCGGATGTGTGGCGCCGCGCGGACCAGGTCGAGCACGCGCGGATCGTGCAGGGCAATGAAGCGTTCCGTCGCGGCGATTTTGCCGCCGCGGCGCAGGCGTACCAGTCGGCCGACAGCGCGGACGCGCATTACAACCGCGGTAATGCGCTGGCGAAGGCGGGCCAGTATCCGCAGGCCATCTCCGCCTACGACGAAGCGCTCAAGCGCCAGCCGGGCATGCCCGATGCGCTTGCCAACAAGGCCGCGGTGCAGGCGGCGATGAAGCGCCAGCCGCCGCAGGGCGGTGGGCAGTCGAAGGATCAGAACAACAAGAACGACAAGCCCGACCAGAAGCCGCAGTCCGGTCAGGGTCAGCAACAGCCGCAGTCGAAGCAGGACAACAAATCCCAGTCCGACTCGCAGCCGCAGGATTCGAAGCAGAACCAGCAGCCGCAGTCCGAACCGTCGCCGGCCGACGCGAGCAGGCAGCGCGACGCCGACGCCGCGCAGCGCCAGCGCATGCAGCAGGCGCTGCAGCAGCAGGGGCAGCAAAAGCCGGAACAGCAGGACAAATCGCGCAACGAAACCCCGCAGCAGCGTGAGCAGCGTCTGGCGAACGAAGCCTGGCTGCGCCGCGTGCCGGACGATCCGGGTGGCCTGCTGCGCGAGAAATTCCGTATCGAGTACGAGCGCCGCAACACGGGCGGCGAGGGCAATCAATGAACGTCGCGAACTACATTCCCTCACGCCTGTTCGCGCGCGCGGCGTTGCTGTTGCTGCTCGCGCTGGCGAGCCTGGACGCAGCCGCGCAGGTGCGCGCGTGGCTGGATCGCGACAGCATCGGCATGGGCGAGACGGTCACGCTCAACATCGAAAGCACCGCGGCCACCACCTCGACCGAGCCCGACTACGCGCCGCTGCTCACCGATTTCTTCGTCAGTGGCCGCACCAGTCGGCGCGAGTTCGTGATGGGTTCCGGCGGCAGCACGGTGCGCACGCTGTACGCGGTGGCACTTCGCCCACGCCGCGATGGCGTGATGACGGTGCCCGCGCTCAACGTCGGCAGCCTGCGCACGCAGCCGATCACGCTGACCGTTGCGCCGGCCGCGACGGTGGCGCCGACGCGCACGGAAGACGTCTTCATCGAAAGCGAGGCCGACGACCCCGATCCCTACGTGCAGCAATCCGTGGGCTGGGTGGTGCGGTTGTATTCGGCGACACCGCTGATTTCCGGGCAGCTCGACCAGGACGCGCCCGACGGCGCATCGCTGCAACGCGTGGGCGACGACGCGCAGTACCAGCGCGACATCGGCGGGCGTCGTTATCACGTGGTCGAACGCCGCTTCCTGCTGGTGCCCGAGCGCAGCGGCGTGCTGACCATTCCGCCGGCGCGGTTCGAAGGCCGTGGCGCGGGCGGTTTCTTCGACGATCTGCTCGGCGGCGGCCGGGGTGGCGCGCTTGAAGCGCAGGGCACCCCGCGCAAGCTCGATGTGCAGCCTGCTCCGGCGAACGCACCGCAGCCGTGGTTGCCGTTGCAGAACCTGACGCTTCGCTATCAATCCACGCCGCAGGAGCTGCGCGTGGGCAATGCGGCGACGGTGACGGTCGAGGCGCTCGCCGACGGCGCCACGGCCGCGCAGATGCCGGAACTGCAGCTGCCGCCGATCGACGGCGTGCAGGTGTTCGCCGAACCGGTGCAGGCCGACGAGCGTTTCGTCGATGGACGTCCGCGCGTGAAGCTCACCCGGCGTTTCTCGCTGGTGCCGGCGCGCGAAGGCAACATGCGGATGGCCGGCCTGCAATTGCCCTGGTGGGACGTGCGTGCCGGGCAGGCGCAGACCTCGAGCCTGCCCGCGTTGTCGTGGACGGTGTTGCCGGGCGCCGCGCCGGGCGTGGCGAATGCCCCTGCGACTGCGTCCCCCTCCGCGTCGGTAGCAGCGACCGCGTCGGGTTCCCCCGCGATGCCGCTCGCGGCCCGCTTCACCGACTTGGGCGGCGCGAACAAGGCGTGGGTGCTCGCGGCGTTGCTGTTCGCGGCGCTGTGGCTGTGCACGCTGGTATGGGGCATGCATCGCGGTGAAGCGGCCAGGGCCACGACGACGCCGCAAGGCGACGCGCCCGCGCCGCCGCCGTCGGGTCACGTGGACCTGAAGCGGCTTATCGATCGCGGCGATCTGGGCGATGTGGCCGATGCGCTGTGCGCGATGGCGCATCCGCCGGCGCACGACCTGGACGAAGTGCGAGCCCGCCTGGCCGACGCCGACCAGGGCGAGGCCGTGGCCGAACTCCAGCGCGCCCGCTGGGGCGCCGGCAGCGCCGTGACCGCCCGCGAGGCGCTGCGCCGCGCATTCGCGAAAGGCCCGACCTGGCGCGAGCAGTCCGCCCCGACCCACGCCTCGCCGCTGCCGCCGCTGTATCCGCCCGAACATCGGACACGCTGAGGACCGCACCCCGTCGCGAGCGCCGTGCCAGCGGTAGCGCCGGGCGGGTCATCCGTACGCCCCCGGACGCCGGACATTGCCACCGCTGTACAGGCAGGGCAGGGTCCACAGACGAGGGCTGGACCCCCGGCCTGGTGTAATCTCGCCGGCTGATTTTGCCTACGAGACGCGCCGAATGAGCCACATCAGCCTGCCCGAAGCCCGCTTGCCGGCGAAGGGGATGCCCCTCCATATCAAGGTATTGCTGGGCTTCATCGCAGGCGCGGTGCTGGGCCTGTTCGCGCATTTCGTCGCGCCGGGCTCGCCCTTCGTACTGGGCACGGTGACCTACGTCGCGCAGCCGGTCGGCCAGCTGTTCCTCGCGCTGCTCTTCATGCTGGTGCTGCCGCTGATGTTCTCGGCGCTGGTGCTGGGCGTGGCCGAACTCGGCGACGTCGCAAGCCTGGGGCGCCTTGGCTGGCGCACGCTGATCTACACCGCGGTGGTCACGCTGATCGCGGTCGCCATCGGCCTGATGATGGTCAACCTCATCGGCCCCGGCCACGGGCTGGATCGCAGCATGCTCGACCAGGCCATGGCGCAGGGCGCGCAGAAGGCGGGCGAGATCGCCGCCACCGGCCAGCAGCTGGACTTCATGAAGATGCTGCTGGGCATCGTGCCG
>JABFWF010000001.1 GCA_013362405.1 Lysobacter sp. | reverse complement strand
CGTTCGCGGTTTCGAGCCCCGAATCCTTAACAGTCAAGGCCTTCGGCTGAGAGTTTTTCGGACCCGTCTCATATCGGCCCCGGGGATCGATCCGGAAACTTCCTCCTGCGCCGCAATGGCGCTTCGCCCGGCACGTATCGCAGCCGGAATTCCCCCGCCAGGAGTCCACCGCGTCCGGTCGCCGGGCGCCGCCGTCCGCCCACGGAGCCGTTCCATGTCCCCCGCCGTACGCAAAGCCCGAGTCCGTCCCATCCGCTGCGGTTGGCGCAGCAGCCTGCAGGTGATCTGCGCAGCCGCGGTGCTGGTTGCCGCCACGAGCGCCGGCTCCGGCTGGGCGCGCACGCACGTTGCCGTGCCGGCGCGCGCGGTCGCGATCGAGGCGGGGATGGGCGGTCCGTACCTGCCGGCCTCGCAGGCGCCGCACTACGACCTCGCCGCGGACCTCGCGCACCTGGACGCGGTGCCGCTGCACAAGGCTGACGACGCGATCGACCTGTCGGCCATCGCCTGGAATCCGGTGAAACGCGACTGGCGCGAGAAGCTGCTGAGCCTGCTGCCCGTGGCGCCGGTGCGGATCACGTCCGGCTTCGGCCGCCGCCACGACCCCTTCGGGCGCGGCGATGCCTTCCACAGCGGCATCGACTTCGCCGGCACGACCGGAACGCCGGTGCATGCCTGCGGCGACGGCGTGGTCGTGCAGGCGCATTACACGAAGGACTACGGCAACGTGGTCATGATCGACCACGGCCAGGGCCTGGTGACGCTGTACGCGCACAACAGCCGTCTGGAAGTGCGGCCGGGCGACGTTGTCCTCGCCGGGCAGGAGATCTCGAAGATGGGCTCGACCGGCCGTTCGACCGGTCCGCACCTGCATTTCGAAGTGCGCCAGTACGGGCGCCGGATCGACCCGGGCCGTTATCTGGCAGGGCTCTGAGGCTTACTCGCCGGCTTCCGCATCGCGGAACCAGGCCTCGACCTTGCCCTTGTGCTTCATCGTCATCGGGTTGCCGCGGCGATCCAGCGCCTTGCCGACCGGCAGCCGCACCCAGCCTTCGCTGATGCAGTACTCCTCGACATTGATGCGCTCGACCCCGTTGAAGCGGATGCCGATGCCGCGCTCGAGCACCGTCTCATCGAAGAACGGGCTGCGCGGGTCGTTGGAGAGGCGGTCGGGCGGGGTGTCGGTCATGGCGGGATTCGTGTTCTGGCGCGGGTGTCGGCACCGGGCAGGCGCCGGGGCCGCACAGGATACGTGCGGTGGCGCGATCCCGCAGCCTCAGGGGTGCTCGCCGCGGCCCTGCGCCTTGGCCCGGGCGATCACCGCGCGGACCCGGTCGCGGTCCGTGTGCCGCGAAATGGCCACCGCGCCCAGCTCGATCGCGCGTTCGCGCAACTCGGACGGGACGTCGTAATGCGCGCCGGAGGTCTTGTTCTGGAAGGCCCGGCGCGGGATGTCCAGGCGCTCGGCCATGGCATGCAGCTCGTCGAGGGTGTCGGCCATCAGGTGGGCCCAGCGGCGGCCGCGCCAGAGGTGGACCGCATCATCGACATAGACCGTCATCGCGGGGAGAGGTAATCGGTGGACATGCTGAATGGGGATCCTATCTGAACCGCCCCGGCCGGTCCGGATTTGCAAATCCGACCAAACACGTCCAACATGCCTCGCGCTGCGTTAGCCAAGGGTCACGGTGAATGTGACCCGATGTGGATTCCGTTCTCCATCGTTGCACCTCGCTTTCTCCTTGCGACCAGCTCCAATGCCGCGTTTTTGCGGTTTTCACCATCCGTATAGGAGATAGTCATGTCGAACCGTGAAACCGGTACCGTCAAGTGGTTCAACGATGCCAAGGGCTTCGGCTTCATCAGCCGCGAGAACGGCGAGGACGTGTTCGTCCACTTCCGTTCGATCCAGGGCTCGGGCTTCAAGAGCCTGCAGGAAGGCCAGAAGGTGTCCTTCACCGTCGTCCAGGGCCAGAAGGGCCTTCAGGCCGACGCCGTGCAGGCCCTGTAAGCCTTTCGCACCAAGCGTTACCAAAAAAGCCCGGCGAAAGCCGGGCTTTTTTTATGCCTTCTTCGCCGGGCTTTATTGAGCGGGCGCCAAGGTCAGCCGCGCCGCACCCGCACCATCCGGTCCATCAGGTGCTCGACCGCGTTGCCTGCGTGCGTGCAGCGGCCCAGGTGGACGGGCGAGGTCTGGATGATCGAACTGCGCTTGGCGGTGAGCCAGTGAAAGCGCGCGCGCTGCGGCAGCAGGCCGATGGGGCCGCTGCCCGGGCCGCCGGCGCAGATCGCCTCCATCGCCTCCAGATGACGGCGCACCGTGTCCAGGTCGATGTCCGGATCGAGCGCGCGCAGCCGCGCCTCGTCGACTTCGATGCGCGCCTGCAGGAACTTCGCCGTCGGGCACGACAGCAGGATGCCGACGTTGACGAACTCCTCGCGTTCCACGCGCGGGACGACGCGGATGACCGCGTAGTCGTAGGTGTCCCGGCGCGGCGTCTCAGGCGCGTGCATGGATCGCCTCCTCGACGAAGCGCTGGCGTTGCGCCAGTCGTTGCATGAAATGCTCGACGTAGGCGGCGCGATGTTCGGTGGGATCGGCCGGTGTGTCCGCGCCGACGAGCCACGCGTCGGGCACGAGCGCGAGGATCGCGTCGAAGTCGCCCCGCGTCAGCTTTCCCGACAGCCGTGCATCCGCGCCGGCGATGTCGTCCGCCTGCGGCAGCAGCACGTGTTCGCGGATCATCGGGAACGCGCTGCCGGCATGCGTCGGCGAGCCGTCCCAGCCGTGGTGGAAGTACAGCGCCGCGCCGTGGTCGATCAGCCACGGGTTGCGATGCCAGACGAGCAGGTTCGGATTGCGGAAGCTGCGGTCGACATTGCTGGTGAAGGCGTCGAACCACACGATGTCGGAGGCCAGCGCGGCCGGCACGCGTTCGGCGACCGGATCGAAATTGATCGCGCCGGGCAGGTAATCGAGGGCGAGGTTGAGGCCGTCGCTGGCCTTGATCAGTTCCTGTATTTCCGGGTCGGGTTCGGTGCGCGCGAGCTCCGCGTCGAGTTCGACGAACACCAGCTCCGGGATCGGAAGGCCGAGCTTGCGGGCGATTTCGCCGGCGACGAGCTCGGCCACCAGCGCCTTCACGCCCTGGCCCGCGCCGCGGAATTTCAGGACGTAGAGGCCGTCGTCGTCGCCTTCGACGATCGCGGGCAGCGAACCGCCTTCGCGCAATGGCGTGACGTAACGGGCAACGTTGACGGTGCGCAGGGTCATGGGTCGCGGCGGATGAGGGCCGCGACAGGGTACTTGGCACGGGAAACGAGCGAAAGGAACGTGCGCTCGGCAGGTTCGATCAGCGGCGATCGACATCCTTCGCCGGCGGCGTGCCCGGCGCGCCCGGCGTGGCGTCGCGCTGCTTGCCGCCGCTGAAGCCCTGCCAGTCGTTCTCGCTCTTCTTGGTGTTCCGATCACCCGAGCTGTGCTCGTACTCGCGCTCGGACTTGCCGGTGGTGTTCGG
>JABFWF010000091.1 GCA_013362405.1 Lysobacter sp. | reverse complement strand
CGCCGCGCGCGCGCTCACCGACGCGGTGCGTGCGCTCGGCCTCGGCGCGCTGCCCTGGACGGAGGCGCTGTCGCAGTGGCGCGCGCGCGTGCAGTGCCTGCGTGCGTGGATGCCCGAACTCGGCCTTCCAGACCTCTCCGACGACGCGTTGCTGGCGACGCTCGACGACTGGCTGCTGCCCGGCTTCGCCGGCAGGACCCGCCTGGACGCCCTCGACGAACAGGCGCTCGGCGAGGCGCTGAAGTCGCGCCTGGACTGGGCGCAGCGCCAGCGCATCGATGCGCTGGCGCCCACGCGCATCGCGGTGCCCTCGGGCCAGGAGCGGCGGATCGACTATGGCTTCGACGCACACGATGGCGCGCTTGCACCGGTGCTGGCGGTGAAGCTGCAGGAACTGTTCGGCCTCGCCGACACGCCGCGCATCGCCGACGGACGCATGCCGCTCACGTTGCACCTGCTCTCGCCGGCCGGGCGTCCGCTGCAGGTCACGCAGGACCTGCGGGGCTTCTGGGAGCGCACCTACCCGGAAGTGAAGAAGGAAATGAAGGGGCGCTATCCGCGCCATCCATGGCCCGACGATCCGTGGTCCGCGACCGCCACGCACCGGGCGAAGCCGCGCGGGACGTGAGAGCGAGCGTGTCGTTTCGCGCATCGCGTGCGTGGCATTCAGCCGCGACACACGCGCTGCTCACGCCGATTCAACGGCGGTTTGCGGAGACTGCACGCAGTCGAACGCGAAGGAAGCAGCGATGTCCAGGCTCTCCCATTTGAACGACCAGGCGCTCCGTCTTGCCGGACAGGTCGGCGAAACGATCAAGGATGCCGTGCCCGATCGCGCACTGCGCTGGGTCGAGACCGGCGCGGCGCTGGGCGCGTTGAAGACCGGCTCGCGCACCGCGGGCACCTTCGTGCGCCGGCATCCGGTGGCACTGGCCGCAGCCGCGGCGGGTGCGGGCCTGCTCCTGTACCCGCTGCGCCAGCGTGCAAGGCGCAAGGCCGACGGCGCATCGCAGGACGAGGACGACGTCATCGAAGGGCGCGCACGCCGCATCGAGGCGCGACGCGCGCGCGGCGGTCGCGCCCGCCGGCACGCGGCTGCGTCGACGCCGTCGTCGGGCAGCGAGGCGGGCGCCCAGGCCTGACGCCTGCATGGGGCGCGCTCAGGCGACGGCGAGCGCCGGTAGTTCGATCACGAAGCAGGCACCGCCGCCATCGCGGTCCTCGTACCAGAGGTTGCCGCCCGCGTTGAGCACGATCTGCCGCGCCAGTGACAGGCCGAGGCCGCTCGACATGCCGTCCTCGCGCACGCCCAGCCGGGCGAAAGGGCGAAACAGGTCCTGCTGCTTCTCCGGCGCCACGCCAGGTCCGCGGTCCTCCACGCGCAACTGCCAGGTGCCCCCGGCGCCGGGATGGATGGCCAGCGTGAGTTCGCGGCCGTCCGCGGCGTACTTCATCGCATTGCTGACCAGGTTCTCGGCCACCTGGCGCAGCACGCGCGTGTCCATCGCCACCGGCAGCCCGCCGTCCGCGCCGTCCTCGATGCGCAGGTGCATGCCGTGCGCCTCGAGCTGCAGTTCGTAACGCTCGGCCAGCCAGCGCAGCAGGTCATGCAGGCAGGCCGGATGCTCGGGCCTGGCATCGGCCGCGGCGACCTGCTTCTGCGCCTCGAGGTAGCGGCGGATGTAGCCGATCGCGTCGCGCGTGCTTTCGTGGATGATCGCCAGGTAGCGCGGGATGCGCTCCGGCTTGCAGGCGTTCTGCTGCAGCACCTCGCTCGCGAAGAGCACGCTGCTGAGCGGGTTCTTGAGGTCGTGCGCGACGAGGTTGACCAGTTCCTGGCGTTCGTGCGCCACGCGTTCGAGGCGGTCGCGGGTGAGCTTCAGGCCGACGTGCGCATTGACGCGCGCCAGGAGCTCCTCGGGGATGAACGGCTTGGTCACGTAATCGACCGCGCCGGCGTCGAATGCGCGCAGGAGCAGTTCGCGGTCCTGCGCGGCGGTGAGGAAGATCACCGGCAGCTGCTGCAGTTCGGGGTGCCGGCGCAGCTCGGCGAACAGTTCGAAGCCGTCCATCCCCGGCATCATCATGTCGAGCAGCAGCAGGTCCGGGGGATGCGCGCGGGCCGCCTCGATCGCCTGCTCGCCCTGCGACGCGGTCGCCACCTCGTAGCCGTGTCGCGAGAGGAGTCCGCTCACCGCCTTCAGGTTCGCGGGCTGGTCGTCGACGACGAGGATGCGCCCCGAGTTGGCGCCATGGTTGGACATGCGCTGCAGTTCCCTGGCGGACCCGCACCCGTGGCCGGTGCGCGCTTCCTGATCGGGACGACGTTAGCAGAAACGCTCCGAGGTCATTCACGTAACGAAGACGCCTGGTTGAACCGTTCAGCTGGCCATCACGCCGCTTTCGCACTGCCTCCATGCACCGGGCGCCAGGTCGTCCAGCCGCACCACGCCGATCGCCGCGCGCACCAGTCGCAGCGTCGGCAGGCCGACCGCCGCGGTCATCCGCCGCACCTGCCGATTGCGTCCTTCGCCCAGTTCGATCTCCAGCCAGGCGTCCGGCACGGCCTTGCGGAAACGCACGGGCGGATCGCGCGGCCACAGCGCGGGCGGGTCGATGCGCCGCGCGCGCGCGGGGCGCGTCGGCCCGTCGTTGAGGACGACGCCGGCGCGCAGGCGCGCGAGCTGCGCTTCCTGCGGGTCGCCTTCCACCTGCGCCCAGTACGTCTTCGGCTGCTTGTGGCGCGGATCGCTGAGCCGGTGCGCCAGCGCGCCATCGTCGGTGAGCAGCAGCAGGCCCTCGGAGTCGAAGTCGAGGCGACCGGCGGCGTACACGCGCGGCGGCAGGCCGAACTCCGCCAGCGTGCGCCGCGGCGGCACGCTGCGGTCGGTGAACTGCGACAGCACGCCGTAGGGCTTGTTGAAGGCGATCAGCATGCAGCGCGCGCCGCGTGGCGGTTCTCGTCGTGCAATGCATCGGCATGTCGCTGCGCGGAAGGCGACGGAGACATCGCCGCAGCGTAAGCAAGCGTGCGTGTGCGGGCCATCGTTTAGCCCTCGCGGCGGCGCGATCGGCGCGCACCGCGCCGCGGGTGCACGATGGCGGGGCCTGTCGTGTCGGCGAGCGCTTCCTCCACCAGCCATGCGCGGAACGCGGCGAGGCCGGCATGCCCCTCGGAGCGCGGCGGATACACCAGGTAGTGCGCGAATTCCGCTTTCAGGCGTTCGTCGAACAACGGCACCAGGCGTCCCGCCTCGACCAGCGGCCGCGCCAGCGTCATCCGCCCGAGGGCGATGCCGAGGCCTTCGGCGGCGGCGCGGTGCAGGGTGTCGGAGTCGTCGAAGGTGGCGACGAAGCGCTCGGGGGCCCGGCCGCCGAACTGGGCGAACCATTCGCTCCAGCGCCCGCCCGGTGCGCCCAGCAGCGGATAGCGATCGAGCGTGCGCAGCGTCGGCCGTCCCAGCCGTGCGAGCAGATCGGGGCTGGCGGTTGGCGTGACCCAGTCGTCGAGCAGGTGCACCGCGTGCACGCCGGGCCAGCGCCCCGGGCCGAAGCGCAGGCCGGCATCGAGCGCCGGTGCGCGCTCGAAATCGACCACCGCGATGCTCGACTGCAGGTTGATCTCCAGTTGCGGATGCGCGGAGAGGAAGCGCGGCAGGCGAGGCACCAGCCAGCTCGCCGCGAAGGACGGCATCAGCGTGAGCGTGAGCACGTCGTCGCGGCGCGCGCAGTAGGGCCGCAGCGCCTGCTCGAGCGCGTCGAAGTGCGGCGCGATCCGGTCGAACAGCTGGCGGCCGTCGGCGGTCAGCTCGACGCCGCGCGCATTGCGCACGAACAGGCGCCGGCCCATGCGCTCCTCGAGGCCGCGGATCTGGTGGCTGAGCGCGCTCACGGTGAGGTGCAGCGATTCCGCCGCGCGCGACAGGTTGCCGCCACGTGCGGCGGCGACGAAGCCGGGCAGCGCATGCAGCGGTGCCCGGCTCATGGCGGGGAGGCGGCTGGGGTCATCGGGGTCGTCCGGATCGCGGTGCGTGGCCTGGTCCGTCGGTGGAGGTTCCGATCGATGCCGGTCGTGATCAAGTCTTGAATCAAATCGAAGGCTGGCTTGCAAAACCGTCGCTTTTCCGGGGCGGAGCATGCGCCTACCTTGCGAATCCTTCAACGAAGGGCGACATCGCCCACACCAGGAGGACGCCATGAACGAGCTTTTCAAGGGCCTGCTGTTCCTGCACGGCTACATCAACATCGCCGACCTCGCCGACCAGCACGAACGCCAGCGCTTCGGCGCGGGCACCGCCGCCGATGCCTTCGCGCGGCCCCTCGGCAACGGCGCGGCTTCACGGAAGTGGTTCGGGAGCGTCGCGCGGGACCCGCACACGGTTGCCTGCCCGGGCCCCTGAGTGCTGCAACCGTCGCGACACGAAAGCGAAAGGCGGCTGGCGCGGGCATGTCATGCGCGGCGGCGAGGATGGCGTCTCGGATGGCCCTCGTCCCTTCCCCCACGGAGCCTGCCATGCACCTGTTCAAGAACGAGCTGCTGCGCGAAACGCCGCGCCCGGTCGTGCGTTCCTACGCGCGTCCCACCTACGGCCCACGTTATGCGCGCCGCGCACCGCCACCGGCCAGCGTTTCGGCGGTCGTCGAGAACATCACCGTGATGCAAAGGGCCGCACCGCCGGCCTGGCCTTCCTTCGACCGCGCGGCCTAGGCGAGTCGCATCCTTCGAAGCCAAGCGCCATGGACGGCGCCCCCGCGGTCCCGGCGGGCTGCCGAATCCCGCTGTATCCGCCCCTGCATGTACCGACCGCCTGCCGCGCGTCGCGGCCGCGCGGCCGCGGCGGGAGGCAGTTTTTTCGCATCCGCGCCCCGATCCGGATGCGCGGCGCTTGACTGTTCGGTCACAAATGCGAATCATTCGCATTTCCATCGACCACCGGACCTGTCATGCGCCGCCTGCTGCCCGTTGCCCTGTTGCTCCTCATGCCCGCGCTCGCCCACGCCGACGAGAACTATTTCGGCTACTCCTATGGCACCGAGACGCTGCCGAAGGACGGCAACGAGGCCTACCTCTGGTGGACCCATCGCACCGGCAAGGGCGAGGGCAGCTACCGCGCGGACGACGTGCAGTTCGAGTTCGAGCACGGCTGGACCGACCACTTCCAGACATCGTTCTACCTGACCGGCCGCGCCTTCGACTACTCCGGCGGCGCGATCAAGGACGAGGCCTCCGGCGAGGCGAAGACGCTGCACCGCAACCTCGACTTCGACGGCGCGAAGTTCTCCTTCAAGTGGAACCTGAAGAGCCCGGAGAAGGACGGCTACGGCCTCGCGCTGTACCTCGAGCCGGAGTACTCCACGCTGCACCGCCCTGACGGCGAGCGTTTCAAGGAAGTCGGCCTCGAGAGCAAGCTGCTCCTGCAGAAGAACTTCCTCGAGGACCAGCTGATCACCGTCTACAACCTCACCCTCGAGCCGGAGTGGGAGAAGGAAGGCAGCAGCTGGGAGCGCGAGCTGTACGTCGAGAACAGCGCCGGCATTTCCTACCGCTTCGCGCCAAACTGGTTCGCCGGCCTCGAGACGCGCGTCGACATGGCCTTCCCCGATTACGGTTCGCGCGAGTTCTGGGCCTGGTACGCCGGTCCGAGCATCCACTACGGCGGCGAAAAGTACTGGGCGACGCTGGCCTGGATGCCGCAGATCAAGGGCGGCCCGACCGATGCCGACCGGTCCACGCGACTGCACCTGGAAGAGCGCGAGCGCAGCGAAGTGCGCCTCAAGCTCGGCGTGAACTTCTGACCGATCCGAATGCGCGCAGCGTCGTGCGCTGCGCGCCATCACCGCTGGAACCTTCTCCGATGATCCGCAACTGTTTGGTCGCCGCGCTGTGCGGCGCCGCCTTCCTCGCCCCGGCCGCGCACGCGGGCGAACCCGTCTTCGGCTGGATCTACACCACCGACACCCATCCGAAGGGCACCTCGGAAATCGAACAGCATGTCTTCCTGCAGCAGGGCCAGTCGCAGGGCGAATACAGCAACTGGCAGTTCCGCACCGAGTACGAATACGGCGTCACCGACAACTACCAGGTGTCGGTCTACCTCAACAGCCGCTACGTGCACGCGCGCCGCAACGGCGTCGATGGTCGCACCGGCGGCCCGGACACGGATTTCGACGACAGCTTCGACACGCTGCGCAGCTACAACAAGTTCCGCGTCGAGACCGTCTCCTTCGAGAACATCTGGCGCCTGAAAAACCCCTTTACCGACGGCTACGGGCTCGCCCTCTACGTCGAGCCGGAGATCGGCCCGCACGAGCGTGAGCTCGAGACGCGGCTCATCCTGCAGAAGAATTTCCTCGACGACACCCTCATCGTCGCCGGCAACCTGATGGCCGCGGTCGAGCGCGAAGAGGGCGCCGCGAGCGGCGAGGTCGAGAAGGCGACGATGATCGACCTGACCGCGGGCGTGACCTACCACTTCGCGAGCCACTGGTCGGCTGGCCTGGAAGCACGGAACCACCGCGAGTTCGCCGGCTACGGCCTCGGCAACAAGGAGCATTCGGCCTGGTTCCTCGGCCCGAACGTGCACTACGCCACGCAGGACTGGTGGATCACCGCCGCCTGGCGCCACCAGCTGCCCGTGGTCCAGGCATTCAACGAGGAGCAGCGCGCGGCCACCGTGGGCGATCGCATCTATGGTGGCGAGCACGCGCGCAACGAATTCATCGTCAAGTTCGGCGTGCCGTTGCAATAATGCCGCTGGGCTCGCAGCGAGCGCGGAGCGGAACCCCGCGATGCGCGACCTTGGGGCCGACGCGCCGGTGACGAACGGAAACTCCTTCCATGCCTCGTGACTTCGATTTCCGCTGGCTGCTGCCGACCACCGCGCTCGTCGCGGCGCCGGCCATGGCCACGACCTACTTCACCGTCGAGCAGGCGCAGCAGGCGATGCTGCCGGGGCAGGCGCTGACGCCGGTGCAGGTCGTGCTCACGCCGGCGCAGGCGCAGGCGAGCGAACAGGCCAGCGGCGTGCGCGTGCGCGAGAAGGCGTTGAAGGTGTGGCGGGCGGCGAACGGCGGCTGGTTCTACGTCGACCAGGTGCTCGGCAAGCACGAGTTCATCACCTACGCGCTCACGCTGGACGCGCAGGGCGCGGTGAGCGGCCTCGAGATCCTGGACTACCGCGAGACCTACGGCGGCGCGGTGCGCAACCCGAAGTGGCGCGCGCAGTTCACCGGCAAGCGCAACGGCGCGCCGCTCAAGCTCGACGCCGACATCGCCAACCTCTCCGGCGCCACGTTGTCGAGCGCGCACATCACCGACGGCGTGCGCCGACTGCTCGCCACCCATGCGCTCGTCGTCGCGCCCGCGCACTGACGACGCCATGCGCGTGGAGCGCGCGCGGCCACTGCTCGGCACGGTGGTGGCGGTGCGCGCGGAAGGGCCGCGCGCCTGCATCGAGGGCGCCGTCGCGCGCGCCTTCGAGGCGATCGCGGACGTGCAGCGGGCGATGAGCTTCCATGATCCGGATTCGGAGCTGTCGCGGCTCAACCGGCATGCCGCCGACGAGGCCCAGGTCGTCGGCGTACGGACGTGGCGCGTGCTGCGCGCGGCGCTGGCCCTGGCGCGTGCGAGCGCGGGCCGCTTCGATCCCACCGTCGGCGGACGGCTGGTCGCGTGGCGGCAATTGCCCGCGCCCGCGCCTGCCGACATCGACCCGGCCGCCGACTGGCGCGACGTCGAACTCGGGCGCGGGCGTCGCGTGCGCTACCGCCGTCCGCTGTGGCTCGATCTTGGTGGCATCGCCAAGGGGTACGCCGTCGATCGCGCGGTCGCCGCGTTGCGCGCGGCCGGCGCATGCACCGGCGTGGTCAACGCGGGCGGCGACCTGCGCGCCTTCGGCGATGCGCTGGACGTGGTGCACGTGCGCGAACCGTCCGACCCGGCACGTGCGCGGCCGCTGCTGCACCTGCGCGAGGGCGCGGTGGCGACCAGCGCCGGTTACTTCAGCGAGCGCGAAGGCATCAGTGCGCTCGTCGACACGCGCGGCGGCGGCAGCCTGGGCCACGGCATCTCGGTCACGGTATGCGCGCCGCGCGCGCTGTGGGCGGATGCGCTGACCAAGGTGGTGCTGGCCGATCCCGATGCGGCGGCGCCGCTGCTGCGACGCCTGCACGCGCAGGCCGCGGTGCTCGATGCCGCCGGTGGATTGCGCAGGCTGGCCGCATGACGCCGCGCCGCGACCACGCCGAAGGCCACGAGCGCCTGCGCCTGCCGCGCTGGGTGCGCTGGTGGGTCTATCTCGTCGGCAGCGCCTGTGCGCTGAGCGGGAGCGCATGGCTGCTGCTGCATCATTTCGGCCAGCGCGAAGGCGAGTTCGGAGTGGAACCGTCGCCGCTGGAGCATCCGAGCCTGGTCGTGCACGGCGTGTGCGGTTTGGTCCTGGTCTGGGTGATCGGGCTGGTGTGGTTTCCACATGTGCGCCGCGGATGGCACCGCCGGCGCCATCGCCTCGTCGGCGGCACGATGGCCGCGCTGATGCTCTGGCTCGCCGCCAGCGCCGCGGGGCTGTACTACCTCGGCGACGAGACGTTGCGCGGCTGGACGAGCGTCGGCCACTGGACGCTCGGCCTGCTCGCCGTCGCGTGGTTGCCGCTGCACATCTGGCACGGGCGGCGGGCGATCCGTCGCGCGCAGCGCGACCCGTAGGAGCGGCTTGCAGCCGCGAGTTTTTTCATCGTGGCTTTGCGTTGCCACGAAGCCCACGGCTGCAAGCCGCTCCTACAAAAAGCGAAACCTCGCCGCGAAAACGAAAACGGGCGCCCTGAGGCGCCCGTTCGTCACGCATCACGCTGCACTCAGCCCCGCCAGCGTCGCCAGCGCGGCGTTGAACGTCGCGCTCGGCCGCATCGCCTTCGCCACCTTCGCCATGTCGGGGTGGTAATAGCCGCCGATGTCGACGGGCTTGCCCTGCACCGCGACCAGCTCGGCGAGGATCTTCTGCTCGTTGTCGGCGAGCGCCTTCGCCAGCGGCGCGAACGTTGCCCGCAGCGCCGCGTCCGCATCCTGCTCCGCCAGCGCCTGCGCCCAGTACAGGGCGAGGTAGAAGTGCGTGCCGCGGTTGTCGAGCTCGCCGACCTTGCGCGCGGGCGAGCGGTTCTCGTCGAGGATTCGCGCGTTGGCGCGGTCCAGCGCGTCGGCGAGCGCGCGCGCGCGCGCGTCACCATGGCGCTCGGCCAGGTGCTCGAGCGAGGCGGCGAGCGCGAGGAATTCGCCGAGCGAGTCCCAGCGGAGGTAGTCCTCGGCGAGGAACTGCTGCACGTGCTTGGGCGCACTGCCGCCGGCGCCGGTCTCGAACAGGCCGCCGCCCGCCATCAGCGGCACGATCGACAGCATCTTCGCGGACGTGCCGAGCTCCATGATCGGGAACAGATCGGTCAGGTAGTCGCGCAGCACGTTGCCGGTGACGGAGATCGTGTCCTCGCCGCGCCGGATGCGATCGAGCGAGAAGCGCATCGCCTCGACCGGCGAGAGGATGCTGATGTTCAACGGCTCGCCGTCCAGGCCGGTCGTGTCGTGCTCCTGCAGGTACGTTTCGACCTTGGCGATCAGCTCGCGATCGTGCGCGCGCTGAGGATCCAGCCAGAACACCGCCGGCGTGTGCGACAGGCGCGCGCGGTTGACCGCGAGCTTGACCCAGTCGCGGATCGGCGCGTCCTTGGTCTGGCACATGCGGAAGATGTCGCCGGCCCCGACGGCCTGCTCGAGCAGCACGTGCCCGGCGTCGTCGACCACGCGCACGGTGCCGGCGGCCGGCAGCTGGAAGGTCTTGTCGTGCGAGCCGTACTCCTCGGCCTTCTGCGCCATCAGGCCGACGTTGGGCACGCTGCCCATGGTCGCTGGGTCGAACGCGCCGTGCGCCCTGCAGTCCTCGATCACCGCCTGGTAGATGCCGGCGTAGCTGCGGTCGGGAATCACGGCCTTGGTGTCCTGCAGCTCGCCGGCGGCGTTCCACATGCGGCCGCTGTCGCGGATCATCGCGGGCATCGAGGCGTCGACGATGATGTCGCTCGGCACGTGCAGGTTGGTGATGCCCTTGTCGGAGTTGACCATCGCCAGGCCCGGGCGCTTCGCGTACTCGGCGGCGATGTCGGCCTCGATCGCGGTGCGCACGTCGTCCGGCAGCGACGGCAGCCGCGCGTACAGGTCGCCGATGCCGTTGTTCGGGTCGAAGCCGGCCTGCTCCAGTGCAGCAGCATGCTTCTCGAGCACGTCGCGGTAGAAGCGGCGGACGACGACGCCGAACATGATCGGATCGGAGACCTTCATCATGGTCGCCTTGAGGTGCAGCGAGAACAGCACGCCCTGCTGCTGCGCATCGGCGATCTGCGCATCGACGAAGCGTGCGAGCTGCGCGGTGTGCATCACCGCCGCGTCGATCACCTCGCCGGCCTGCAGCGCGAGCCTCGGCTTGAGCACCTGCGTGCTGCCGTCGGCGCCGGTGAACTCGACGCGCGCGGTGGCGGCCTGCGACAGGGTGAGCGAGCGCTCGCTCCCGTAGAAGTCGCCGTCGGCCATGTGCGCGACGTGGGTCTTCGAGTCGCTGCTCCACTTGCCCATGCGGTGCGGGTGCTTGCGCGCGTACTGCTTCACCGACGCGGGCGCGCGGCGATCGGAATTGCCTTCCCGCAGCACCGGGTTGACCGCGCTGCCCTTGACCTTGTCGTAGCGCGCCTTGGCGTCGCGCTCCTCGTCGGCGCGCGGCTCGTCGGGGTAGTCCGGCAGCGGATAGCCCCGCGCCTGCAGCTCGCGGATCGCGGCCTTCAGCTGCGGGACCGAGGCGCTGATGTTCGGCAGCTTGATGATGTTGGCGTCGGGCGTGGTGGCGAGTTCGCCGAGCTCGGCGAGGTTGTCGGACACCCGCTGCGCATCGGACAGGTGCTCGGGGAAGTGGGCGAGGATGCGGTCCGCGAGCGAGATGTCGCGCGTCTCCACCGCGATGCCCGCGGTACCGGCGAAGGCTTCGACGATCGGCAGCAGCGAGGCGGTGGCGAGGAAGGGTGCTTCGTCGGTGAGCGTGTAGAGGATGCGGGGCGTCTGGGACATTACGGTCTCGGCTTCGGCGAGGAGGCGCGGGCACGGCCCGCGAGAGGAATGGCGGCGCCGCGGCGGCCGGCCAGCGGGCATTTTCGCGGTTCGGCGCGGCCGGGGCAAAGGCGGCGCGCGCATCTGCAGATGCGCGGTGCCCGCAGCGACGCGGCGGTCAGGCGAGCGCGGCGACTTCGGTCGCGGTTTGCACCTGCGGCGTCGCGCCTTCGATGTCCAGGCACTGGCGGCGGTCGGGGCACAGCTGCTGCATGCAGCCGGCGTCGAAGCGCAGCCGTTCGACCAGGAAGTCGACGAACGCGCGGATCTTCGGCGACTGCACGCGGCCGCTCGGGAACACCGCGTTCATTTCGTACTCGGGCCCGGTCCATGCCGGCAGCACCCGTCGCACGTCGCCCTGTTCGACGTAGGGCTTGACCATGATGTCGTTGCACAGCATCAGCCCTTCGCCCGTCAGCAGCGCGCCGCGCAGGCCGGCGGGATCGTTGGCGACGAATACCGGTTCGACGCGGTACTCGGTGCTGCGCGTGCCCTCGTTGAGCGGCCACCAGAACCCGCCGTTGCGCCGCTGCTTGCTCATCGCCAGCGTGCGGTGGTGTTGCAGGTCGTCGGGATGCAGCGGCTCGCCATGGCGCTCGATGTAGCGCGTGCTCGCATAGACCTGGGTACGGAACAGCGCCAGGCGGCGCGCGACGAGGTTGGAGTCGGGCAGGTTGCCGATGCGCAGCGCGACGTCGATTTCCTTGTCGATGAGGTCGAGCGGCTCGTTGTTGAGCACCATCTCGACGCGCACCTCGGGGTGGCGCCCGTGGAATTCGCCGAGCAGCGGCGCGATCCATTCGATCCCCATCGAATACGGCGCGGTGACGCGCAGCCAGCCGCGCGGTCCGCCCTGCAGCTGGCCGATCGCGTGCTCGGCCTCGTCGAGGTCGCGCGCGATGCGCTGGCAGTGCTCGAAGTACAGGTTGCCCGCTTCGGTCAGGCCGAGCTTGCGGGTGGTGCGATGGAGCAGCTGCGCGCCCAGGCGCGTTTCCAGGTCCTGCACCTTGCGGCTGACGGTGGTCTTGGGCAGGCGCAGGGAGCGTGCGGCCGAGATGAAGCTGCCGTGCTCGACCACCTTGACGAAGATCAGGGTGTCGTTGAGATCGCGGGCCATCGGGGTCCTTCCGGGTGGGGCGGGGCCGATTGGCCCACGGTCGGGACGATTATTCCCTCGATTCCCGGCTAATCAAGGGCGGGCCCCGTCCCTACCCTGTGCGGCGTCCTTCCTCGAGCCGCTCCCATGCGCCCCCGCCGCATCCTCCATGCCGCCCTGCTTCCCCTGCTCCCGGTGGCGCTGTTCGCGTTGGGCTGGCTCGGGCTGGTCGCGTTCCGGCAGGCGCTGCAGGCGGGCTGGCGCGATGCGTTGCTGATGGCGTGGACGCTCGCCTTCGTCGTCGGCCTGCCGCTCGCGCTGGTGCCGCTGGCCGTGGCCGGACGCACCCGGCGGGGACCGGAGCGAACGCGGATCATCCCGTCGGCGGGAGGAAAAATCCCGTGAACGGGACAATGCAGCCGCCGGTCCTCGTGCTCGGCGCGACCGGCGTGGTCGGTCGGGGCGTCGTGCAGGCGGCGGTCGACGCCGGGGTTCCGGTGGTCGCGGTCGCGCGCAATGCGCGGGACCTCGATGCGCTGGCGGCGCGGCATCCGCACGGCGCGGTGGCGACGATCGTCGGTTCGGTCGCCGACGATGCGCAGAGCGCGCAGCTCGCCGACCGCCTGCGCGCGCTGCAGCGCCCGCT
>JABFWF010000175.1 GCA_013362405.1 Lysobacter sp. | reverse complement strand
AGGCGTCGGCGCGCGCGCGGCGGGCACCGGCGGCGCGACGGATGCAGGACGGGCGATGGCGCGCATCGGCGCGGGCTCCTGTGGTTCCGCGTGCAGCGCTTCGACCGGCGCGAGCAGCGCTTCCACGTATTCGTCGACGACGGCGCGGTCGCTGGCGGGCGTCATGCCGCCTCCTGCCCGTGCGCTTCGCGACCCTCGGTGTCGTCGCGCAGCAGCCAGGCGAGCGCGCGCGCGTAGGCCTCGGTACCGCGGCAATCGGGCAGCTCGGCCTCGGTCAGCGCATGCGCGTCGCGCAGCTTGGTGTCCATCGGCACGACGCCCGGCCATACCTTGCCGCCATGGCGCTCGCGCAACTGTTCGAGGCTCTGCACGCCCGAACGCGTGCGGCGGTCGAACAGCGTCGGCACGATCCGCCGCGGCAACGCGCGCCGGCGCGAACGCTCGACCATGTCGGCGGTGCGCAGCATGTCGGCGAGTCCGTGCAGGGCGAGCGGATCGGTCTGCGTCGGTACCACCAGGCGATCGGCGGCGGCGAGCGCGTTGACCATGAGCAGCCCGAGCGTCGGCGGGCAGTCGAGCAGGGCGTAGTCGTACTGGTGGCGCGCGGCGTGCAGGGCGCGTCCGAGCGCGAGGCCGAGGCCCGGCTGGGTGGCGCCGCGACGCTCGAGCGTGGCCAGCGCGGGCTGCGCGGCGACCAGCTGGAGGTTGGCGACCGGCGTATCGCGCACGACCGCGCCGACATCGTGGCCCATGCTGTTGAACAGGTCGTGGCTGCCCGCGGGCGGCGGATCTGTCGGGACGCCGAACGCGCGGGTGAGCGAGGCGTGCGGGTCGAGGTCGATGAGCAGCACGCGCGACTCGCGCGCGAGGCCGCGCGCGAGGCACAGCGACGTGGTCGTCTTGCCGACGCCGCCCTTCTGGTTGGCAATGGCCCAGGTCTGCATCAGTCGACTCCTGCGTGCATTGCGCCGCCCTGCGGCGACGCGGCGCCGGTGTCCGCATCCGCGACCACGCCGCCGTCGGGAACCGCATCCACCGCCTGCGGCGTGGCGAGGATCACCAGCAGCACGCGGCGGTTGGCGTTGCGTCCAGCGGGCGTGCCGTTGTCGGCGACCGGCTGCTGGTCGCCGTAGCCGACCACCGCCAGGCGCGAAGGCGCGACGCCGCTGGCGATCATCACGTGCACCACGCTGGCCGCGCGCGCGGCCGACAGTTCCCAGTTCGAATCGAACTGCAGGTTGTGGATCGGCTGGTCGTCGGTGTAGCCCTCGACGCGCACGGCGTTGGGCTCGTCGCGCAGGATCGCCCCGATATCGGCGATGGTCGTGCGCGCGAGCGCGTCCGGGATGGCGATGCCGCTGGCGAACAGCACGTCGCTCTGGATCTCCACCTCGAGGTAGGTGCGTGCGCGCCGCACGGTGACCAGCTTGCGCTCGACCAGGCCGGACAGCGCCTTCTGCAGCCGCTCGCCGAGCACGCGCAGCTGTTCGCCGCGTTGTCCATCGCCGTTGCCCTCTCCGGCCTTGCGGAAGCCGCGTGCGAAGGTGGGGAGGTCGAGCACCTGGTGCACGACTTTCAGGGGCACCGGGGCCGGTGCGGTCGGGCCGCTGGCCTTGGCGCCGGGCGTCACCACCGAAGGCCGGTCGAAGGCCGAGCCGCGCAGCTGGTGCTCGCCGAGCTGGATCGGCGAGATCGAGCGCGGCGTGCCGCCGAAGGCGGAGGACAGCGCGTCGGCCATCACCCGGTACTTGCCCTCGTTGATCGACGACACCGCGTACATCACCACGAAGAAGGCGAGCAGCAGGGTGATGAGATCGCCATAGGGGATCGCCCAGGCCTCGTGGTTGAGGTGTTCTTCATGCTGGTGGCCGCGGCGCGCCATGTCAGTGCACGAAGCCGTTGAGCCGCGTTTCGATGTTGCGCGGGTTCTCGCCCTGCGCGATGGCGATCAGTCCTTCGACGATCATCTCGCGTTCGGCGGTCTGCCCGTGGATCACGCCCTTGAGCTTGCTCGCCATCGGCAGCAGGAACAGGTTGGCCATGCCGATGCCGTAGATCGTCGCGGTGAACGCGGCGGCGATGCCGTGGCCGAGCTTGCTCGGGTCGGCGAGGTTCTTCATCACCGCGATCAGGCCGAGCACCGCGCCGATGATGCCGAGCGTGGGCGAGTAGATGCCCATGCCTTCGAAGACCTTGGCCGCGGCGAGGTCGCGCTGGCCCTGGCCGTGCAGTTCGATCTCCAGCATCTGCCGGATCGCTTCGGGCTCGACGCCGTCGACGACCATCTGCAGGCCCTTCTTCAGGAACGCGTCCGGCTGCGCCTCCACCAGTTGCTCGAGCGCCAGCAGGCCCTGCTTGCGCGCGACGCTGCTCCACTCGACGATCTGGCGGATCACCGCGCCGCGGTCCTGCGATGGCGGCCGGAACACCCAGCGCACGATCTGCAGCGCGCGGCGGAAGGTCGGCATCGGTGTCTGCACCAGGATCGACGAGAGGGTGCCGAGCACGACGATCACGAACGCCGCCGGCGACCACAGGCTGGACAGCCCCGCGCCCTTGAGCACGCTGCCGCCCATCAGGGCGGCGATCGCGAGCGTGACGCCGATGATGCTGAGACGATCCATGCAGGCTTTATCGGTCGGGGGAGGCCGGGGCTTGAGGTGGGGACGGTCCCCGCAGGAGCGACGGGCTAGCCGGCGTCGCGGCGCAGGCCGGTGCGCAGCAGGCCGTCGACGTCGAGGATCAGCGCCATGCGGCCGTCGCCGACCAGGCTGGCGCCGGCGTAGCCCGGCAACCCGCGCAGCGCGCGCGGCAGCGCCTTGATGACCACTTCCTCGCGCCCGCGCACGCGGTCCACCGCGAGGCAGTAGCGCTGCTCGCCCGACTGCAGCACCACGCAGGTCTGCGCGGACAGCGGTGCCTCGTCGAGTCCGAGCCAGGTGCGCAGGCTGACCAGCGGCATCGGTTGCTGGCGCAGGTCGAGCATCGGCTGGCCGTCGACCAGCAGCGCGCGGCCGGGGTTGGCGGCCAGCACCTCGACCACGCGCACCAACGGCAGCGCGTAGACGTCGCCGTCGAGTTCGACCAGCAGCGTCGGCAGGATCGCCAGCGTCAGCGGCACGCGGATGGTGAAGCAGCTGCCCGCGCCGATCTCCGACTGGATGTGCACCTGCCCGCTCAGCTCGCGGATCTTCGACTGCACGACGTCCATGCCGACGCCGCGCCCCGACAGGTCGCTGACCTCGGTGCGCGTCGAAAAGCCGGGCAGGAAGATCAGCTGCAGGCACTCCTCGGGCGTGAGCCGCGCGGCCGCCTCGGTCTCGACCAGGCCCTTGTCGATGGCGCTGCGGCGGATCCGTTCCGGGTCGATGCCGGCGCCGTCGTCGCGCACGACGATCGAGACATGGTCGCCTTCCTGCTGCGCGGACAGGCGCACGGTTCCGGTTTCGGGCTTGCCGGCCGCAAGGCGCGACGCGGGTGCCTCGATGCCGTGGTCGATCGCGTTGCGCACGAGGTGCACCAGCGGATCGGCGAGGGCTTCGACGAGGTTGCGATCGAGTTCGGTAT
>JABFWF010000123.1 GCA_013362405.1 Lysobacter sp. | reverse complement strand
CAGGTTGCGGCGGTCTGTGCCGGCGAGCAGCGCGCGTTCGGCCTGCTCGCCGGGATAGCCGAGGGTGAGCCGCAGCAGGAAGCGGTCGAGCTGCGAATCCGGCAACGGATAGGTGCCGGCGAGGTCGACCGGATTCTGCGTGGCGATCACGAAGAACGGATTGGGCAGCGCGTGCGTGCTGCCATCGACGGTGACCTGGTGCTCGGCCATCGCCTCCAGCAGCGCGCTCTGCGTGCGCGGCGGCGCGCGGTTGATCTCGTCGGCCAGCAGCACGTGGCTGAACACCGGCCCCGGATGGAAGTCGAAACGGCGCACCTGCGCGTCGTACACCGAGACGCCGACGATGTCGGACGGCAGCAGGTCCGAGGTGAACTGCACGCGCTGGAAGCCCAGTCCCAGCGTCGCCGCCAGCGCATGCGCGAGCGTGGTCTTGCCGAGCCCGGGCAGGTCCTCGATCAGCAGGTGGCCGTCGGACAGGATCGCGACGAAGGCAAGCCGCACCTCCTGCGGCTTGCCGAGCACCAGCGTGTTGACCTGCGCCACCGCGCTCGCGAGCGTGTCGCGCAGGCTGTCGGTTAGCATGGCGGGCGTTGCGGACATGCGCACCTCGGTTCCAGCCCGGTGCGCGGCGCGACCGGTCGCTGCGGCAGGCGTCGCGAGGCTGCCCGTCGCGGCCTCACGGCCGGGTGAGCGCGCTGCCGCGACGTCCCTGTCCACCCGAGTGTAGCGAGACGCATGCTGATGCGGAACGAAGTGCGGGCACGCCGGATGTTCGTCGGCCTGTGGCTGGCGTTGCTGGCGGTGAAAGGCGTGCTCGCCGCGCAACTGCCGCTGTTCGTCGACGAGGCTTTCTACTGGCAGGAAGGCCGGCATCTGGCCTGGGCCTACTCCGACCTGCCGGGCCTGACCGCATGGATGGCGCGGGTCGGCGTCGCGCTCGGCGGCAACCACACGCTCGCGGTGCGGCTGCCGTTCCTGGTCGTCGCCGCCGCGGTGCCGTGGCTGGTGGTGCGGGTGACGGCGCGCGAATTCGGGCCGGTGCACGGTTGGCGGGCGGGCACGTTCGCGATGCTGCTGCCGCTGGCCGGGACGCTCGGCCTGCTGGCGGTGCCGGACGCGGCGATGACGCTCGCCACGCTGCTGTGCATGGATGCCGGCAGCCGGCTGCTGCGTGGCGTCGACACCGACGCGGCGCTGGAGCTGGCGGTCGGCATGGCGATCGGCGCGTTGAGCCACTACCGCTTCATCGCCGTGCTCGCGGTCGGCGGCCTCGTCCTGCTGCTGTTGCCGCAAGGACGCCGCGCATTGCGCGATCCGCGCGTGCTGGTGGCGATCGCCTTCGGCCTGGCGGCGTGGACGCCGCTGCTGGCCTGGAACCTGGACAACGCGGAAGCGGGCCTGCGCTTCCAGCTCGTCGACCGCCATCCGTGGGCGTTCCATGCCGACGGCATCAGCTTCCTCGTCATCCAGGCGCTGCTGGCGACGCCGCTGCTGTTCCTCGCGTTGTTCGCGGGCGCGTGGCGCGCGCGGGACGACGGGAACATCGCCGCGCGCTACTTCGCCTGGTTGGGCGTGCTCGTCGTGCTGGGCTTCTTCGCGCTGGGTTTCCTCGCCGACACCGAGCGGGTGAGCTTCCACTGGCCGCTGCCTGGCTATATCGCGCTGCTGCCGCTGCTGCCGGCGGCGCTCACGCGCTGGCCGCGCTGGCTGCGCGCGGCGACCGCGGTGCTGGCGACGATGGGGCTGCTCGTGGTGCTCGGCTATTACGCGGCAGTGTCGGTGCCAAACCTGCGCGCGCAGTCGGCGGCCAGCCGCTGGTATCCGTCCAACTTCGCCGGCTGGGGCCCGCTCGCCGGCGCCGTGCGCACGCAGCGTGCAGGCATGCCGGCGGGCACGCGCGTGGTCGCCGACAACTTCAAGGTCGGCGCCGAACTCGGTTTCGCGCTTGGTGAGCCGGACATCCCGGTGTTGTCGCATCCGCTCAACGTCAAGCACGGGCGCGCACCGCAGCTCGCGTTGTGGGGCCTGCAGGTGCACGGGCGCGCGGACCTTGGCGGCGGCCCGCTGCTGCTGGTCGTCGGCGCGAGCGAAGTGCGCTACCGCGACCTGCTGGCGCGTTACCACGCACTGTGCGCCGCGTTCGGGCCATTGCCGCCGCCGCGCGTGGTCAACGTCGACCATGGCGCGCAGCGCTTCCTGCTGTTCGCGCTGGACGGGCCGGCGAAACGCGGGCCCTGCGTCGCGCCGGCGATGGCGTGGATCGATCGCCCGCTCTCCGCCGCGACGGTTGCCGGCGGACAGGCGATCGACGTGGACGGTTGGGCGTTCAAGGACGGCGTCGGCATCAAGGGCGTGGACGTGCTGCTCGACGGGCGCATCGTCGCCGCGGCCGATTACGGACTCGATGCGCCGGGCGTGCGGCGCTACTGGACGCTGTCCGACGATCCGCGGCATCCATACGTCGGCTTCCGCGCGCGTTTCGATACCCGCGGTGTCGCGCCCGGACGGCACTGGCTCGGCCTGCGCCTGCAGGGGCGCGATGGCAGCGTCGAGGACTGGAGCGAGCAGCCGCTGGACCTGCGCTGACGGCGCGTGCGCTTCGGGAAAGCGAAGCCGATGGCGTCGCTCGTGCGACTACGGCAGCTACGGCAGCGCGAAGCCCGCCTGGCGGAGCAGCCGCGCGGTGGCGATCAGTGGCAGGCCGACGAGGGCGGTGGGATCGCTCGTTTCGATCGCGTCGAACAGCGTGATCCCGAGTCCTTCGGACTTGAAGCTGCCGGCGCAGTCGAGCGGCTGTTCCGCTTCGACATAGCGCGCGATCGCCGCGTCGTCGAGCGCACGGAAACGCACGGTGGTGGTGTCGAGCGCCTGGTATGCGTGGCCGTTGCGGTGCGCGATGCACACCGCGGTGAGGAATTCGACCGCCTTGCCGGACATGCGGTGGAGCTGGTCGACCGCGCGCTCCATCGAGCCCGGTTTGCCGAGCGGCGCGCCGTCGAGGCACGCGACCTGGTCGGAACCGATCACCCACGCGTCGTTCGCAGCGGCGACCGCCGCGGCCTTGGCGGCCGCCAGCCGGCGCGCGAGTGCGACCGGGGTTTCGCCGGAGAGGGCTGTCTCGTCGACTTCGGGGCGGGCGACGTCGAAGGGCAGGCGTAGCCGCTCCAGCAGTTCGCGCCGGTAGCGGGAGGTGGAAGCGAGGACCAGCCGGCCGCTCACGTCTGCGGCGCCCGGGCGCGCTCGAGCCGCTGGAGCTGCTGGTCGATGCGATGGCTGGCGGCGTCGATCGAATCGCGCACCGCGGCCAATTGCTGCAGGGAGGCCGCGCCGCCGTGCTGCTGCAGCCACAGACGCTGGCGCAGCATTTCGTGCATGGCGTCCTGCACCGGGTTGCTGTCGTCGCCGGCGATCGCCTCGATTTCGGCGCGGGCGGTGCGCAGGCGGGCTTCGAGGGCGTCGGCGGAATCGAGTACCTGGCGCAGCGCCTGCTGGCGGCGCCCGCTGCGATGCCGGCGCAGGCCGTAGGCGAGGGCCGCCACGGCGGCGAGGACGGCCAGCAGGATGAAGGGGAGCGCCAAGGCGGGGATCCGGAAGGCGGGGCGCGGGCAGTCTGACGCGACGGCCCCGCCGCGGCAAATTCCCGGCCCGACAAGGGCTTGCCGCTTTGACAGGGGACCCCGGAGGCCCTAACATTCCGCGGCTTATGTCTGCCCACGCTCCGGAATCGCGGGTCCCCGAGATCCTGGACGCCTGGCGCATGGTGGCCGCACGGCGCAGCTTCGAGGGAAGCCTGCCGCTCGCGTCGCTGCCGCGCCTGCGCGACGCCCTGTGCGAGCCGGAGGGACAGGTCGGCTACGGGATCGGTTTCGATCGCGACAATCTCGGCATTCCCTTTGCCGAACTGCGCATCGCCGCCGAACTGCCGTTGCAATGCCAGCGCTCGCTGCGGCGGTTCCTGCTGCCGGTCGAGCTGGTGCAGCGGCTCGGCCTGATCCGCGACGAGGCGGAGGAGGCCGCGCTGCCGGAAGGCTACGAGCCGCTGCTGGTGCCCGAGGACGGCGCACTGCGGCCGGCCGAGCTGGTCGAGGACGAACTGATCCTCGCCCTGCCGGTGGTGCCGCTGGCCCCCGGCAGCGAGCCGGTCGAGCAGGACTGGTCGCCGGCGGAGGACGAGGCGGCGCAGGCGAGCCCGTTCGCGGCGCTCGCGGCATTGAAGAAGAAGGATTAGCGCGACGCGTCCCGCGTCACGCAGGCGAAAACGAAGCTGGAGCAACCCCATGGCTGTGCAGAAGTCCCGAGTTTCCCCCTCCCGCCGCGGCCAGCGCCGCTCGCACGACGCGCTGACGGCCAAGCAGCTGGCGACCGACCCGACCAGCGGCGAGACCCACCTGCGCCACCACGTCACCGCCGACGGCTATTACCGCGGCAAGCAGGTCATCGCGCCCAAGACCCGGGTCGTCGACGAAGAGTAAGCACCCGCTGCGCGGCCGCCGGATCGGCGTGCCGCGCGCCGGAGCGATGACGCGATGCGGGCCCCGGGCCCGCGTCGTGTTTTCATTTCTGGGCGAGGCAGGGATGCGTGGTGCTCGCCGTGGACCAAGCCGGGCGTGGAGATCGCCCGTCGGCCGGACAGGATCCGCATGACTCAGGTGTTTGCCCGCATCGCCGGGACCGGCAGCTACCTGCCGGAAAAGGTGCTCACCAACGACGACCTCGCGAAGTTCGTCGACACCAGCGACGAATGGATCGCCACGCGTACCGGCATCCGCGAGCGTCACGTCGCCGCCGAGGGCGAGACCACCAGCGACCTCGCGTACCACGCCGCCACGCGTGCCCTCGAGGCCGCCGGCGTGGAAGCGGCCGACCTCGACCTGATCGTCGTCGGCACCACCACGCCCGACCTGATCTTCCCTTCGACCGCCTGCCTGCTGCAGCACCGGCTGGGCGCCGATGGTTGCCCGGCGTTCGACGTGAACGCAGCCTGCTCGGGCTTCGTCTACGCGCTCTCCGTCGCCGACAAGTTCATCCGTGCCGGCGCGGCGAAGACCGCGCTCGTCGTCGGCGCGGAAACGCTCACCCGCATGCTCGACTGGTCCGACCGCAGCACCTGCGTGCTGTTCGGCGACGGCGCGGGCGCAGTCGTGCTCAAGGCCGACAGCGAGACCGGCATCCTCAGCACGCACCTGCATGCCGACGGCGGCAAGAAGGAGCTGCTGTGGAATCCGGTCGGCGTGTCGGTCGGGTTCAAGCCGGAAGAGCACAACGCCGGCGTGCGCGTGCTGATGACCGGCAACGAGGTGTTCAAGCACGCGGTGAAGGCGCTCGATTCCGTCGTCGAGGAAACGCTCGAGGCCAACGGGCTCGACCGCCACGACATCGACTGGCTGATCCCGCACCAGGCCAACCTGCGCATCATCGAGGCGACCGCCAAGCGGCTGGACATGCCGATGGAGCGCGTCGTCGTCACCGTCGACAAGCACGGCAACACGTCGTCCGGCTCGGTGCCGCTCGCGCTCGATGGCGCGGTGCGCTCGGGCAAGGTGCAGCGCGGGCAGTTGCTGCTGCTCGAGGCGTTCGGTGGCGGCTTCACCTGGGGCTCGGTGCTGCTGCGCTACTGACCCCGTCGCGCGCCGGGGCCGCTGCGGCTCCGGTATTCCAACGCCGCCGTGACATACGGGCGGGTACAGACGCATCGCCGGCCTGATCCGTATCATGCCGCGGCTTTTTGGAAGGGAACGTCGTGACCGAGCCGTCCTCGCAACTCGCCTTCGTGTTTCCCGGCCAGGGCTCGCAATCGCTGGGCATGCTCGGCGAATTCGCGCAGCAGCACGCGGTCGTGCGCAAGGCTTTCGACGAAGCCTCGGAGGGTGCCGGCGTCGACCTGTGGACGCTCTCGCAGGAAGGCCCGGAAGACCAGCTCAACCGCACCGAATTCACCCAGCCCGCGCTGCTCGCTGCCGGCGTCGCCGCATGGCGCGCGTGGCAGGCGCAGGGCGGTGCCATGCCGTCGCAGCTCGCCGGCCACAGCCTCGGCGAATACAGCGCGCTGGTCGCGGCCGGCACGTTGTCGCTGCGCGATGGCGCGCGCCTGGTGCGCCTGCGCGGCCAGCTGATGCAGGACGCGGCGCCCGCCGGCACTGGCGCGATGGCCGCGGTGCTGGGCGCGGACGACGCGCTCGTCGAGGAAGCGTGCCGCGACGCATCGGGTGACGGCGTGGTCGTGCCCGCCAACTACAACTCGCCCGGCCAGATCGTGATCGGTGGCCACGCGGCCGCCGTCGACCGCGCGCTCGCCCTGCTCACCGAGCGCGGCGTGCGCAAGGCGGTGAAACTCGCGGTCAGCGTTCCGTCGCATACGCCGCTGATGCGCGATGCGGCCGAACGCCTCGCGAAAGCGATGGACGACATCGCCTGGAATGCGCCGGCGCTGTCCGTCGTGCAGAACGTCGATGCGCAGGTGCATGACAGCGTGGCCGCGATCCGCGATGCGCTGGTGCGCCAGCTCTACCTGCCGGTGCAGTGGACATCCTGCGTGCAGGCCCTCGCCGCACGTGGTGCGACGCGCATCGGCGAATGTGGTCCGGGCAAGGTGCTGGCCGGACTGGTCAAGCGCATCGACAAGGGACTGGACGCGCGCTCGCTCGGCGCCACCGCCGATTTCGACGCCGCCCGCAACGACTGGAGCAACGCATGAGCCACGATGTGCTGAAGGGGGAAATCGTCCTCGTCACCGGCGCCAGCCGCGGCATCGGCGCCGCGATCGCCGACGAGCTGGCCGCGCAGGGCGCGACCGTCATCGGCACCGCGACCTCCGACAGCGGCGCCGCCGCGATCGACACGCGCCTCAAGCCGAACGGCGGACACGGCCGCAAGCTCGACGTCACCGATGCGGTCGCGGTCGATGAGCTGATCGAAACGATCGGCAAGGAGTTCGGCGCGATCACCATCCTCGTCAACAACGCCGGCATCACCCGCGACAACCTGCTGATGCGGATGAAGGACGAGGACTGGAACGCCATCCTCGACACCAACCTCACCAGCGTCTACCGCACCAGCAAGGCGGTGATGCGCGGCATGATGAAGGCGCGCAAGGGCCGCATCATCAGCATCGCATCGGTGGTCGGCGTCACCGGCAACCCGGGGCAGGCGAACTATGCCGCCGCGAAGGCCGGCATCATCGCCTTCAGCAAGTCGCTGGCGAGGGAAATCGGATCCCGCGGCGTCACCGTCAATGTCGTGGCGCCCGGCTTCATCGACACCGACATGACCCGCGCGCTGCCGGAATCGGCGCGCGAGGCGCTGCTCGGGCAGATCGCGCTCGGCCGCCTCGGCGAGCCCGCGGACATCGCCCGCGCGGTGGCCTTCCTGGCCGGCCCCGGCGGTTCCTACATCACCGGCGAAACCCTGCACGTGAACGGCGGCATGTACATGCCGTGAGCGGCTGGAGCAAGGCGGGGCGCGGCCGAGGGGCCTGCGCGCGACGCCTCCGGCTTTCCCTTACACTATCCGTCTGAACAGACTCCGGGAGGAGCGAGCACCCATGAGCACCATCGAAGAGCGCGTCAAGAAGATCGTCGTCGAGCAGCTTGGCGTCAAGGAAGAGGAAGTCACCAACAACGCTTCGTTCGTCGATGATCTCGGCGCCGACTCGCTGGACACCGTCGAGCTCGTGATGGCGCTCGAGGAAGAGTTCGAGTGCGAGATCCCGGACGAGGAAGCCGAGAAGATCACCTCGGTGCAGCAGGCCATCGACTACGTGAAGGCGCACGTCAAGGCCTGATGCCAGCATCCAGGTCCGGCCCGACGGCCGGACTGCCGCGAGGACCGTCGCAGGGCGGAACCGTCGCGGTCGCCGGGGCCGCATCGCGCGGCCCCGCGCATTTGTGACACAGCATTCGCCAGCGTAGGGCGGAGTTCCAGGAGTCGGATATGTCCAAGCGTCGCGTCGTCATCACCGGTCTCGGCATCGTCTCGCCGCTGGGCATCGACCTGGCCTCGAGCTGGGACGGCATCGTCAACGGCCGCTCGGGCATCGGCCCGATCACGCACTTCGATGCGTCCGCCTTCCCGACGCGCATCGCCGGCGAGGTGAAGGGCTTCGATCCCCTCGCGTGGATCCCGGCGAAGGAGATCAAGAAGATGGATCCCTTCGTCCACTACGGCGTCGCCGCCGCGATCATGGCGTTGCGCGATGCGGGCCTGGAGACGCTGGGCGAGCAGGAAGCCGAGCGCATCGGCGTCGCCATCGGCGCCGGCATCGGCGGCCTCAACGGCATCGAGGAGACGACGCTCAAGTACGCTTCCGGCGGCCCGCGCAAGATCTCGCCGTTCTACGTGCCGAGCACGATCATCAACATGATCGCCGGCCACGTGTCGATCATGACCGGCGCGAAGGGCCCGAACATCGCCGCGGTCACCGCGTGCACGACGGCGACGCACAACATCGGCCTCGCCATGCGCATGATCCAGCACGGCGATGCCGACGCGATGATCGCCGGTGGCGCCGAATACGCGACGACGCCGACCTCGCTCGGCGGCTTCTGCGCGATGAAGGCGCTGTCCACCCGCAACGAGGAGCCGGAGAAGGCCTCGCGTCCGTGGGACAAGGACCGCGACGGCTTCGTCATGGGTGACGGCGCCGGCATCCTCATCCTCGAGGAGTACGAGCGCGCGAAGGCGCGCGGCGCGCGCATCTACTGCGAGCTTTCCGGCTTCGGCATGAGCGGCGACGCCTACCACATGACCGCGCCGAGCGAGAGCGGCGAGGGCGCCGCGCGCTGCATGGTCAACGCGATCCGCGACGCCGGCATCAACGCCGACGCGATCGGCTACATCAACGCCCACGGCACCTCGACGCCCGCGGGCGACCTCGCCGAGACGATGGCGGTCAAGGCCGCGCTTGGCGAGCACGCGTACAGGACGATGGTCAGCTCGACCAAGTCCATGACCGGCCACCTGCTCGGCGCCGCCGGCGGCATCGAGGCGGTGTTCTCCGCGATGGTGCTGCACGACGGCGTCATCCCGCCGACGATCAACCTCGACAATCCGTCCGAAGGCTGCGACCTCGACTACGTGCCGCACACCGCGCGCCGGCAGCAGGTCGACATCGCGCTGTCGAACTCGTTTGGCTTCGGCGGCACCAACGGCACGCTGGTGTTCAAGCGCGCCTGATTCACGGGCGCCATGGTCGCGACCGGTCCCCGCTTCGGCGGGGATCGTCGTTTCCGGCGTCTAATATCCGCCATGCTGCTCACCCGTCCGCTTCCCGCCGACATCGACCTGCTGGACCTGCAGCGCCTCGCGCCGCAGCGCTATCCGCTGCTGCTCGAATCCTCCGCCGCGGGCACGGCGCAGGGGCGCTGGGACCTGCTGCTGGCGGCGAGCGGCGAGTCGCTGGCGCTCGCGCGCGACGGTGTCACGCGCATGGCCGACGGCAGCGCAGTCGGTGGCGGCTTCCTCGATGCGCTCGATCTCGCCTGGCGCACGCTGCGCACGCCGCGCGACGAACCGCGCTGGCCCTTCCATGGCGGCTGGGCGCTGTTCCTCGCCTACGAACTCGCTGCCCAGGTCGAGCCTGTCCTGCGGTTGCCGGCTTCGCCCGGCGCATTGCCGGTCGCGCTCGCGCTGCGTTGCCCCGCCGCAGTGGTGCGCGATCGCGCGACCGGCGAATGCTGTGCCCTCGCGGAAGCGGGCGAAGCGCAGTTGCTGGCGCGGATCGCGACCGACGCGGACGCGAGCAGGCGACTGCCGGCGCTGCCCGCGTGGCGGCCGCCGGAACGCATCGACGAAGATGCGCCCACGCGCTTCACCGATGGCGTGTGCCGCGTGCTCGATTATCTCGCTGCGGGCGATGTCTTCCAGGCCAACCTCTCGCGTGGCTGGCACGCGCGCTTCGAGGCGACGCAGGCGCCGGCGGCGTTGTTCCGCCGCCTGCGCGAGCACAATCCCGCGCCCTTCGCCGGCCTGTTCGCCGGCGACGGCTGGGCGGTGGTGAGCGCATCGCCCGAGCGCCTCGTCTCGGTGCGCGGCGACGTCGTCGAGACGCGCCCGATCGCCGGTACGCGCCCGCGTTTCGTGGGCGACGACGATGCGGCGCGCATCCGCGATCTCGTCGGCAACCCGAAGGAGCGCGCCGAGCACGTGATGCTGATCGATCTCGAGCGCAACGACCTCGGCCGCGTGTGCATGCCGGGAACGGTCGAGGTCGACGAGCTGATGACGGTCGAAAGCTACGCGCACGTGCACCACATCGTCAGCAACGTGCGCGGGCGGCTGCGCGCCGACGCGACGCCGGGCGAGGTCATCCGCGGCGTGTTCCCCGGCGGCACGATCACGGGCTGCCCCAAGGTGCGCTGCATGCAGGTGATCGCCGAGCTCGAAGAGGTCGGTCGCGGCGCCTACACCGGCGCGTTCGGCTGGCTCGGCCGCGACGGCGACCTCGACCTCAACATCCTGATCCGCAGCGCGGAACTCGAAGCCTGTGCGGACGACGGCAGCGCGCTGCGGTTCCGCACCGGCGCCGGCATCGTCGCCGACTCGGACCCGCGGCGCGAGCTCGACGAAACCCGCGCCAAGGCGCGCGGCATGCTGCGTGCGCTCGGAGTGGAAGGATGAACGTGCGCATCTTCGCCGGCGATCGTCGCGTGGACGCCGTGCCGGTGGATGATCGCGGGCTGGCCTATGGTGACGGCCTGTTCGAAACCATGCGCGTGCATCGCGGCGACGTGCCATGGTGGGAGGCGCACTGGTCGCGCCTGGCCTTGGGCGCACGACGCCTCGGATTGCCGCTGCCGGATGCCGCGCGGGTGCGTGCGGAAGCCGCAGCGCTGTGCGTCGATGGTGGCGACGGCGTGTTGAAGCTGCAGGTCACGCGCGGCAGTGGCGGCCGCGGTTACGCGCCGCCCGGGCAGGCGGAGCCGACCTGGATCCTGTCGCGCCACCCGCTACCGGCATTGCTGCCCGCAAGCCTGCGACTGCACTGGTGCGACACGCGCCTCGCCATCCAGCCCGCGCTCGCGGGGCTCAAGCACTGCAACCGACTGGAGCAGGTGCTCGCCCGCGGCGAATGCCAGGCCGTGGGCGCGGACGAGGGGCTGATGCGCGATGCGGACGGCCACGTCGTCTCTGCCACGTCGGCCAATTTGTTCGTGCTCCACGGTGGATCATGGGCGACGCCGTCCGTCGATCGCTGCGGGGTGGCGGGTGTCTGCCGGGCCCACCTGCTGCGCGCGCTGGATGCCCGCGTCGTGGTCCTGTCGCAGGCCGATGTCGAAGGCGCCGACGCGGTTTTCCTGTGCAACGCGGTGCGCGGTATCCTCGCCGTCGCCCGCGTCGGCGTGCGTGCGTTCGAACCGCATCCCGCGGTTGCGGAGGCGCGACGCGCGCTGGCCCGCCTGCACCCCGCCTTCGCGATGGAGACGCCGTGAGCCCGAAGCGCAAACGACGCAGCAGCCTCGGCGCGCTCGTGTTCCTGGTCCTGCTGGCCGTCGGCGGCTATCTGGCCTGGCAGCGCTACGCGGGCTTCGCCGACGCGCCGCTGGCCGGCGTGTCGCGGGGAGAAAGCATCAACGTCGTGGCGGGCGATTCGCTTTCGCGCGTCGTGGAGCGGCTGCGCGCCGCGGGCGTGGCGACCGGCAATGTCGCCGAATGGCAACTGCTCGCCCGCCAGCTCGGCGCGGCCGGGCGGATCCAGGTCGGCGAATACGCACTGGAGCCTGGCACCACGCCGCGCGACCTGCTGCTGCGCATGCGCGAGGGCAAGGTCGTCCAGCACCGCTTCACCATCGTCGAGGGCTGGAACCTGCGCGAGCTGCGTGCCGCGCTGGCGACGGCGCAGCCGCTCGCGCACAAGGCGGATGCGCTGGACGATGCCGCGCTGATGCGCGCGCTCAACCACGGCGGCGAGCATCCCGAAGGCCGCTTCCTGCCGGAGACTTACGTCTACACGCGCGGCGACAGCGACCTCGACGTGCTGCGCCGTGCCTACGACGGGATGGAGAAGGCGCTGGACGCGGCATGGGCCGCGCGCGCAGCCGACCTGCCGCTGCATTCGAAGTACGAGGCGCTGATCCTCGCCTCCCTGGTCGAGAAGGAGACCGGTGCCGCCGACGAACGGCCGCAGGTCGCCGGCGTGTTCCTGCGCCGCCTGCAGCTCGGCATGCGCCTGCAGACCGATCCGACCGTGATCTACGGCATGGGCACGCGTTATGCCGGCAACATCCACAAGGCCGACCTGCTCGCGGACAATCCGTACAACACCTACACGCGCGCCGGCCTGCCGCCGACGCCGATCGCGATGCCGGGCCACGCCTCGCTCCAGGCGGCGACGCATCCGGCGCCGGGCGATGCGCTGTACTTCGTCGCCGTGGGCGACGGCAGCGGTCGCCACGTGTTCACCCGCTCGCTGGCCGAGCACGCGGCGGCAGTGCAGGCCTACCTGCAGCGGTACCGCCGGCAACAGGGCGCGCGATGAGCGACCTCGTCATGCAGCCGCGCCTCGTCACCGTCGAAGGCGGCGAGGGCGCAGGCAAGACCACCGTGATCGGTGCCATGCGCGACGCGCTGGAGCAGGCGGGCGAAGAGGTCGTGTGCACGCGCGAGCCGGGCGCCACGCCACTGGGCGAGCGCATCCGCGCGCTGCTGCTCGATCCCGCGCAGCATCCGCCCGCCGCCGAGACCGAATTGCTGCTGATGTTCGCCGCGCGCGCGCAGTTGGTCCGCGAGGTGATCGTGCCGGTGCTGGCGCGCGGTGCCTGGGTGATCAGCGATCGCTTCACCGATTCGAGCTTTGCCTACCAGGGCGGCGGACGCGGGCTGGATCCGGCCTTCATTGTCGAACTCGAGCGACGCGTCGTCGGCATCCGGCCGGGCCTGACCCTGCTGCTCGACCTCGGCGTCGGCGAAGGCCGGGCGCGGGCGCATGGCCGCAACGGCACGGCCGACCGCATCGAGCGCGAGCAGGATGCGTTCTTCGAGCGGGTGCGCGCCGGCTACCG
>JABFWF010000128.1 GCA_013362405.1 Lysobacter sp. | reverse complement strand
GACGGCGGCGATCCGCCGGATGTCGTCGAGAGCATGCTCGACGCGCTGGCGCTGCTCGGCGCCGATGGCGACTCCGCGGCGGCGGCCATCCTTCACGCCTATCCGGCCTGGGAACAGGCATTGCGGCCGCGCATCGAGCGCGATTTCCCCGGCATCGCGCCGCTGCTGGAAGGCCAGCGCGCCGCAGGGCAGGTGTGGGAGTTGCACGCCCAGCGCCACGGGCAGGCCGGCAATGAAGGCCTGCGCCGGCTGCTGCTGGCGATCGTGCGCGACCTGCGCGTGGTGCCCATCCTGCTGGCGCGCCAGCTGGCTCGCATGCGCCATGCCGAGCGCCTGCCGGAAGACGAACGTCGCGAACTGGCGATGCTCACGCGCGACATCCACGCGCCGCTCGCCAATCGACTTGGCATCTGGCAGTTGAAGTGGGAGCTGGAAGACCTGGCGTTCCGCTACCTGGAGCCGGCGACCTACCAGCAGATCGCGCGGCTGCTCGACGAGAAGCGCGCCGATCGCGAGCGCTACATCGAACAGGTCAAGCGCACGCTGCGCGAGGCGATGGCCGCGCAAGGTCTGGCGGCGGACATCGCCGGGCGCCCGAAGCACATCTACAGCATCTGGAAGAAGATGCAGCGCAAGAACGCGCCGATCGGCGAGCTGTACGACCTGCGCGCCGTGCGCGTGCTGGTGGACAGCCTCGCCGACTGCTACGCCGCGCTCGGCGTCGTGCACGCGACGTGGACGCCGATCCCGAGCGAGTTCGACGACTACATCGCGCGTCCCAAGCGCAACGACTACCGCTCGCTGCACACGGCGGTGATCGGCCCGGAAGGCAAGACGCTGGAAGTGCAGATCCGCACGCATGAAATGCACCGCCAGGCCGAACTCGGTGTCGCGGCGCACTGGAAGTACAAGGAAGTCGGCAGCCACAGCGCCGATGCGGCGTTCGATCGCAAGATCGCGTGGATGCGCCGCCTGCTGGAAAGCGGCGGCGAAGCGGGGCGCGATGAAGCGTCGCTCTCGGGCGAATTCGACACCGAACTGGTCGAGGACCGCATCTACGTGCTCACGCCGAAGGGCGAGGTGATCGACCTGCCGACCGGTGCCACGCCGCTGGATTTCGCGTATCACGTGCACACCGAAGTCGGGCATCGCTGCCGCGGCGCGAAGGTGGACGGACGCATCGTGCCGCTGGACCACAAGCTGCGCACCGGCGATCGCGTCGAGATCCTCACCGCCAAGACGGGCGAGCCGCGCCGCGACTGGCTCGTCGCCGCGAACGGGTTCCTCGCGAGCGGACGTTCGCGCGACAAGGTGCGCGCGTGGTTCCACAAGCTCGACCGCGCGCGCAACGAAACCGCCGGCAAGGAACTGCTCGACAAGGAACTGCGGCGCCTCGGTCTGCTGGGTGCGGACCTCGCGCCTGCGCGGGAGAAGTTCAACCTCGCCACCGACGGCGAGGTGTACGTGCAGGTCGCGCTGGGCGATATCGGTCCGCACCAGGTCGGTCGCGCGCTGCTGGAGCACGAACGCGCCCGCGAAGCCGCACAGGCCGCCGCCTCCGCGCCCGCGACGACCACGCACATCACCACGCCGCCGCCTAGGCACACGCCGCGACGGAGCACCGATTTCACGGTCGAAGGCGTGGGCAACCTGCTGGTTCAGCTGGCGCGTTGCTGCCAACCGCTGCCGGGCGAGCCGATCGTCGGCTATCTCACCCGCGGCCGTGGCGTGAGCGTGCATCGCCCCGATTGCACCGCCTTCGAGCGCCTGGCGGCCGCCCAGCCGCAGCGCGTGTTGCCGGTGGAGTGGGGCCGCGCTGGCAGCGGATACGAGGTCGACGTCGAAGTGCTCGCGCTGGACCGCAAGTGGCTGCTGAAGGAGGTGACCAACCTCATCGCGCAGGGCAACGCGCACGTGGTCAGCATCCGCAGCGACAGCGAGCGCAACGGTGCGCGCGTCCGCCTGCGGCTGCGCCTTCGCGTCGGTGACTACGGGCAGCTGTCCACCCTGCTGGGCAAGCTGTCTGCGCTTCCGGGCGTGGAGCACGCACAGCGCCGCTGAACGCGCGTACAGGACGCGACGGGCCGACGACTGCACGGGCGTTATCCTTGCGCCGTGAGTTCCAAGACGCCCCGTGACCCCAACTCGGACCCCTGGCACGGCCCGCTCGGCGACGATGCGGCGCCGGCGCGTGGGCGCATCGAGCCGACGATGGGCGCCGAACCGCGCGAGGAAATGGGCGGCTGGGAAGTCGACGATTTTCGCGCGGGCCCCGGTCGTCGTCGCCCGATCACCGAGCCGCCGAAGCCGCCGCGCCCATGGTCGTGGGTCGTCGCGATGCTCGCGCTCGGGGCGTTGGGCGCGGGTCTGTTCGTGCTGCGCCAGCCGCTGTCGGACATGCTCTGGCCCGAAACGCGCGTGCAGCAGCTGCAGGCCGACGCCGCACGCGCCCTGGCCGAAGGTCGCCTGACGTCGGCGGACGGTCGAGGCGCCCGCGAGTTGTACGCCGCCGCACTGGCGCGTGATCCGGATCGCGTCGAAGCGCGCGAGGGCCTCGCGAAAGTCGGCGAAGCCGCACTCGTTCGCGCCGACAAGGCGATGGCGGCGCGGCAGTACAAGCAGGCGCATTCGTTCGTCGCGCTTGCGCGCGACATGGCGGTGCCGCGCGCGAAGGTCGACGCCCTCGAAAAACGCCTGCGTGCACGCGAGGCCGCGGAAGCCGGCGTCGACACGCTGCTCGCGCAGGCCGCCGCCGCGCGCCTGGCCGGGCAGCTCGACGGAAACGAACACGCGGCGCTGCCGCTGTACCAGCAAGTGCTCGCGCTGCAGCCCTCGCGCGTGGAAGCGCTGGAAGGGCGCGAGGACACCTTGGCCGACCTGCTCCAGCTGGCCCGCACGTCGCTCTCGCGCGGCGAACTGGCGGAGGCTTCGTCGCGCATTCGCCGCGTGCAGGCGGCCGATCCCGGCCACGTGGACCTGCCCGACGCGCTTGCGCAACTGGCGCGCGCGGGCGAAGAACAGCGAAACCGCGCCGACCAGGCCCTCCGGCGAGGGCGCCTGGACGACGCGTTGCACGGTTACCTCGCCGCGCTGGCGGCGATGCCCGACGACGCGGCCGCCGAACGCGGCCTCATGCACGTCGCGAACACCTACGCGGAGCGCAGCGAGCGCTATGCGGCCGACTTCCGCTTCGACGACGCCGAAGCTGCGTTGCGCGACGCGCGTGCGATCGCGATGGCCGCGCCGGGCATCGCGCAGGCCGAGCAGCGCCTCCTGCAGGCGCGGCAGACGCAGCAGCGCTATGGCCAGCGCGAGCCGACCGCGCAGCGTACGCGCCGCATCGACCAGTTGCTCGCCGATGCCTCGCAGGCCGAAGCGCGCGGGGACCTGCTCACGCCGCCGGGCGAAAGCGCGTACGACAAGCTGCGCGCGGCGCAGGCACTGGCCCCGCAGGATCCGCGCGTGCGCGGTGCGATGGCGCGGCTGCTTCCTGCCGCGCGTCAGTGTTTCGAAGACGAACTGCGCGGCAATCGTCTGCGTCGTGCGCGCGAATGCCTGGATGCGCGCGCCGCGCTGGAAGGCGAGAGCGC
>JABFWF010000146.1 GCA_013362405.1 Lysobacter sp. | reverse complement strand
GCCAGCGCCGGGCTCGCCGCCACCAGCGACCTGCCGATGACGGTCATGCCCTTCATCATCCGCGGCGTGTCGCTGCTCGGCGTGGCGTCCGCGGGCACCGCGCGCGCGATCCGCGAAGAGCTGTGGCGGCGGCTGGCCTCCGACTGGAAGCCCACGCACCTCGATCGCATCTGCACGCGCGAAGTGACGCTCGACGGGTTGCCGGACGTCTTCGCCACGATGCTGCGCGGCGGCTCGTTCGGCCGCACGCTGGTGCGCCTGTAGCGGCCCGCCTGCAGCGGCTTGCGGCGCGCGCGCCCACCGCTACAATCGGGCGGTCTTCACGGGGAAACCGCATGGCCCGCATCCTGATCGTCGACGATTCGCCATCGCAGCTGATGGGCATCCGCCGGATCGTCGAGAAGCTTGGCCACGAGGTGGTCACCGCCGAGGACGGCGCCGCCGGGGTCGAGGCCGCCAAGCGCGAGATCCCCGACCTGATCCTGATGGACGTGGTGATGCCGAATCTCAACGGCTTCCAGGCCACCCGCTCGATCACGCGCGAACCGACCACGAAGCACATCCCGGTCATCCTGGTGACCACCAAGGACCAAGACACCGACCGCGTGTGGGGCATGCGCCAGGGCGCGCGCGCCTACCTCACCAAGCCCTTCAGCGAGGCCGAGCTGGCCGAGATCATCACCAGCCATGTCGGCGCCGGCCCGGCCCCCGCGCCGGAGGACGGAGGCGAGGCGGCCTGAACTCAGGCGCGGCGCCAGTCGCTGCCGAAGGCTTCCTGCAATTCGCGATACGCCTTGCGCTGCGCCTCGTCGTGCGCGCGGGGCGCCAGCACTTCCAGCTCGATGATCTGGTCGCCGGCGGCAGCCTGCAGCCCACCCGGCAGGCCGCGACCCCGCAGGCGCAGCTTGCGGCCGGCTTCCGAGTCCACCGGGATACGCACCTCCACCGCGCCGCCGAGCGTCGGTACGCTGACCGTCGCCCCCAGCGCCGCTTCCCACGGCGCCACCGGCAGGCTGTAGAGGATGTTGCGGCCGTCGATCTCGAACTGCGGATGCGCCGCGTATTCGACTTCCAGCAGCAGGTCGCCGCCGCGGCTGCCCTGCCCCCCGAGCCGGATCACCTGCCCCGGCCGCACGCCCTTGGGCACGCGCACGTCCAGCGTCTTGCCGTTGACCGCGATGCGCACGCTGTCGCCGGAATGGACGGCTTCCAGCGGCACCGCGAGCTTGGCGCGGGTGTCGCCGCGCGGCTGCGTACCGCCGCGTGCCTGGCCGAAACCGCCACTCGCGCGTCGGCGACCGAACAACTCTTCGAAGAAGTCCGAAAAGCCGCCACCGGCGCCGCCGCCGGCGAAGATCTCGTCGAAGTCGAAGCCTTCCGCGCCGCCCTGGCCGAATCCGCCGAACCCGCCCGGCGGCGGATGCATCTCCTCGCCCGGCCGGTAGCCGCGCGCGCGCAGCTGGTCGTAGGCGGCGCGCTTCTGCGGATCGCGCAGCGCCTCGTAGGCCTCGTTGACGGCCTTGAACTTCTCCTCGGCGTCGGCCTCCTTGCTGACGTCCGGGTGGTACTTGCGCGCGAGCCGGCGGTAGGCCGACTTGATTTCCGCCTCGCCGGCGCTCGGCTCGACGCCGAGCACCGCGTAGTAGTCCTTGAATTGCATCGCGTGTCCCTTGTCCGCACCGGCCTTCCGGCCCGTGTTCAGGCCGGAAGGCTACCGCAGGCGCGCGAGGGCGCGCTCACTGCGGGGTGGTCGGCGCGTCGATGGTGTTGCGCTTGCCTTCGTGGCGGCCAACCTGGATCCGGCGCGGCGAGGATTCGGGCCGCTTGGGGATGACGATCTCGAGCACGCCGTTGCGGCCATGCGCCTGGATGCCCTCGGGATCCGCGCTGTCGGGCAGCGCGAAGCGGCGATGGAAGCTGCCGTAGCTGCGCTCGATGCGCGAAAAACGGTCGGTCTCGCGCGTGCTTTCGCTGCCACGCTCGCCCTTGACGGTGAGGATGCCCCTGTCCATCGAGACCTCGATGTCGTCGGGGTCGATGCCCGGCAGGTCGGCGTACAGGACGAAGCGGTCCTTCTCCTCCTTGACGTCGACGCGCGGCACCCATTGGCTGGTCACCACCGAGCTGTCGTCGGCGGCGCCTTCGCCGAACACGTCGCCACGGAAGAAGCGGTCGAACGCCTGGCGCAGGTCGTTCTGCATCTGGTCGCCCTGCACGGGCCACTGGCGATAACGGACGAAGTTCATCTGCGGTCTCCTCTGGCTCTGCGATGCGGCGTCGCGCGCCGCCTTTCCCGCAGGTCGGCGCGGCCGCCGCGTTTTTCAAGTGCCGCGGCCTTCACCGCACGCCCAACGGCGGCGGCATACACTCGGCTTTCACCTGACAGGAGCGCGTGCATGACCATCCAGACCGGCGACCACCTGCCCGAGGCCGCGCTCCAACGGATCGACGGCGGCGTGCAGACCGTCGATACCCGCGCGCTGTTCGACCACAAGAAGATCGTCATCTTCGCCGTGCCGGGTGCCTTCACGCCCACGTGTTCCGAGCGGCACCTGCCCAGCTACATCGCGCACATGGACGAATTCCGGCGGCGTGGCGTGGAGGTCGCCTGCATCGCGGTCAACGATCCGTTCGTCATGCAGGCCTGGGGCAAGAGCCAGAACGCGCCCGCCGACCTGCTGCTGCTCGCCGACGGCAACGGCGACTTCACCCGCGCGCTCGGGCTGGAGATGGACGCCAGCGCCTACGGCATGGGCAAGCGCTCGAAACGCTACGCGCTGTACGCGGAGGATGGCGTGGCGAAGAAGGTCTTCGTCGAGGCGCCGGGCGAGTTCCGCGTGTCCTCCGCCGAGCACATGCTGCAGGAGCTGCCGCCATCCCCCACCGCAGGAGGTACCTCGTGAAATCGCCCTCTCCCACCACGCCGCATTCGCGCAAGCCGCGCATGCCGCCGCCGGGTTTCACCGAGATCTCGGTGCTGCGCGCCAATGCGCGCCGCGACGTCGAGAATGGCGCGATCACGCCGAGCTACGACGCCGACCGCGAGGTCGTGCTGGGCCTGCTGAACCAGGCACTGGCGACCGAATGGGTCTGCGTCCTGCGCTACTACCGCCACGCGTTCATGGCCTCGGGCATGCTGGCCGACGCGGTCAAGCCGGAGTTCCTCGAGCACGCGCAGCAGGAGCTCGCGCACGCACACCGGATCGCGGAGCGCATCGTCCAGCTCGGCGGCGAGCCCGACCTCAACCCCGATACGCTGACCGCGCGTTCGCACGCCGAATACCACGAGGGCAACGACCTGCGCGAAATGGTCCGGGAAGACCTCGTCGCCGAGCGCATCGCGATCGACAGCTACCGCGAGATGATCAACTTCGTCGGCGACCGCGACACCACCACCAAGCGCATCCTCGAGGACATCCTCGCGCAGGAGGAGGAGCACGCGAACGAATTCGCCGACCTGCTCAACGGCTGGATCGGGGAGTAGTCAGCGCAGCAGGCGGAAGCGTACGCGGGCCCAAGCGCCGCCGTCGGCGAGCGCGGTGAGGACGTGCTCGCCGGGCGCGTCGAGCGCATAGGACAAGTGGCCCTGGCTGTCGGTTTCGCCGACCAGGCGGCCGTCGAGCAGCCAGCGCACGCGCGCCTCGCTACCGATCGCGCGCAGCGACAGCCGCAGCGGCGTGCCATTGCCCGGTGGTCTCGCCAGCGTCGCGCCGTCGTCGACGCCGTCGATGCGCAGTTCCTCCGCTGATGCGCGGCCGTCCGCTGCGCAGTCCGGTGCGAGCGGGGGCAGCTGGGCGGCTTTGCGCTCGGCGAGCGACAGCCATGGCGCGGCAAGCGCCGGCCAGCGCGCGATGTCGAGCAACTCGCGCCGGTGTGGCAACGCGCAGTCGGCCGACAGTCGCAAGCCGCGGTCCGCGTCGACTTCGATGCGCTCGCGGCCGGCGCTCCACAGGCGCGCATCGCGCTCGGCGAAGGTCGGCGGCACCACGCCATCCAGCACCCACGCGTCCTTGCGCCGCTGGCACAGGCCGGGCGCGGCGGGATCGGGCAGCAGGCCGAGCGGCCAGCAGATTTCCACTTTCGCAACGTCGGCTGGTGGCGGGGCGGGCAATGCATCCCCGGGCCCGGCCGGAAGGCTGTCGAAAACTTCGAACAGCAGCGGCAGCGCCGTCACCGCGCCGTACTGACCCGGCAGCGGTGTGCCGTCCGGCCGCCCGACCCACACGCCCACGCTGTAGCGGCGCGTGCTGCCCAGCGCCCACGCATCGCGGTAGCCGTAGCTGGTGCCGGTCTTCCATGCCACGCGCGGGCGGCCACCGGTGTCGAAGGTGTCGGCGAGTTGTCCCGGTCGTGGATTCGCCTCGAGGATGTCACGCACGATCCAGGCCGCGCCCGGCGACAGCAACCGGCGGTCGACCTGCGTCGCGCCGTCCACGTAGCGCACACGCCCGGCCACGCCGGCGCGGTTGAGCGCGGCGTAGGCGCCCACGAGATCCTCCAGTCGCGCACCGGTACCACCGAGGATCATCGCAAGGTTGGGCCGCGCCCCGGGCGGCCAGCGCAGCGCGATGCCGCCGTTCGCCAGCCGTGCGGCGAAGCGTGCGGGCCCGACGTGGTCAAGCACGTCCACCGCCGGCACGTTGAGCGACAGTCGCAGCGCCTCCGCCGCCCCCACCGGCCCGATGAACGCCTTGTCGAAGTTGCCCGGCCGGTAGTCGCCGAACGCCTGCGGCGCGTCGACCAGCAGGCTTTCCGAGTGGATCAGGCCGTCGTCGAGGGCGAGACCGTAGAGGAAGGGCTTGAGTGTCGAACCGGGCGAGCGCCACGCGCGCACCATGTCGACCTGGCCGAGCCGAGCGGCGTCGGCGAAATCGACCGAGCCGACGTAGGCGCGCGCGTGCATCGTCGCGTTGTCGACCACCAGCAGCGCGGCCGACGTGCGTTCCGGCAGGTTCGAAAAGTAGGCGCCGACGCGGTCCTCGAGCGTGCGCTGCAGATCGATGTCGAGGGTTGAACGGATCTGCGCGAGGCGCGGATTGGCGGCGCGCAGGCGTTGCGCGAGCAGGGGCGCGTGCAGGGGCGGCTGCAACTCGCGCGCGACCACCGGCTCGATGCGCGCGTCCGCGACCTCGGCGCTGGACCAGAGGCCGAGTGTCGCCATCCGCGCCAGCACCTTGTCGCGCGCGCGGCGCGCGCGTTCGGGCTCGCGGTCGGGGCGAAGCCGGCTGGGCGACTGCGGCAGCACCGCGAGCAGCGCCGCTTCCGCATGCGACAGCCGTGCCGCCGGCTTGCCGAGGTAGGCCCAGCTCGCCGCCTGCACGCCTTCGATGGTGCCGCCGAACGGCGCCCGGTTGAGGTAGAGCGCCAGGATCCCGCGCTTGGACAGGTGCACTTCCAGCTGCAACGCGCGCAGCAGCTGGCGCAGCTTGTTCGTCGCGCTACGGCGGCCGGCGCGCGGCGGCTCCAGGATGCGCGCGACCTGCATCGTCAGCGTCGACCCGCCCGACACCACGTGCCCGTTGCGCAGCCACTGCCCGCCCGCGCGCAGCAGCGCGAGCGGATTGATGCCGGGATGCCGCCAGAACCAGCGGTCCTCGTAGCCAAGCAGCGCCTGCAGGTAGAGCGGCGAGACCTCGTCGATCCTGGCCGGATAGCGCCAGATGCCCTCGCCGTCGGGAAACGCGCGCAGCGGCGTGCCGTCGGCGGCGACCACCAGCGCGCCGCCGTCGTGCGCGTCGGGCAGCGGCAGCGGGAACGCGAGGTCGGCGAGCATGGCGACCGTCGCGAGGATCAGCAGCGCGAGTATTCCCTTGAGCGCGGTGCGGAGAAGCGGAGCGCGACTGGACTTCATTGCTACAGCTCGAGCTCTTTGGTCCATCCGGCCGCCAAAATTCCACTGTTCCCTAGCGATTTAGACCCTACTCCATTTCGAAGTAGTCGCTATCGATACTTTTGATTTCGTACCTACCAACGATGGACACACCGACGTTGTGCTCGGCCATATATCGAACCAATGTCTTCCCATCAATAAGAATGATCTTGCTTGAAATCTGTTGCACATATTCCAAGGCATCTCTCGAGTAACCGGATGTCGTGATGAAAATCCCCTTTGTGGCGCGTAATCCTTGGAGCGCGCCTGCGAATTTCTGTATCTCGGGACGCCCGACCGTCGCCTCCCATCGCTTTGCCTGAAGATAGATGGCATCAAGGCCGAGTTTGTCTTCCTTGATTATTCCGTCCACGCCGCCGTCGCCGGATTTGCCGATGGCCCGCCCAGCATCCTGCCTCGAACCGCCATATCCCATCGCCACAACAAGATCGACCACTACCTGCTCGAAGAATGCAGGCGACGCTTTGCCCACCTGTTCTAGGAGTTGGACTTCCAACTCGCTTCGGAGCCGCTCATAGGCAGCTGCCATCGCGTCTTCGGGGGTTTGTTCCGATGGGAGATCGGCGATGGGTTGGCTGGCGGTGTCATTGTCTGTGGTGCGCGAGCGATCCCGGAAGTCGCGAAATGCTTTGTAGCTATTGAGAGTGTTGTTATCTACGCTTTGCGGATTCCTCGCCAGTAACTCTCTGCCGGCATTCGTAATTACAAAAACGCCTCGTCGCGGGGACGACAGGAGACCGGCCTGCTTCAGGTAGGTTTTTGCCCATGCAACCCGGCTGCCGAAAACATTAGCCGTCCCACTGGGAAGCAGCTGGGTTTTCTCCTCTTCCGTCATGTCGTACCGGTCGATGAGCAACGAGATGATTTCTTTCATCTGATGCTCATCGCCGTCGGAAGTGGCCCGAAGCACAGGAAGCATCAAGGTTTGGTAGTCAGGAATCGTCATTGGGTTCTGTTTTCGGTTGTCGCTCACTGCCCCGGCTGCTTCACCACCAGCGTCGCCGGCGTCGACTTGCCCACGCCACGCAGCTCCGGCCGATACATGTCCTCCACCAGCGGCGGCGGGACGATGTAGGTGCCGGGCGTGACCGCGCGCACCAGGTAGAACACCCGCGCGGTGCTGCCGCGGCCGAGCTTGAGCGCGGCGATGTAACGGTCATCGCGGTATTCCTCGTGGCGCGCTTCGGCCGCCTGCTTGCGCTCGGCAAGCTCGATGCCGTCGATCACCACGCCCGCCCACTGCTTCTCGTCGCCGAGGTTGAAATTTTCGATCTCCAGGCCCGCGGGCAGCAGGTCGGTGACCAGCGCGTCGGGCATGTCCTTTGCGGCCTCGATGCTGAGCGCGACGACCAGCGCGTCGCCCTCGTGTAGCGTGCCGCCGTCCCACGGCGTGCCGTCGGTCGTGTAGTAGCGGCGCGTGACCTTGACCACCGAGGCGTCGGCGGCGGGCGCAGTGCGCGGCACGCCGGCGACCTCGAGGCTGGCGTACAGCGGAGGCGTCCCCTGCGGCTCGAAGCGCACGCCCTGCGCGATGTCGGCGGCGCCGAAGCGCTTGCCGAGCAGGCGCGCAGGCCCGACATCGGTTGACTGGCCGCCAATCGTCCAGCGCCCCGACACCTGCTTGCCCTTGTCCGCCGCCAGCGCCTTGCCCAAACGCGCCAACGCGACCTGCTCCTGCGTGCTCAGCCACAGCCAGCCGCTGTCGCGGCGCGCGTCGAGTTCACGGCCGAGCGAGACGGCGCGCGCATCCCATTGCGGCGTCGCCAGCCCACGCTCGTGCACCAGCGCGAGCATCAGCGCGTCGTCGCGCACGCGGCTGCCGTAGTCCCACAGGGACTCTGGCCGCGCATCCGGATCGCGTGCGAAGCCTTCCGCCAGCGCCTTGCGCCCGCGTGCGGCATCCCCCTGCAGCGTGAGCGCAAGGCCCAGCCGCACCAGCGGCAGCCCGGTCAGGCTCTGCCTGCGGTCGTTGTCGTACAGCGCGCGCAGCGTGCCGAGCGGCGCACGGTTGACGCGTGCGAGCACGTAACCGGCATGGGCCTGGTAGGCGAACTTGAGGTGCTCGCGGCGGTCGCGGCCGAAGAACGCCTGGCCGCCGGACAGCAGGTCGTCGCTGAGCGCCTTCAGCGCCTTCTGCAACACCGTGTCGGGCACCGCGAAGCCGGCGTCGCGTGCATCGAGCAGGAACTCGGCGACGTAAGGGGTGATCGACGGATCGACGTAGTCGTCGTCGCCCCACATCGAGAAGTGCCCCGTCGCGATCTGCATGCCGGCCAGCCGGCCGAACGTGCGCTCCATCCGGTTGCGGCGCTCCTTGGGATCCAGCGGCGGCACGCCGAGCATGCGCGCGGTCGCCTCGTCCAGTACCAGCGTCGCGTAGCCCTTGCTGGTGGTCTGCTCGACGCAGCCGTAGGGATAGTCGAGCGCGCCCTGCAGCGCGGTGGCGAACGGGATCGGCGGCAGCGCGCCGACCGTCATCTGCGCGGTGACCGATTCGGCCATCAGCCCGTCGGCGAGCACCGGATCGAAGCGCAGCGGGCCGAGCTTGTCGAGGACCTGCGTGCGTGCGCGCACCACCTGCGGCCATGCAGGGCGCACCGGCAGGTCGTAGCGGCGGTCGACGTGAAAGCCGTTGCCGTCCACGCGCACGCGCACCTTCGCCACGCCGTAGCCTTCGCGCGCGGTCACGGGGAAGGTGTAGGAGGTCTTGGCGTCGGTCGCGAGCGTGGCCTTGCGCGCGTCGTCAGCGAGCGCGAGCGGGCCCTCGCCTTCCACCTTGACCTGGAAGGCACCGGGCCTGCCGGTGAAGTTCTGCACGTCGAGGGTGACGCTGCTGCGGTCGCCGGGCGCGAGCACGCGCGGCAGGCTGGCTTCGGCGAGGATCGGCGCACGTACCACCGTCTCGCGCGCCTGGCTGCCGTAGCGGCCTCCGGCGAATACCAGCGCGGACACGCGCAGCGTGCCGTTGAAGTCCGGCACGTGCAGCGGGATGCGCGCATTGCCGCGCGCGTCGAGCTTCACCGGCCCGGCGAACAGGTCGACGGTTTCGACGTGCGCGGTCGGTCGCCGCGCCTGCGGCAACGCCTGCAACGCCATGTCGCCGCCGAAGCGGATCTTCGCGGTGCCGCCCTCGAAGCTTTCGATCACCCGGCCGTACACGTCGTAGGCGTCCACGCCGAGCCGGCGCTGGGCGAAGAAGTGCGCGGCCGCGTCCGGCAGCGGGAAGCGGGTGATGTTGAGGATGCCGACATCGACCGCGGACACCGTCACCCACGCGTCCTGCCCGGCCAGCGCGGGCGCGCTGACCGTGACGGGCAGGTCCTGCTCCGGCCGCATCGACGCGGGCGCGGACAGGCCGACGGCAACGGTGCGGTCGCGCCGGTCCATCGGCACGTGCGCGATGCCGACTGCGCGCGCCGGCGTGACCTTGCTTTCGGCGCTGCCGCCGCGGAACACGAGCGCGGTGACGTAGACGTCGTGCCGCTCCCATTCCTGGGTCACCGGAATCTCGAAGGTACTGCCCGGCTTGACGTCCACGTCCTGCACGTACAGCAGATGGTCGCTTTCGACCAGTAGCATGCCGCGGCCGGCGTGCGGCGGCGTCAGCGTGACCTTGAGCGTGTCGCCGGCGCGGTAGCCGGTCCTGTCGAGCGCGAGCTTGACCTTGTCGGGGCGCGCGTCGAGACCGCGGTTCTCGTCGTCCCAGCTCCAGCCTGCGACGAAGGGATAGCGCGTGGTCAGGCGCGTGGCGGGGTCGTAGACGTCGATGCGGTACTCGCCCCACTCCACCGGCACGTTGAAGCGCGTGGCCGTCGCGCCGACGGAGAGCGCGCGCGTTTCCACGTTCTCGAAGCGGCTGGTGTAGTCGTAGCCCCAGCCGGTGTCGTCGTTGAAGTTCCAGTGGTAGTCGCGGTGCTCGCGCACCAGGGTCATCTTCAGGCCGCTGGCCGGGCGCGGGCGGCCGGCACTGTCCACGCGCACGACCTCGAAGGCCGGGTTGGCGTTCGCGTCCGCGCCGTCCTTGTCGTCGAACAGCGGGCGGATGCCGACCAGCGCGTCGGCCGGCCACAGCACGCGCTTGAGGCTGCGGTTGACGCTGCGGCCGCCGGTCTCGTACACGCTGCCGGTGACGATCGCGGCGATGGTGCTGACCGGTTTCGCCTCGGCGGGAAGCATGACGTCCTGCTGCAGCTTGCCATCGGCGTCGAGGGTGGTGTCGACGACGTCCCTGGCCTCCTTTGGCAGGGTCAGGGTCGGATCGCCGAAGAAAAAGCCGGGCAGCTGCTCGAGCGGATGCTGCTCGACCGAAACCGCGAGCTTGGCGGTGAAGCGGTTCTGTGCCGCGGGCGCGCCGTAGAGGTAGGCGGCGTCGACGCGCAGGCGCAGCGGCTCGCCGGGACGCAGCACGTCCTGCGCGGCGAGGTCGAGCTTCATGCGCTCGGGCAGGAATTCCTCGACGCGCAGGGTCATGCCCTGCACCGCATCCTTGCTCGCCGGATCGGTGCGGAATTCGACGCGCCAGCGCCCGGTCGGCGCATCGGCCGGGATCAGCTGCGAGGCGCGCACGTAGCCCTGCGCGTCTGGCTGCAACCGCGTCTCGACGAAGGTCTTGCCGTCAGGCTGGACGAAGCGCACGAACACCGGCTGCAGGCGCTTGCTCGTGGCGGCGAGCGGCTGGCCGTCCTGGTCGCGCAGCAGCGCGGAGATGCGCGCGGTCTCGCCCGGCCGGTACAGGTCACGGCCGGACCACGCGAACACGTCGAACCACGCCTGCTCGCGCCCGGCGACGGCGAACTCCGACAGGTCGAGCGCCGGCTGGTTGAACGGCAGCATCGAGAGGTCGTCGCCCTTGGCGGCGACCAGCACGTGGCCGGCGTCGAGCGTGTAGTTCAGCAGCGCGTTGCCGTAACGGTCGGTGGTGCCCTTGAGGATCGGCTCGCCGTGCGCATCGAGGATCTTCAGGTCGACCATGTTCACCTCGTCGCCCGATTCGAGCGAGGCGACGTGCACGAACAGGCGATCCTTGTAGGCGCGCGCGTGCAGGCCGAGGTCGCTGACGGTGAAGAAGGTCGTCTCGAAGTCGTCCTTGAAGCGGCCGGCGCGCTTCATCACCGCAAAATACAGGCCCGGCTTCTGCAGCTCCCTGATGTCCTGCAGCGGCAGGTAGGTGAGCACGCGCTCGTTGGTCTTGCCGCCGAGCACGAAGCGGTTGACGTAAACCGGGTCGGTCATCTGCGACAGCGGCGTGCGGCCGTCCCAGTCGGCGTCGAGATCCCAGCCGCCGCGGCGCCCCGCGCGACGGAATTCGGCGAAGAAGCGCGGCAGTTCCTTGTCGCGGACGCGCAGGAACTCGACGTCGACCTCGGGCACGTTCACAGACACCACCGGCAGCCCACGGCTGTCGCGCGCCGGCAGCACGCTGCCCTGCGAGGCGAAGCCGACCACCGGGTCGAGCGGGCCGGTATAGATGCTGCGGCGCACTTCCTTGCCGAGCTTCTCGCCGCTCGCGGCGGTCAGGCCCGCGCGCAGGAAGACGGTGTAGTCCTTGCTGGCGTCGACGTGCGGATAACGCAGGATGCGCGGATCCTTCTTGTCGAGCACCCACGCACCCTTGACCGGCGCCCCGTTGGCGTCGACCACCGCGGCGAGGGCGTCGAAGTCTTGGGTACCGACCAGCGGCCGGCTGAATTCCAGCACCAGCGCGAGCGCCTCGTCGTCCTTCTGGTCGGGATAGGCGGCGGCGAGGCCGAAGCCCTGGATCGCCTCGCGCTTGACCTTGATCGCCTCGCCGCTGACTGGCGGGCGCTGGCCGTGGCTGCCCTGATTGCAGCCGATGAGTGCACTTGCGACGAACAGCACGACGGCAAGCCCGCGCAGCAGGCTTGCGGCGGCCCTTTCCCTGGACGGCACGCGACGCATGATTGGAGTTCCCCGTGGCAGCGCGGCGAGTATAGGGCGGGCGCGGGCGAACGCCTGCGTCGAGATGCCGCCGCTTGCACTGCCAGGGGGCCGGGCGGATTCGCTGGATGCAAACGCAGACGGGCGACCCGAGGGCCGCCCGTTCCGTTGCTGCCTTCGTTTCCCACGTCGCGCCGGGGGAGCCGGGCGACGGCGCGCCTCACTCGACGGGCGGCGGCATCTCCGTGCCCATCCCGCCGGTGCCGGCGGTTTCGGCATCGTCCTCGAGAGAAGCGTCGACGCGCTCGATCGCCTGCAGCTTCTCGTCCTCGGCCAGGCGCATCAGGGTCACGCCCTGCGTGTTGCGGCCGACCTGCGCGATCTCCGCGGCGCGCGTGCGCACCAGCGTGCCGCCGTCGGAAATCAGCAGCACCTCGTGGTGGTCGGACAGCTGGATCGCGCCGACCAGGCAGCCGTTGCGCGCGCTCGTCTGGATGGCGATCACGCCCTGGGTGCCGCGGCCCTTGCGCGGGTATTCGACGACCGGCGTGCGCTTGCCGTAGCCACGCTCGCTGGCGGTGAGGATGTCGCCCTCGCCGTCGATCACGATCAGGCTCATCACCTGCTCGCCTGCGGCCAGCTTCATGCCGCGCACGCCGGTGGCGGTGCGGCCCATCGGGCGCACTTCCGCCTCGTCGAAGCGCACCGCCTTGCCGTTGCTCGCGAACAGCATGATGTCGCGCGAACCGTCGGTCAGCTGCGCGCCGACCAGCGCGTCGCCCTCGTCGAGGTTGATCGCGATCTTGCCGCGCGCGAGACGGAAGGCGAACTCGGTGAGCGGCGTTTTCTTGACCGTGCCGTGGCGCGTCGCGAAGAACACGAACTGGTCCTCGCGGTAGTCGCGCACGGGCACGACGGCCTGCACCTGTTCGCCGGCTTCCAGCGGGATCCAGTTGACGATCGGGCGGCCGCGCGCGTTCGGACCGGCCTCCGGCAGCACGTGCACGGGCAGCCAGAACACGCGGCCGGTGCTGGTGAAGGTGAGCAGCGTGTCGTGCGTGTTCACCAGCCACAGCTGGTCGATGAAATCCTCTTCCTTGGTCGCCGCCGCCGCGCGACCACGGCCGCCGCGGCGCTGGGCGCGATAGGCGCTGACCGGCTGGCGCTTGGCGTAACCCGAATGCGACAACGTGACCACCACGTCTTCCGGGGCGATCAGGTCGAGGATGTCCAGGTCCTCCTCGCTGGCGCGGATCTCGCTGCGGCGCGCGTCGCC
>JABFWF010000048.1 GCA_013362405.1 Lysobacter sp. | reverse complement strand
AGGCGCAAGGTCTGGCTCGTGCCGATCCACAGCGGCGTGCCGTCGTCCAAACGCACCGGCGCGCGCCACAGGCGCAGCACGAACTCTTCATCTTCGCTTCCGCCCGGATGCACCATCAGGAGCGTCTCGGCCTGCGCGTCGAGCGTGGCCGGCAGCACGGGCTGCTCGCTTGCCGAGGTGTCGTCGTCGAGCAGGCCCAGCGTCGCGATCCAGTCCGCCTGCGGCTGCACGTGCCAGCCGCGCGCTTCGAGGCGTTCGCGCAGCGGGTCGAGCGACCCGGCGACCTGCACGTCCAGCGGCCAGCGGCGGCGCTGGTCGCGTTCGTTGCGCGGCGCCGGCAGCTCGCTCCAGCCGTCGCGCCACCACGCCTCGGCGTTCATCACCGATGTCGGTGTGGCGGCCGCGAAGCGGGCAAGCAGCGTGTCGGCGGTGCGCGGCGCATGCCACAGCGCGGCGATGGCGAAGGTGCCGTAGAACAGCCACGCCAGCGGGCGCATCCAGAACGAGCGCTGCACGTGCCGGCGATACGCGATGCCCAGCGCCAGCAGCCACAGCACGCCGAACAGCGTGCCGCCGACGAGGTCGCTGGGCCAGTGCGCGCCCAGGTACAGACGCGAGAACGCGACCAGCGTGGTGATCACGCCCGCGAGCAGGTACGGCCACACGCGCGTGCGGCCGGGCAATTCGCGCGCGATGAGCACTGCGAAGAAGCCGAACACGATGGTGGACATCGTCACGGCCACCGACGGGAAGCCGAAGCCGGCCGGCGCCGTCGGCGGTCGCGGCATGTCGATTGCCGCTTCCAGCAGCGACGTGAACACCAGCCCGAACACGATCGCCGCGGCGAAATGCGCCGCCGCCATCCAGCGCTTGCGCCACAGCAGGTAGGCCAGCGCGACCAGCACCGCCGGGCCCAGCACGGAGGCATCGCCGATGCAGGCGAGCGCGGCCATCAGGCGGTCGGCGAGCGGGTTGCGCAGGCTCCACATGAAGTCGTGGATGGTGTGGTCCAGCGCCAGCGGCCCGCCGCTGGCCAGCAGCGAGGCGACCAGCGTGAACCACGCCCAGCTGATCGCCAGCAGGCACACGGCGAGCATCAGCAGCGACGGGGATTCGGGCCGGTTCGGATCGATCAGCGCGGCCGCGTACGGCCCCAGCCGCGGATGCTGGCGCGTCCAGCGCAGGGCGCGCGCGAGCAGGGTGTCGGCGTGGTCGGCGAACCATCGCCACGTGTACAGCACCACCGCCCACACCAGCGCCACGGCGACTGCCAGCGCGGCGAGCACCAGCGCGAGGCGATCGGCCACCGCGGCGACCGCGTCGTAGGACCGCCCCAGCACCCAGCCGGGCGCAAGGAACAGCGCCGACCACGCGATGCAGGCGACCAGGCTCGGAAGGGCGTAGCGCCGCAGCGGCATGTGCAGCATGCCGGCGATGGCGGGCACGAACGGCCGCACCGCGCCGACGAAGCGCGCGATGAAAATGCTCTTCACGCCATGGCGGCGGAACATCGCCTCGCCCCGATCGAGCCACTGCGGATAGCGCGAGAACGGCCATCGCGATCGCAACTGCGGCCCCCACCGGTGGCCGACCCAGTAGCTCAGGGCGTCGCCGATGAAGGCGCCGAGCGTCGCGCACACCAGCGCATACGGGCCGCTGATGTGGCCCAGGCCCACCAGTGCGCCGACCGCGAACAGCAGCGGCAGCGCCGGCACGACGATGCCCAGCAGCACCACGGCGTCGCAGAAGGCGATGAGGAAGATGACGGCGCCGGCGGCGACGGGGTGCTCCGCGATCCATGCGGTCGCGCTTTCGATCCAGGCCGGTTCCATCGGGCGATTATAGGCAACGCGTCCATGACGACGCGATGGCGACGGTCACGGTGACGATCGGCATCCGCAGGGGGAGAGCCCTCGGCCGTCCCGTCCGTGAATCGCGATTCCGTACACTGGCGCGATGTCTTCATCATCCGACGACGCCATCGAAGTCCAGGCGCTCAAGGCCGACAGCTTCGGCCGCATCGCGCTCATGCGCGACGACCGCGGCCTGTTCGTGCGTCGCGACCTTCGCCATGTGCCACTGTGGCTGCGCGTTCCCGCGTGGTGGCTCGCACGGCGCGAGGCGCGCGCGCTGCAGCAGGTCCACGGCCTGCACGACGTGCCGCAGCTGCTGCGCTGGGACGGCCGACGGCTCGACCGCAGCTACATGGACGGCGCGGCGATGTACCAGCGCCCGCCGCATGGCGATCTCGCGTATTTCCGTCGCGCGCGCCGCCTGCTGCAGCAACTCCATCGGCGCGGACTGGCGCACAACGACCTGGCGAAGGAGGCCAACTGGCTCGTGCTCGCCGACGGCCGGCCCGGGATCATCGACTTCCAGCTCGCCACGCGGGGGCAGCCGCGTTCGCGCTGGATGCGCCTGCTCGCGCGCGAGGACCTGCGCCATCTGCTCAAGCACAAGCGCACCTACTGCCCGCAGGCGCTGACGCCGGTGGAGCGGCGCGTGCTCAAGCGCCATTCGTGGCTGCGCGAGGCGTGGTTCGCCACGGGAAAACCGGTCTACCGCTTCGTGACGCGGCGCATCCTGAAATGGGAAGACAACGAAGGCCAGGGGCCGAAGCCGTGACCTTCCGGCCATAATCGCGGCCATCAGCGCGCCCATGGCGCGCGCAACGTAGGAGACGCGCCATGCGCACCCTGTCCGGAAAGACGCTCTTCATCACCGGCGCCTCGCGCGGCATCGGCCGCGCCATCGCGCTGCGGGCCGCGCGCGACGGCGCCAACGTCGCGATCGTCGCGAAGTCGTCGGTTCCCAATCCGAAACTGCCCGGCACGATCCATACCGTCGCCGAGGAAGTGATTGCCGCCGGTGGCAAGGCGCTGGCGATCAAGTGCGACATCCGCGAGGAAGACGAGGTCGGCGCCGCTGTCGCCGCGACGGTCGACGCGTTCGGCGGCATCGACATCCTGGTCAACAACGCCAGCGCGATCTGGTTGCGCGGCACGCTCGACACGCCGATGAAGCGCTTCGACCTGATGCAGCAGGTCAACGCGCGCGGCACGTTCCTGTGTTCGCAGGCCTGCCTGCCGCACCTGCTGAAGGCCGCCGATCCGCACATCCTGTCGCTCGCGCCGCCGCTGAACCTGGATCCGAAATGGTGGGCGCCGCACACCGGCTACACGCTGGCGAAGATGGGCATGAGCTTCGTGACGCTGGGCCTGGCCGCGGAATTCGGCCCGCAAGGCGTGGCCGTCAACGCGCTGTGGCCGCGCACGGTGATCGCCACCGACGCGATCAACATGATTCCCGGCGTTCGCCCTGAGCTCTGCCGCACGCCCGAGATCGTCGCCGACGCCGCGCATGTCGTGCTGACGCAGCCGTCGCGCGAGTATTCGGGTCAGTTCCTGATCGACGACGACGTGCTCTCCGCCGCCGGCGTCACCGACTTCAGCGGGTACGCCGTCGATCCGGACGCGAAGCATCTGCTGCCGGACCTGTTCCTCACCGACGCGCAGCTCGCGCGGCCGCCGCGCTGAGTCTCATCCGGTCGCCGACGGCAGCGTAGTGCCGCAGTGGCGGCAGAAGTGTGCGGCCGGATCGTGGCCTTCCAGCC
>JABFWF010000224.1 GCA_013362405.1 Lysobacter sp. | reverse complement strand
GAACAGGTGCTGCCACAGCAGCGCGTCGCCGCCTTCGCCCGCGTTGTAGAAGTGGGTGCCGATCAGGCGGTCGGCGATGAGGAACGAGCTCGACAGCATCACCGCCGGCATCGCGAAGATCACCATCAGGCTGGTGACCAGCATCGACCAAACGAACAACGGCATGCGCGCCAGCGTCATGCCCGGCGCGCGCATGCAGAGGATGGTCGCGACCAGCTCGACCGCGACGCACAAACCGGCCACCTCGGTGAAGGTGATCATCTGCGCCCACAGGTCGGTGCGCTTGCCGGGCGAGAAGTCGGACGAGGACAACGGCACGTAACTGGTCCAGCCGGCTTCTGGGCCGATGTTCAGCGCCAGCGCGCCGAAGATCATCACGCCGCCGAACAGGTACAGCCAGTAGCTGAAGGCGTTCAGGCGCGGGAACGAGATGTTCCGCGCGCCCACCATCAGCGGCACCATGTAGACCCCGACCGCTTCCATGATCGGTACGGCGAACAGGAACATCATCACCGTGCCGTGCATCGAGAAGAACTGGTTGTAGCGGTCCGGCCCGAGCAGGTCGTTTTCCGGCTCCGACAGCTGCATGCGCATCACCATCGCGAGGGCCCCGGCGAGCACGAAGAACACCATCGCCGTGACGATGTAGCGGCGCGCGATGCGCTTGTGGTCGACGGTCGTCAGCCAGCCGATGAAGCCCGGGCGATCGGCCCAGACGGCGTGCAGCGCGTCGAGTGCGCGGTCGCGTTCCTCCGGCGTGCGCGCGGCATCGGTCATTGCAGCTCCATCAGGTAATCGGTGACCTGGTCCAGCTGCTGCGGCTGCAGCGGCACCTGCGGCATGTTGGTGCCGGGCTTGTAGCGCTGCGGGTCGAGGATCCAGGCGGCCAGGCGCGTGCGGTCCAGCGGCAGCGCGCCGGCCGCGAGCGTGCGCCGCGACGCGAGGTGGGTGAGGTCGGGGCCGACGCGTCCGCCGGCATCGGTCCCGCCGATGGCGTGGCACATCGCGCACGCGCTGGCGGCGAACAGGCGCTGCCCGGCATTCGCGCCGGCGCTCCTCGGTGTCGGCGCGGGCTGCAGCTGGTGGGCGTACCACGCGGCGAAGTCCTCCGTGCCGTCCACCTGCACGTCCAGCGCCATGTGGGCGTGCTGCAGGCCGCAGAACTCCGCGCACTGGCCGCGGTAGCGGCCGACGTGGCGCGGCGTCACCACCAGCACGTTGTGGTGGCCGGGGATCAGGTCCTGCTTGCCCGCCAGCACGGGGATCCACAGGCTGTGGATGACGTCGGTGGTGGCCAGTTCGATGCGCACCGGACGATCGACCGGCAGGTGCAGCTCGTTGGCGGTGGTGAGCTGGCGCGACGGATCCGCCGACAGGTATTCCACCTGCCACCACCACTGGCTGGCGGTGATGCGCACGTGCAGCGGATCGCGCACCGGCGCGTGCAGCCGGCGGTCGGTGACGAAGCTCGCCACGGTGAGCAACGTCAGCGTGCCACCGGTGAACAAAACGAAGGCGACCAGCGCCTTCGTCATCGCGCGCTCGTCGGTCGCGCGCCGCCTGCCCCGCCGCCGCAGCGCCCAGGCCAGCGCAAGCAGCACCAGCACGTAGACCAGCACGCAGACGGCGAGGGTCAGGTCCCACAGCCGGCCGATCGCCTCGGCCTGGTCGCCCGCCGGCGCGAGGGCGGACTGCGCGCCGTCGCAGCCGGCAAGCGGCAGCACCCCGAGTCCGATCCAGCAGGGGCGCAGGGGTCGCATCACGGCGCGGGTCCCGTGCCGCTGCTGTCGTCGCCGCCCCGTGGCGGCTGGGTGGGAATGCGCGTGGGGGGCGGCGTCGCCGCCATGCCTTCGCGCCGGCTCGGCGCCGCATCGTTGCGCACGTTGCCGGACAGCGCGCGGATGTACGCGGCCAGCTGCCACGCCTGCTGGTCGGTGAGCTTGCCGCGCCAGGCCGGCATGCCGTTCGGGCGTCCTTCGAGGATGCTGGCGTGGATCTGTTCGATGCTGCCGCCGTAGCGCCATTCGGCATCCATCAGCGCCGGCCCGATCGCGCCGCCGCCGGCGGCATGGCAGCCGTTGCAGTTGAACCAGCGATACAGCCGCCCGCCCTGGGTGATGTGCCAGGCGTTGTTCGCGTAGTGCGCGCCGATGTCGCTGGCGGTGGTCGCCAGCGGATGGCCGGGCTGCAGCGTGGACAACCGCGGATGCGGTTGTGCGCCTTCCACCGGCGCGGTCTGGAATTCGCGGCTCTCGCGCTGGCAGCCCGCCGCGGCCAGCAGCGCGATGGCGAGGGCGACGTGCCTACTTCGGAAGCGCGAACACATACAGTGTCCCTCCCGGCGCGGACTTGTCCTTGAGGTCGCGCACGGCATTGGCGAAGCCGCCGCCCGCGGTGGCGTCGCGCGTGTCGAGGTTGCCGACGACGATCGCGCCCGCCCATCCGCCCACGCCGGACAGCACGGCGATGTACTGCCGCCCGTCCGGCCCGCGGTAGCTCACCGGCTGGCCGATGATTCCGGAGTCGGTCTTGAACTTCCACAGCTCGGCGCCGGTGCGCGCGTCCAGCGCCTTGAACCAGCCGTCCATCGTGCCGTAGAAGACGAGGTCGCCGGCGGTGGCCAGCGCGCCGCTCCACACCGGCAGGTCTTCCTTCACCTCCCACGCCGCGCGCCGGCGCACCGGATCCCACGCGGTGACCACCCCACGATAGCCGCCGGGGCCTGCGTACATCTTCACGTCGGCGCCGACATAGGGCGTGCCGGCGATGTAGTTGACCTCCGACGGCGCGATGTCCATGCACAGGTTGATGTGCGGGATGTACACCAGCCGCGTGCGCGGCGAGAACGCCGACGGGTTCCAGTCCTTCTCGCCGGGCGATGCCGGGCAGATGTTGCGGGTGACGCGGCCGGACTGCGGCTTGAGCGCCTCGTTGTAGGTCGGCCGGCCGCTCTTCAGGTCGACGCGCTCGATCGAGGTCGCATGCCCGTACTTGTCGGCGGACAGCACCTGGCCGGTCGCGCGGTCGATCACGTAGAAGAAGCCGTTGCGCTCCGGCCGCGCCAGCACCTTGCGCGTGGCGTTGCCGAACGGCAGGTCGAGCAGCAGGTTTTCGTTGACCGCGTCGTAGTCGTACAGGTCGTGCGGGCTGAACTGGTAGAACCAGCGCGCCTGGCCGGTGTCGGGATCGCGCGCGAACACGCCCGAGGTCCACTTGTTGTCGCCGGGCCGCTGATCGGCGTTCCATGGCCCGGGATTGCCGGTGCCGTAATAGACCAGGTCGAGCTGCGGGTCGTAGGAAATCCAGCCCCAGGTCGTGCCGCCGCCGATCTTCCACGCCTGCCCCGGCCACGTTTTCATGCCGAGGTCCTTGCCGCGGTCGCCGGCATAGAACGGCTTGAACGCGGAGCCGATCAGCACGTCCGCGTCCGGGCCGGTGCTGTACGCCTTCCATGCGAGCCGGCCGCTGCGCAGGTCGAGCGCGGCGAGCCAGCCGCGCACGCCGAACTCGCCGCCGGCGTCGCCGACCAGCACCTTGTCCTTCACCACCAGCGGCGCCATGGTGATGCTCTCGCCGGTCTGGATGTCCGCGAGACTGGTCTTCCACCACTCCTTTCCGTTCTTCGCATCGAGCGCGATGGTGTTGCCGT
>JABFWF010000083.1 GCA_013362405.1 Lysobacter sp. | reverse complement strand
CGTTGTAGTAGAACTCGCGCGCCACGGCCCAGCCGTTGGCATCGAGCACGCGCGCGATGCAGTCGCCGATCACCGCCGCGCGACCGTGGCCGACATGCAGCGGGCCGGTCGGATTGGCGGAGACGTATTCGACGCCGGCGCGATGGCCGTTGCCGGACGCATTGCGGCCATACAGCGCGCCCAGCGCGTGGATCTCGCGCAGCTGGCGCTGCCAGGCGGCGGGGGCGAGGCGGAAATTGAGGAAACCGGGGCCGGCGATCTCGACGTCGGCGAGCAGGCCGCCGGCGTCGGCGGCCTGCAGCAGCGGCAGCAGCGCCTGCGCGATCGCGCGCGGATTCGCCTTCGCCGCCTTCGCCAGCAGCATCGCGGCGTTGGTGGAGAAGTCGCCGTGGCTGCGGTCCTTGGGCCGTTCGACCACGAAATCAGGCGTCGCGGCGTCGACCGGCAGGGTGCCGGCGGCGCGCAGGGCGTGGATGCCCTGCTGGATGAGGGCGCGGAGCTGGGCTTTCACGCGGAATGCTGCGGGAGGTTCAACGGATCGGCATTGTAGCGGGCGCGCTCGGCATCCCGACGCGCCGCCGCTGGATCGGCACGCATCCGGCCGTGCGCGACGGCCCATGGCCGACCGAAAGCGGCGGGACACCCGCCTCGCCGCGCCGGAGTAAGCCGGTTCGGCACGCCGTCGCGGTCGACGGCAGCTTTCCCGCCCTCCCGCTACACCCAGCCCCGCGCCGCCAGCGACACCGGCGTACCGTCGCCGACCACGAAATGGTCGAGCAGGCGGATGTCGACCAGGCCCAGGCTCTGCTTCAGGCGCGCGGTGACGGCGCGGTCGGCGGCGCTGGGCTCGGCGCTGCCGCTCGGATGGTTGTGGCCGACGATCACCGCGGCGGCGTTGTGCGCCAGCGCGCGGCGGACGACTTCGCGCGGATGCACCTCGGCACCATCGATCGTGCCGCGGAACAGCTCCTCGAAGGCGAGCGCGCGGTGGCGGGCGTCGAGGAACAACACGGCGAAGACTTCGTGCGGATGCCCGCGCAGGCGCTGGGCGAAATAGCGGCCGGCGGCGGACGGATCGGTGAGCGCCTCGCCGCGCTCGAGGCCGGCGGCGAGGTAGCGGTTGCAAAGCTCCAGCGCGGCCGCGAGCTGGCAGGCGCGCGCGGGGCCGAGGCCGGGCAGGTCGGCGAGTTCGGCCGGCGTGCGTTCGAGCAGCGCGCGCAGCGGGCCGTGCGCGGCGAGCAGGCCGCGCGCGGTGGTGACGGCATCCTGCCCCCGCAGGCCCGAACCGAGGAACAGCGCCAGCAGCTCCGCGTCCGACAGCACGCCCGCACCGCGCGCAAGCAGCTTCTCGCGGGGACGTTCGGTGGCGGGCCAGTCGCGGATGTGCATGGGGTGCCGTGGCAGGGAAGATCGACTGCCGATGCCGGCGCGGCCACGCCACGCACGCACCGGCGAAACGACGCCACTGTCCGCAAACCCCACGTCCGCCACGATCAGCGTCCACGCCCCCGTCGGGTAAGCTAACCGCCACTTCCGCCGTAGGAATTTCCTGACCGCATGGACGGCCCCCGCCTCGACCGCCGCGTGCTGCTGTGCGTGTGCGGTGGCATCGCCGCCTACAAGGCGGTGGACCTGGTGCGACGACTGCGCGACGCCGGCGCCGAGGTGCAGGTCGCGATGACCGGGAACGCGCTGCGCTTCGTCGGCGCGCCGAGCTTCCAGGCGGTGTCGGGACAGCCGGTGCGGCATTCGCTGTGGGACGAGGCGGCCGAGGCGGCGATGGGCCACATCGAACTGGCGCGTTGGGCCGGACAGGTGCTCGTCGCGCCGGCGACCGCCAACACGATCGCCAAACTCGCGCATGGTTTCGCCGACGACCTGGTCAGCACGCTGTGCCTGGCCACCACCGCGCCGATCGCGATCGCGCCGGCGATGAACCACCGCATGTGGCTGCATCCGGCCACGCAGGCCAACGTGGCGACGCTGGTGTCGCGCGGCGTGCAGGTGATCGGTCCCGACGACGGCCCGCTGGCCGAAGGCGAATCCGGCCCCGGCCGCCTGCGCGAGCCGGTCGCGATCGTGCAGGCGCTGGCACAGGCGTGGGCGGCGCGATGACGGCAGCGCTCGCCGGCCGCCGGCTCCTGGTCAGCGCGGGGCCGACCTTCGAGGACATCGACCCGGTCCGCTTCATCGGCAATCGCAGCAGCGGCAAGATGGGCTTCGCCGTCGCCGATGCCGCCGCGCGCCGCGGCGCGGAGGTGCTGCTGGTCGCCGGGCCGGTGCACCTGGCCACGCCCGCCGGCGTGCAGCGCGTGGACGTGCGTTCGGCGGAACAGATGCGTGCGGCGGTGCTCGCCGCCCTGCCGGTCGATGCCTACATCGGCGCCGCCGCGGTGGCCGACTGGCGGCCGCGCGCGATCGCGCCGAACAAGATGAAGAAGACTGCCGGCGTCGACACGCTCGCGTTGGAACTGGTGCGCACGCCGGACATCCTCGCCGAAGTCGCTGCGCATGCGGCGCGACCCGCGCTGGTGGTCGGCTTCGCCGCCGAAACCGAGGACGTCGAGCGCTACGCGCGCGGCAAGCTCGCCGCCAAGCAGCTCGACCTGATCGCAGCCAACCGCGTGGGCGTGGCCGGCGCCGGCTTCGAGAGCGACGACAACCTGCTCACCGTCTTCGGCCGCGACGGCCTCGCGCGCGAACTCGGTCCCGCGCCCAAGATCCAGCTCGCCGACGCCCTGCTCGACCTGATCGCGGAGCGCCTGTCCTGATGCATCGCACCCTCGACCTCAAAGTGCTGGACCGGCGCTTCGGCAGCGAATGGCCGCTGCCCGACTACGCGACGCCGGCCAGCGCGGCGCTCGACCTGCGCGCGGCGCTCGACAAGTCGCTGACCCTCGCGCCGGGCGATGCGGCGCTGGTGCCGTCGGGCCTGGCGATCCATCTCGCCGACCCCACCCTGTGCGCGCTGGTGCTGCCGCGCTCGGGCCTCGGCCACAAGCACGGCATCGTGCTCGGCAACGGCACCGGGCTGATCGATGCCGACTACCAGGGCCCGCTGCTCATCAGCGTCTGGAACCGCGGCAACGAAGCCTTCACCATCTCCCCGGGCGACCGCATCGCCCAGCTGCTGGTGCTGCCGATCGTGCGGGCGGCGCTGCGGGTGGTGGATACTTTCGAAGAGAGCGCGCGCGGCAGCGGTGGCTTCGGCCACACCGGCGTGCGCTAGGACTTCACAGGGGATGTCGATGAGCGAGAGCAAACCGCGCCTGGGCCTGTCCGCCGCCGCATTGCGGCCGGCGCTGCCGGTCGTCGCCGTGCTGTGCGTGCTGCTGGCCCTGGCGCTGGCCTGGATCGGCTTCCGCGAATGGCAGGACGCGCAGCGCAGCCAGGCGCTGCAGGCCTCGCGCGACCTCGCGGTGCAGGGCACCGCGCAGGCGCTGAAAAAGCAGACGAAGCAACTGCAGGACCGCCTCGCCTCCGTGCCGGTGCAGGCCGCGCTCGCGCAGGGCAACCTGGATGCGGCGGCCAATGCGATCAGGACCGGCTGGGCGCATGTCGAATCGGTGGAACTCCTGCCGCCGGACCTGGAGACGACCTACGCCGCGCTGCCCGGCGTCGGCTACGGCAAGCTCGCGGTGGCCGAGGCGGCGCTGGCCGCGAACGCGCCGGTCGCGCGCATCGCCCGC
>JABFWF010000072.1 GCA_013362405.1 Lysobacter sp. | reverse complement strand
GACGGCGACGCGGCGTTCGCCGGCCTGTCGGGCGGGTTGAAACGACGCGTGCTGCTGGCGCGCACGCTGGTCGCGCAGCCGGACGTGCTGCTGCTGGACGAGCCGACCAACCACCTCGACATCGCCGCGATCGACTGGCTCGAGAATTTCCTCAAGGACTGGGCGGGCGCGCTGGTGTTCGTCACGCACGACCGCCGTTTCCTGCGTGCGCTGGCGACGCGCATCGTCGAGATCGACCGCGGCCAGGTGACGAGCTGGCCGGGCGACTGGCAGAACTACGAGCGCCGGCGCGAAGAGCGGCTGCACGCGCAGGCGCAGGAGGCCGCGCGCTTCGACAAGCTGCTGGCCCAGGAAGAGGTGTGGATCCGCCAGGGCATCAAGGCGCGGCGCACGCGCGACGAGGGACGGGTGCGGCGGCTGGAGGCGATGCGGGGGGAGCGCGCGCAACGGCGCGAGCTGGCCGGCAACGTCCGGATGGAAGTCGCGCAGGGCGAGGCGTCGGGCCGCAAGGTGATCGAGGCGCGCGACGTGTGCTTCGCCTACGACGGCACACCCGTGGTGCGCGATTTCTCGACGACGGTCTTCCGCGGCGACCGCGTCGGCCTGATCGGTCCGAACGGAAGCGGCAAGACCACGCTGCTGAAGCTGTTGCTCGGCGAACTCGCGCCGCATCGCGGCAGCGTGCGCCCCGGCAGCAACCTGCAGGTCGCCTACTTCGACCAGTACCGGGCGACCCTGCGCGAGGACTGGAACGCCATCGAGAACGTCGCCGAAGGCCGCGAATTCCTCGACATCAACGGCAGGCGCAAGCACGTGATCGGCTACCTGCAGGACTTCCTGTTCACGCCGGAACGGGCGCGCGCGCCGATCACCCGCCTGTCCGGCGGCGAGCGCAACCGCCTGCTGCTGGCGCGCTTGTTCGCGCAGCCATCCAACCTGCTGGTGATGGACGAGCCGACCAACGACCTCGACGTGGAGACGCTGGAGCTGCTCGAGGACCTGCTGATGGACTATCCCGGCACGCTGCTGCTGGTCAGCCACGACCGCGACTTCCTCGACCACGTCGTCACCTCCACCCTGGCGATGGAAGGCGAGGGGCGGGTGGGCGAATACGTCGGCGGCTACAGCGATTGGCTCCGCCAGGCCGGGGCGCGCCAGCCCGCGATGGCCGCGCGCGCAACGCAGCGCGCGCAGGAGAAGCCGACGCCCGTGCCACCCGCGGCCACGACGGTCACCGGTGGCCGGCGCAAGCTGGGCTTCAAGGAAACGCGCGAGCTCGAGCAGTTGCCCGCGAGGATCGAAACGCTGGAAGCGCGCCTTGCCGAGCTGGCGGCGCTGAGCGGCGATCCGGCCTTCTACCAGCGCGATACCGCCGCCATCACCACGCACAATGCCGCACTGGCGCAGGCGCAGGCCGAGCTGGATGCGGCCTATGCGCGCTGGGCCGAACTGGAAGGCTGACGGGCCGTCGCGCGCGAGGCGCGGCGTGGCGGCGCATGCGCGTCGTCCGCGCGCCATCGGCTATGGTGGCGCCCCATTGGAACGAGGCCCGACATGCGCCGCAGCGACCAGCCTTCGCTTCCCGGGCTCGCGCCCACCGAAGTGCCGCGCGGGCCGCCGCACCGCCTGTTCTTCGCGTTGTGGCCGGATGCGGCGTTGCGCGAGGCGGTCGCGGGCACCACCGAGGCGCTCGTGCGCCTGCATCCGAACGACGGCCGCCGGCTTCGCGCGGACCGTTACCACATGACGCTGCAATTCCTGGGCGACATTCCCGCGCCACGCCGGGACGAAGTCGTGGCGCGCGCGACCGGCGCGGCGCAGGCGGTCGCGAGCGCCGCGGTCGACCTGGTGCTCGACCATGCCGGCGGCTTTCCGAATGCGCGCGTGTGGTGGCTCGCGCCAGCGGCGGCGGCGGAATTGCGCAGGCTCTGGGATGCGCTCGGCATGGCCCTGTTGCACGCCGGCCAGAAGGCCAAGGCGTCGCCTGGATTCTCGCCGCACCTCACCATCGTGCGCGACGTCGGTGCGCGCCTGCCGGCGACGCCGGTCGCGCCGCTGCGCTGGCGGGTCGACCGCTTCGTGCTCATCGACAGCCAGCCGCCGAAGCCGTACAGGATCGTCGGCGAGTGGCCGCTCGTCCGCTAGGTCTCCGCGCAGCGTGCGTTCCGCGGTCATCGCACCCGTTGCACCCGCGTCGTCCTTCCGCCCCGGGCCACGGCCGATGCGTCTTCTTCATCATCGGCGTGGATGAATCGACGACACACTCCCAGGAGGTCGTCGCCATGATCCGCAAGCTCGCTTCCGGCGAATACCGCATCTATTCGCGCAAGGTCGATCCCAGGACCGGCAGGCGCCGCAACCTTGGCACGTTCCCGACCCGCGAACAGGCCGAAAAGCACGAGCGCGAGATCCAGTACTTCAAGCACCACTGAGATGCACGGGCGCATCCGCGTCGGCTGCGCGGGCTGGTCGGTCCCCGCGAGCCACCGCGCGCTGTGCGGCGCGGAGGGCAGCCATCTCGCGCGTTACGCGGCGCGCTTCGACGCGGTCGAGATCAATTCGTCGTTCTACCGGCCGCACGCCACCGCGACCTACGCGCGCTGGGCCGCGCAGGTGCCGGCGGACTTCCGCTTTTCGGTGAAGCTGCCGAAGGCGATCACCCACGAGGCGCGGCTTCGCGGCTGCGGCCCGGCCCTGACGCGCTTCCTTGACGAGGTCGCGGGACTCGGGCGCAGGCTGGGCGGCGTGCTGGTGCAATTGCCGCCGAGCCTGGTTTTCGACGCGCGTGTGGCCGACACGTTCTTCGCCATGCTGCGACGGCGTTGCAGCGCCTGGATCGCCTGCGAACCGCGACACGCCAGCTGGTTCGCGCCGCGGGTCGCGCCACTGTGGCCGCGGTACGACGTCGCCCGCGTGGCCGCCGACCCGGCCGGCGTACCGGAAGCGGCGGAGCCGGGTGGGGCGGGCCGCTGGACGTACTTCCGCTGGCACGGTTCGCCGCGCATGTACTACGACGCCTACGACGATGCGCGCCTGCGGACGCTGGCGCAGGCCCTGCGTGCGCGATCCGGACCCCGGCGCACCGCCTGGTGCATTTTCGACAACACCGCCGCCGGGCACGCGCTGGCCGATGCGGCGCGCCTGCAGGTCCTGCTCCCGACGGTACCGGCCCGCGATGGTTCCGGCTGACGCTGCGCGGGAGTGCGGCGTACCCTTCGCGCACTCCTCCCGTTCTTCCATCATGCAGGTCATCCCCGCCATGCAAGCGATCGCCGACTGGCTGCGGCGACGCTTCCGCGCCAGTGACGGCTGGTTCATTGGCCTCGCGGCGCTGGTCGGCGCCGGTGCGGGCGCGCTCACGGTGCTGCTGGGGCACATCGCGCATGCGCTGCAGGCGCACTTTTTCGGGTTGACGCCGCAGGCGCAGCTGAGCGCCAGCGCGCAGCTCGCGCCGATGCAGCTGCTGGTGCTGCCGCTGGGTGGGCTGCTGCTGGGACTGTTCACGCTGGCGGTGCGCGCGCGCCGGCGCGCGCTGGTCGATGCGGTCGAGGCCAACGCCCTGCACGGCGGACGCATGTCGATGCGCGACAACCTCATCGTCGCGGGGCAGACGCTGCTGTCGAACGGATTCGGTGCGTCGGTCGGGCTCGAGGCGGCGTATGCGCAGATGGGCGCGGGCGCCGGCTCGCACCTGGGCCGCATCC
>JABFWF010000078.1 GCA_013362405.1 Lysobacter sp. | reverse complement strand
TAGGCCGCGACCACGGCGGCGGGCCACGCGCGCAGCCACGCGTGCCACCAGCGCGCGGGCAGGTCGGGATCGACCCCGGTGTTGATCGCCGTCACCACGGCCGCGACGAAGGCCGACATGCAGGTGGCGAGGAAGGCCGGCAGCAGGCGCTGCGCGCGGCGTTCGATGGCGTCGGGGATGGTGGTCACTGGACGGGCGACGATGGCGTCGACGGAAGCGTGCGTCGGCGGATGGTACGCGACCGACGGCGTCGTGCGCCCGCGATTGCCGGATGTCGCGAGCGCTGCATGCACCGCTTTGCAGGAGCGGGCTTCCTGCGCGCATCCCGCGTGTCGATGCTTTCTGCAGGAGCGACGTGAGTCGCGACCGGCGCAGCGGTGGCTACTCACGTCCCACGGGAAACACACCGCGCCGCGCGCTCACGACATCGCATTCGCCGGCGGCGCGGGATCGCCCGGCAGCGGGATGAACTCGCCGTCGTCGAGGTCGGGCAGCTTCATGCGGCCCGCGCGCCAGTCGGCCTTGGCCTGCTCGATGCGCTCGCGCGAGGACGACACGAAGTTCCACTCGATGAAGCGCGGGCCGAGCGGCGCGCCGCCGAGCACCATCAGCAGCGCCGGGGTCAGCGCGCGCAGGTGCGCCGGCCCGTGGCGGAACACCAGCATGCGGCCGGCCGCATAACGCTCGCCGCCGACCTCGACCTCGCCATCGACGACGTACACCGCGCGCTCGGCATGCTCGTCCGGCAAGGGCAATCGCGCGCCCGCCTGCAGCGTGGCGTGCAGGTAGCACAGCGGCGAGCGCGTGCGCACCGGCGCGGCGATGCCGTAGGCATTGCCGGCGACGAGGCGCGCATGCACCCCCGGCTCGTCGAACGCCGGCAACGCGGTCGCATCGTAGTGGTCGAAGGCGGGGGCGCATTCCTCGTCGGCCTCCGGCAGCGCCACCCACGCCTGGATGCCGTGCATCGGCCCGCCTTCGGCGCGCGCGCGCTCGAAGCGCTCGGAATGGGTGATGCCGCGCCCGGCGGTCATCCAGTTGAGTTCGCCCGGGCGGATCGGCTGCTCGGAGCCGATGCTGTCGCGGTGCATGATCTCGCCTTCGAACAGGTAGGTGACGGTGGCGAGTCCGATGTGCGGATGCGGCCGCACGTCGACCTTGTTGGGGATGCCGCGCGGGAAGTGCACCGGCCCCATGTGGTCGAAGAACACGAACGGCCCGACCATGCGGTGCGCCGCGACCGGGAGCACCCGACCGACCTCGAAGCCGCCGAGGTCGCGGCGGCGTTGTTCGATCACCAGCTCCAGCATGGCCATGCTCCGCGGGACGGAGGCGACAGCCTACGCCGACATGCCTCCCGGGGAAGGGTCATCGCACGGATGCTGCGTCCCGCAAACCGTCCGTACGCGATGCGCATGGCCAACCCCGGCGCCGGAAGTCCGGAAAGCCGCGGCCGCGCCCGCGGGCGCGGCCTGGCCGCTTACGGATGCGGCGGCGGCGTGGTGCTGTTATTGCTCGGATTCGGCATGTTGTTGGGCGGATTGGTGCTGTTGTCGGCCGGCGGCGTGGTGGTGGTCGTCGTCGTCGTGCTGTCCGTGGTGGTCTGCGCGGCGGCCGGCGGCATCGAACTGGTCGTGGTCGACGACGTCTTCTCTTCCGTGGTCTTGCAGGCGGCAAGCGACAACGCGCCGGCCACGGCGATCGCGATGATGCTGATGCGGAGCATGTTCATTGGCGAGCCTCTCTGGTGTGTCGGTGGATGGCAGGAACCCCTGCGCTGCCGAGCGTGCACCGCCGTGCATGAACGCCATGTCCGCATCGGGGCGCATCGTGACGCGGCCTTAACCAAACCCGGGCCGCGAAGCCGCTAGGCATGCGATCTTTCACCGCGCCACGCATGGATCGCACCGCGCCACGCATGGATCGACGCAATCCTGCAGGAGCCCGCCGAATGCCGCGCCTGTCCCGCACCTTCGCCTTCGCCGTCCCGCTGTCCGCGTTGCTCGCCGGATGCGCCACGCCCCCACCTGCGCCACCACCGCCGCCGACGCAAGCGTTGCCCGCGCCACCACCGCCGACCACCACGCGTGGCGAGTTCACCATCGCCGCACTGCCACTGGATGTGTGGAATGCGATCGGCGACGTCGTCGTGCGCACGCCGGACGCCGGCTACGACAGTCGCGCGCAGATGCTCGGCCTGTACGCCGTCCACTATCGCGGCGAGCAGTTCCTGCTGCTCGCGCACGCGCTGCCGCTGTCGGAGAGCATCCGCGTGCTCACCACTTCCGTCACCGCACGCACGCCCGATGGCGCGCCGATCGACAGCGATGCCAGTGCAGGCCTGCTGGCGGTGCTGCAGCAGGAACTGCCCGCCGAGATCGAACGCGTGCACGCCCGCCAGGCCGCCGCCGATGCGGCCGAGAAGGCGGCCGCAACATCCCACGCGGCGAAGAAGGCGAAGAAGAAGACGCGCAGGGGACGGTGACCGCGCGTGTGCCGGCCGCTATGCTCGGCGCACCACCCGTCGCCGGCAGGCGGGGCGTCCCGGGGGAACGCGGATGACGACGACAGGCTGGACGCCGCGACCCTGCGCGCGCGTGGCGGGCGCGGGTTATCTGCTGACGATCGCGTGCGGGGTGTTCGCGGAGGTCTTCGCGCGCCAGGCCGTGATGGTGCGCGACGACCCGGCGGCGACCAGCGCCAACCTGCTCGCCCACGCCGCGCGCTACCGCTGGGGACTGGCGGCCGACGAGGCGATGCTGGTCGCGTACATCGTCGTCACCGGCCTGTTCTACCTGTTGTTCAAGCCGGGCGGACGCCGCCTGTCGCTGTTGGCCGCCTGCTTCAGCCTGGTCGGCATCGCCGTGCTCGGTGCGGCCAGCATGCTGCACGCCGCGCCGCTGGTGCTGCTGGACCCGGCCGCCCCGGACCCGCAGGCGCAGCGCCTCGCGCTCGCCGCACTGCGGCTGCATGGATGGGGTTACCAGGTGGCCGACGTGTTCTTCGGCGTCTACTGCGTGCTGATCGGCGTGCTGGCATGGCGCTCGCGGCAGGTGCCGCGCGCGCTCGGCGCGCTGATGGTGATCGGCGGGCTCGGCTACCTCGCCAGCAGCGTCGGTCCGTTGCTTGCGCCCGACCTGTCGCTGCTCGGCAACCTGTCGGCGGTGGGCGGCATCGCCGAACTCGCGCTCACGTTGTGGCTGCTCGCCTTCGGCGTGCGCGCCACCGCGTGGTGAGCGCACGCACGACTTTTCCCAGGCAACCGGAGGTTCCGATGTCCGACCTGCTGCGCGACGCGCCCGTGCCGATCCGCCTGCGCCTGGCCGCGCTGTGGACGAGCGTGATGTTCCTCTACCTCTATGCCGACTACTTCGGCCTGTACATTCCCGGCCGCCTGCAGTCGATGCTGGCCGGGAAGATGGCGCCGCTCGGGCCGGTCACGCAGGGCGTGCTGCTGGGCACCTCCGCGATGATGGCGATCCCCGCATTGATGGTGGCGTTCTCGCTGCTGCTGCCGGCGCGCAGCTGCCGCTGGCTCAACATCGCGGCAGGCGCGCTCTACACCGCGATCATCCTGCTGACGATGTGGGACTGGGCGTTCTTCGTGTTCTACGGCGTGCTCGAAATCGCCCTCACCGGCAGCGTCGCGTGGTGCGCCTGGCGCTGGCCGCGCGCGGCTGCCACCGACGCGCGCTGAGGGCGGTTCACCGCGCCACGCCGCCCGCCGCACGCTTCCGCAC
>JABFWF010000010.1 GCA_013362405.1 Lysobacter sp. | reverse complement strand
GCACGCGCGCCACCATGCCGGGCACCTCGCCGACGCCGCGCGCGACCTGGCGCGCCAGCCGCGCCACGGAGCCGCCGCGGCTGTAGTAGAGCACCAGGATCTCGGCCATCGTGTCCTCCGGGCGCGCCAGCATAAGGCCAACGGCCTCGACGGCGGAACGCGGCTTGCCATGCGGGCGACGGCCATCGGGTACGCTTCGCCGAATGGATCCGCTGGACTCGATCTACCGCTGGAGCGAACGCGTGCGCGACCGTGCGCGGGTGATCGCGTTCCTGAGATTCCTATGGCGGCGTCTGCTCGAGGATCGGTTGTTCGAATCGGCCGGCGCGCTGTCCTATACCACCGCGTTCGCGCTGGTGCCGCTGTCGATGGTCGCCTTCGGGGTGGTGTCCGCCTTTCCCTCGTTCCACGAGTGGAGCACGCGGCTGCAGGAATACATCATCGCCAGTTTCGCGCCAGGTGCGGCGGGCGCACTGCAACGCTACCTCGGCGTGGTGACCGGCAACATCGGCACCCTCACGACCGCCGGCGTGATCGCGCTGGTGGTGTCGCTGCTGGTGACGCTGACCCAGATCGAGGCCGCCTTCAACCAGATCTGGCGGGTGAAGACGGCGCGCCCGCGACTGAGTCGCTTCCTCATCTACTGGACGGTGCTCACGCTCGGCGCGCTCGTCGCCACGGCGAGCCTGGCGCTGTCGACGCGCTTCTTCGCGCTGGCGGTGTTCGAGACCGTGCCCGGGCGGATGCTCGAGGCGCTGATGCTGCAACTCGCGCCGATGGCGATCGAACTCGCCGCCTTCACCCTGATCTTCCGCCTGGTGCCGCATCGCACGGTGCAATGGCGACATGCGCTGCTCGGCGCGGCGTTGTCGGTGCTGCTGTTCGAACTGGTGAAGTGGGGCATCGGCCTGTACCTCGGCAGCTTCACCAGCTACCAGAAAACCTACGGCCCGCTCGCGTTCGTGCCGATCTTCCTGCTCTGGTTCTACTTCTGCTGGATCGCGGTGCTGCTGGGCGCGTCGCTGGCGGCGACGGTGTCGGCGTTCCGCTACCAGCCGGCGTCGATGCGCCTGCCGGAGGGCTACGAGATCTACGGCCTGCTGCGCCTGCTCGGCCGCTTCGCCGAGCAGCGCCAGCACGGCAAGGGCCTGCACATCGACGACATCCAGCGGCTGGAACCGATGCTCACCGACGCGCTGATCCAGGAACTGCTCGCGCAGCTGTGCACGATCGATCTCGTGCGCCGCGCGGAATCGGGCGAGTGGCTGCTCGCGCGCGACCTCGACACGCTCACGGTCGGCGATCTCTACGAAGCCTGCCAGCTGCGCATTCCGGTGCAGGAAGCGCACCTGCCGTGCCGCGACGACGCGCTCGGCGCCGCCGCGATCGCCGAAGTCGACCAGTTGCGACTGCCGCTGCGCGACCTGCTCAGGCGGCGCGTTTCCACCATCTACGAGGAGATCCTGCGATGAGCTTCCGGTTTTCGTGGCTGTGCGCCGGCCTGGCCGTGCTGGCGCTCGCCGCCTGCCAGCGCAACCCGACGCCGGCCGCCGGCGTGCAGCCCGCGCAGAAGGCACCATCCGCCACGCCGGCGCCCACCACGCAGGAATCCCGCAGCACCGACACCCCGACGCTGCGCGTCACCACCGTCGACGGCAAGGCCTGGGACCTCGCGCAGCATCGCGGGCGCTGGGTGGTGGTCAACTTCTGGGCGACCTGGTGCGGGCCGTGCCTGAAGGAAATGCCGGAGCTTTCCGCGCTGGACGCGATGCGCGAGCACGTCGAGGTGATCGGCCTCGACTACGAGGACACCACGCCCGCGGCGCTGCAGGCCTTCCTGCAGAAGCATCCGGTGGTGTACCCGGTGGCGATCGTCGACGTCTACGAGCCGCCGAAGGATTTCGCGTCGCCGCGCGGCCTGCCGACGACCTACCTGATCGCGCCGGACGGTAAGGTCGCCAAGCATTTCCTCGGGCCTGTCAGCGCGAAGGACATCGACGACGCGATCGCCGCCGCGGGCGGCCCGAAGGCCGGTTGATGGCCGCGGCGCGCTTCCTCGTCGACGGCCGCGTGCAGGGCGTGGCCTTCCGTGCGCACACCCGCGACGAGGCCCTGCGCCTGGGCCTGCGCGGCTATGCGCGCAACCTTCCCGACGGGCGGGTCGAGGTCGTGGCCTGCGGCGACGCGCAGCACATCGACACGTTGGCCACGTGGTTGCAGCACGGGCCGCCGCTGGCGCGGGTGCAAGCCGTCGAGCGGCAGGCGGTCGAGCGCGAGGCGATCGGCGAGGGGTTCTTCACCGCGTAGGCGGCGCGGCCCCGTCGCCGAACGCGGGGATCGGCTTGAGCACGCCGAAGCGTTCGCGCAACGGCTTGCGCCTGAGCGGAGGCAGCGCCGGCATCGCATCGGGTACACGGGTGTCCGGCAGGCGGCGCAGCAGATCCTGCACGAGGGTGAGGCGGCCGCGGCGCTGGTCGTTGAAATCGACCAGCGTCCACGGCGCGTACGGCATGTGCGTCGCCTGCAGCATCTCCTCGCGCGCGTTGGTGTAGTCGGCATAGTGCCGGCGCGCGACCTCGTCCACCGGCGACAGCTTCCATTGCTTGAGCGGGTCCTCGCGGCGCTCGGCGAAGCGCTGCTCCTGCTCGGCCTGGTCGCAACAGAGCCAGTACTTGAACAGCAGCACGCCGTCGTCGACCAGCTGCTTCTCGAACAACGGCGCCTGCTGCAGGAACGCGTGCACCTGCTCGTCGGTGGCGAAGCCCATCACCCGTTCGACGCCGGCGCGGTTGTACCAGCTGCGGTCGAACAGCACGATCTCGCCGGCGGCGGGCAGGTGCGCGACGTAGCGCTGGAAGTACCACTCGCTCCGCTGCCGGTCGTGCGGCTTCGGCAACGCCGCCACCCGGCACTGCCGCGGGTTGAGGTGCTCGCGGATGGCGTCGATCGCGCCGCCCTTGCCGGCCGCGTCGCGCCCTTCGAACAACACCACCAGCCGTTGCCCGGTCGCCTGCACCCAGCGCGCCGCGGAGGCCAGTTCCAGCTGCAGGGCTTGCAGGTGCTTCTCGTACGGCTTGCGCTTGAGCGGTTCCATCGGGGCAGTCTCACTCGTGCAGGCGTGGTCGGAGCGTGGCGAGGTTGCAGGGTTGCGTGCGCGCGTCCAGCTGCGCCCGGATGATCCGCTCCCACGCCGTGCGACAGGCCGGGGTCGAGCCTGGCAGGGCGAACAGGAAGGTGCCGTTGGCCAGGCCGGCGAACGCCCGAGACTGCAACGTGGCGGTGCCGATCTCCGTGAAGCTCAGCGCGCGGAACAGCTCGCCGAAGCCCGGCATCTGCTTGTCGAGCAGCGGAAGCAGCGCCTCGGGCGTGGAATCGCGGCCGGTGAAGCCGGTGCCGCCGGTGACGAGGATGCCGTCCACGCGCGCGTCGGCGATCCAGCGCGACACCAGCGCGCGCAACTGGTAGCGGTCGTCCGGCAGCAGCGCGCGTTCGACGAGCGCGTGGCCGGCGTCGGTCAACGCCTGCGCGAGATAGTCGCCCGAGCTGTCCGCGGCGAGCGAGCGCGTATCCGACACGGTCAGCACGCACAGCCGCAGGGGAATGAATTCGCCGGCCGCGCTCATGTCGATGCCTCCGTCAGCCGAACGCGAGCGAATACCACTGGCTCGCGTCCTCGTTCCAGCCGGCGGCGCGGTACAGCGCGCGTGCCGGCGCGTTGTCGCGCGAGGTCTCGAGCATGACGCCGCGCGCGCCATCGTCCTTCGCGAAGGACGCGGCCGCATCCAGCAGCGCGCGCGCCACGCCGCCGCGACGCGCCTCTTCCGCGACGAACAGGTCGTTGAGGATCCACAACCGCGCGGTGCGCACGGAGGAGAACATCGGGTAGAGCTGGGTGAAGCCGACCGCCGCGCCGTCGCGCTCGGCCAGCAGCACCACCGATTCGTCGCGCTGCAGCCGCTCGCGCAGGAAACCCTCCGCGCGCGCGACGTCGCCCGGCTGGCTGTAGAAACGGCGATAGGCGTCGAACAGCGGGGCGAGCGCGGGCAGGTCGGCGAGGACGGCGCGGCGGGTCGTGGTCATGGCGGCACGCGGCAGGGACGGCGCGCCAGTCTAGCCGCGCGCCAGCGGCGAAGGCGGTTGGCGCATGTCCGCCTGCGCGGCATCCAGCCAGGCCTCGATGCCGGCGCGGTCGCGCGCGCGCAGCAGCAGCGCGGCGCGTGCGCGCAGCGCGTCCAGGTCGCAGGCACGGATCGCCTGCCGCACTTCCAGCAGCGTCGCCGGGTGCAGGCTGAACTCGCCGAGGCCGAGCGCGAGCAGCAACGGCACGCACGCCGGATCGGCGGCCATCTCGCCGCACACCGCGACCGGCTTTCCGCAGCGTTCCGCGGTGGTGAGCACCTCGTGCAGCAGGCGCAGGACCGCGGGATGCAGCGGCGTGTACAGCGTGCCCAGCGCCTCGTTGTTGCGGTCGGCCGCGAGCAGGTACTGCACGAGGTCGTTGGTGCCGATCGACAGGAAGTCGACCGCGTCGACGAAGCCGGGCAGGGCCAGTGCAGCGGCCGGCACCTCGATCATCGCGCCGAGCGGCAGCTGCTCGGCGGTGGCGTGGCCGGCGGCGCGCACCTCGCCGACCACGCGCTCGAGCAACGCGCGTACCGCCAGCACTTCCTCGCGGCTGGCGATCATCGGCAGCAGCACGCGCACCGGACCGTAGCCGGACGCGCGCACGATCGCACGCAGTTGGGTCTCGAACACCGCCGTGCGGCGCAGCGAAAGCCGGACGCCGCGCACGCCGAGCGCGGGATTGGGCTCGTCGGCGAGCGCGAGCCCGGTGTTGTCGGCCTTGTCGGCGCCAACGTCCAGCGTGCGGATGGTCACCGTGCGCCCGGTCATGCCGAGCACGAGGTCGCGATAGGCGCGGAACTGCGAGTCCTCGTCGGGCAGCGTGCGGCTGCCGAGGAACAGGAACTCGGTGCGGTACAGGCCGACGCCCGCGGCACCGAGCGCGTGCGCCTCGGCCACGTCCTCGCGCGATTCGGCGTTGGCCCACAGCTTGATGTCGACGCCGTCGCGCGTGCGCGTCGGTTCCCGGCGCAGGCGGATCAGCTCGCGTCGTTCGCGCTTGCCCTCGCGCACGCGGGCGCGGTGCGCGCGCAGGTCGTCCGGACCCGGGTCGCGCACGACCAGGCCACTGCCGCCGTCGACCACCAGCACGTCGCCGTCGTTGATCTTCGTCAGCGCCTGCGCGGCGCCGACCACGAGCGGCAGGTGCAGGCTGCGCGCGAGGATGGCGCTGTGCGACAGGGCGCTGCCGGCGGTGGTCACCACCGCCAGCACGCCCTGCGCCTGCAATTGCGCGAGATCGGCTGGCGCGACGTTGTCGGCGACGAAGATCTCCCCGGCGATGCCTTGCACTTCCGCCTCGCGACGGTGCAGCGCCGCGTGCAGGCGGCCGATCACCTGGTCGATGTCGTCGATGCGGCTGCGCAGGTAGGGATCGTCCATGTCGCGGAACACGCCGGCGATGCGGTCGCGTTGCACGCGCAGGGCGTAGTCGGCGGTGTACGGGCCGGTGCGGATCAGTCCGTCGAGGCCCTGCAGCAGCTCGGGATCGTCGAGCAGCAGCGCATGCAGGTCGAGGAACTCGCCGATCTCGCTGGCCAGCGCGCCCTGCAGGCGCTCGCGCAGGCGGTGCATTTCCGCACGCACGATGTCGATCGCGCCGTGCATGCGTGCGAGCTCGGCATCGACCTGTCCCGGGTCGATGCGCTCCTCGGCGACGTCCAGCGCGTGCGGCAGCCGGATCCGTGCGCGGCCGAGCGCGCTGCCGCGCGAGGCGCCGTGCCCGGACAGATCCTGCCGCATCAGCTCTCCTCGTCGAAGCGGTTGGCGAACAGCAGCGCGACGGCCTCCGCGGCCGCCAGCTCGTCCTCGCCGTCGACGCGCAGCAGCACCTCGGTGCCTTGCCCCGCGGCGAGCAGCATCACGCCCATGATGCTTTTCGCGTTGACCTCGCGGCCGCGCGCACCGAGCGTGGCGCTGCTGCGGAAGCCGGACAGCAACTGCACCAGCTTGGCGGTGGCGCGGGCGTGCAGGCCGAGGCGATTGCTGATGACGAGGGTGCGTTCAAGCATCGTCGATGATGGCTCCATTGCGGGTGCCGGCGGCGGCGACGCGCGGCAGTTCGTCCAGGCCGAGCTCGGCGTAGTTCATCACCCGCAGCAGCATCGGCAGGCTCAGCGCGGACACGCGGCGCACCGGCGTGCCGAGGCGGGCGAGCTGCGCGGCGAGGTTGCTCGGCGTCGCGCCGTAGAGGTCGGTCAGCACCAGCACGCCGTCGCCGCCATCCACCCGCCGCAAGGCCGCGCTGGCGGCAGGCAGCAGCGCCAGCGCATCGCCTTCGAACGGCACGTCGAAGGCCTCCGCGCGCAACGGCAACTGGCGCAGCAGGCGCGTGGCGACCGCGAGCAGCGCGCTGCCGATGCCTTCGTGGGTGACGAGGAGGATGCCGACGGCCATGGCGGCAACTTAGCAGACGGATGCGACGGCCGGATTGCCGCCGGCGCGCAACGGGCCGATGCGGAAGCCGGGCATGGCGGACTCAATCGAGCTCGCGGTGGTGCACGGCCACTTCGGCCCAGCCGTTGTCGCGGAAATGGCGGGCGAGGCGCTCGGCAAGGTAGACCGAGCGATGGCGGCCGCCGCTGCAGCCGAACGCGACGGTGACGTAGCTGCGCGTCTCCGAGCGCAGGCGCGGCAGCCAGCCATCGAGGAAGGACTCGACCTGGCCGACGTACTCGCACACGTCGGGTTGCGCCCCGAGGTAATCGCGCACCAGCGCATCGCGGCCGGAAAGCGGGCGCAGCTCGGGATCCCAGTGCGGGTTGGGCAGCACGCGTGCGTCGAACACGAAATCGGCGTCGGCCGGCACGCCGCGGCGGTAGGCGAAGGATTCGAACAGCAGCGACAGCGCGTTGTCCGCGACCAGCCCGAAGTCGGTGATGACCTGCCGGCGCAGCTGGTGCACGTTGAGCGCGCTGGTGTCGATCACGCTGTCGGCGACCTGCCGCAGCGGCTTGAGCACCTGCCGCTCGAGCGAGATCGCGTCGGCCAGCGACAGCCCGAGGTGGCTGAGCGGATGGCGGCGGCGGGTGTCCGCATAGCGCTTGAGCAGCACCTCGTCGGCGGTCTCGAAGAACACCAGGCGCGGATCCAGGCCGAGCGCGCCGACCACCGACAGCCATGACGGGATGTTGGCGAGGTCGCTGTGGCGGTTGCGCACGTCGATGCCGACCGCGAGCTTTTCCGGTGCGCCGTCGTCGCGCGCCACGCTGCGCACGAAATCGGGCAGCAGCTCCGCCGGCAGGTTGTCGACGCAGTAGAAGCCGAGGTCCTCGAAGGTATTCAGCGCCACCGACTTGCCGGAACCGGACATGCCGCTGACGATCACCAGCACCGGCGCGGCGTGCGTGTTCATGGCGAGGAGCGCTCCAGGAAATGGCTGTGGCGCGCCATGAAGGCGGCGGCGGGATCGACGCCCTTGGCGCGCAGGATGTGGGTGCGCGCGGCGGCCTCGGTGAGCACCGCAAGGTTGCGGCCGGGCATCACCGGCAGGGTGATCATCGGCACGTCGAGGTCGAGCACGCGGCGTATGCCGAGGTCGCCGGTGATGCGCTCCATGCCGCCGGGTTGCGGCTCGAGGTGCGGCTTGGTCAGGTGCACGATCAGGCGCAGGTACTTGTTCCGCTTCACCGCGGTGTCGCCGAACATCTGGCGGACGTTGAGCACGCCGAGGCCGCGCACCTCCAGCATGTCCTGCAGCAGCTCCGGGCTGGCGCCGTCGAGCACGTCGGGGGCGATCTGGGTGAACTCCGGTGCGTCGTCGGCGACGAGGCGGTGGCCGCGCGTGACGAGTTCCAGCGCGAGTTCGCTCTTGCCCGAACCCGATTCGCCGGTGATCAGCACGCCGATCGAATAGATCTCCATGAACACGCCGTGCAGCGTCACCCGCGGCGCGAGCTTGCGCGCGAGGTGGTACTGCAGGTGGTTGAGCAACTCGTGGCCGCGGCGCGGCGAAGCCCACAGCGGCGTGCCGGATTCCTCCGCGGCCTCGCGCAGGTCGGCGGGGCAGACCTGGTCCTTGCTGATGACGAGCGCGAGCGGCCCGAAGCCGATGATGCGGGCGATGGTGTCCCAGCGCTGGCGTGCGTCGAGCCCATCGAGCCAGGCCAGTTCCTCGGTGCCGAGGATCTGCACCTTGTTCGGATAGATGGTGTTGAGGTAGCCGGCGAGCGACGGTCGGCGCGCGACCGTGTCGACCGACTCCAGCACGCGCGACGCGCCCTGCTGGCCGGCGACCCAGCGCAGCTCGAGCCGCTCGCGGAGCTGGTCGAACAGTTCGCCCGCGTTGATCGCCAGTGGCATGGAAGGTGGGCTCATGCGGCGGGCGAGGTCGCGCCGAGCAGCAGCCCGCGCAGGATGTCGGCGTCCGCGGCATCGCGCAGGGCTGCACGGAAGCCGGCGTCGCCGAAGCGTTCGGCCAGTTCCGACAGCAGCTGCAGGTGCTGCTGGGTGAAGTGCGCCGGCACCGCCATCGCGAACACCAGGTCCACCGGTCGCCCGTCGCCGGCTTCGAAGTCCACGCCGGGCGCGAGCCGCAGGAAGGCGGCGCGGGCGTCGGCGAAGGCATCGGTGCGGCCGTGCGGAATGGCGACGCCGTGCCCGATCGCGGTGCTGCCCAGGCGCTCGCGCTGGCGCAGGCTTTCGGCGATGGCGCCGGTCGCGTCGGGCGTTTCGCCGGCGAGCAGGCGCGCGGCGGCGTCGAGCACGCGCTCGCGATCGACCGGCTCGACCAGGATCACGATCCGGTCGGTGCTGAGCAGCTCGGACAGGGGCATGCGTGGGTGGCGGGCGTCAGGCGAAGTCGCCCTTGCGGGCCGGACTCTCGCCGCGGTGGTGGTCGACCACCTTCTCCTTGTGCTTCATCAGCAGGCGGTCGAGTTTGTCGGCGAGCAGGTCGATCGCGGCGTACATGTCGGGCCCGCTGGCATCGGCGTGCAGCAGGCGGCCGCCGGCCAGGTTCACCGTGGCCTCGGCGCAGTGCATGGGCTTGTCGACCCGCAGCTGGACCTTGAGCTCGATCGGCCGGTGGTCGAAATGGCGTTCCAGGCGGGCCAGCTTGGAATCCACGTAATCGCGCAGCGGGGGCGTGATCTCGATCTGCTGGCCGTAGGTATCGATGCGCATCGGCGTCCTCCTCGTACGTGGTAACGACAGCATCGCGCGGATGCGGGTGGGCCACGGTGAATGCGGGCGTTGCGGTTCAGCCGATGCGGATCCGGTCGTGCGAGGACGGGATGCTCATCGCTTCCCGGTATTTTGCCACGGTGCGCCGGGCGACCGGCACGCCGCCGGCCTTGAGCAGGGCGGCCAGGCGGGCGTCGGACAACGGCTTGCGTGGATTCTCCGCGTCGATCAGGGCGCGGATCATGCTCTGGATGGCGGTGCTGGAGGTCTCTCCGCCGCCGCCGGTCTCGATGCCCGAGGCGAAGAAGGCGCGCAGGGACAGGGTGCCGCGCGGGGTGCGCACGTACTTGCGCGACACGGCGCGCGAGACGGTGGATTCGTGCAGGCCGACCTCGGCGGCGACCTCGCGCAGGGTCAGCGGACGCAGCGCCTGTTCGCCGAACTCGAGGAAGCCGGCCTGCTGCTTCACCAGGCAGCGCATCACCTTGAGCAGGGTCTCTCCACGCGCCTCCAGGTTCTTCAGCAGCCAGCGCGCTTCCTGCAGGCGCCCGCGCAGGTAGCCGGCATCCGCGCTGCAGGCGCGCGCGATCATCTGCTCGTAGCCGCGGTGGATGGTGAGGCGCGGCGTGTGGCCGCCGGCCAGCGCCACCCGCCACACGCCGTGCTGGCGGTAGACCACGCAGTCCGGGGTGACGTAGGTGTCGTTGGGCAGGCTGCCCAGGCGCGCGCCGGGGCGCGGATCGAGCGAGCGCAGCAACTGCAGCGCGGTGTCGGCGTCCTCGCGGCTGCAGCCAAGTTCGGTCGCCACGCCGTCGATGCCGATCTTCGGCACCCGTTCCAGCAGCGCATCCACGATGCGTTGCGCCAGCGGCCGGCCAGGCGCGTCCGCGGGCAACGCCTGCAGCTGCAGGGACAGGCATTCGGCGAGGTTGCGCGCGCCGACGCCGACCGGGTCGAAGCGCTGCAGCTGGTGCAGCACGGTGGCGATTTCCCCGTCGCCCACTTCGAGCTCCGGACGCAGCGATTCGCGGATCGCCGCGAGCGGTTCGCGCAGGTAGCCGTCCTCGTCGATGGCATCGACGAGGGCGATGCCGATGCGGCGATCGCGCACGGGCAGCGGGCTCAGGTGCAGCTGCCACAGCAGGTGGTCGCGCAGGGTCTCGGGCTCGACCACCCGCTCGCTGGCGTCGCCACCTTCGTCGTCGGGAGGCGCGCCGCCGGGCGTCCAGGCTTCCTCGCGCTCCCAGTCGCCGGTGGCATCACCGGCATCGGAGCGCTCGGTGGAGGCGTCCGCGGCGGACTCGGCCGCCGGGGCGACCAGCGGCGCGGGCTCCTCCCAGTCCAGCAGCGGATTGCTTTCCACCGCCTCGGCCAGCTCGGCCTCGAGCTCGGCGCCCGACAGCTGCAGCAGGTGGATCGCCTGTCGCAGCTGGGGCGTGAGCACCAGCTGCTGGCCGAGCGAAGTCTGCAGGCGGGTTTTCATCGGGGCGAACAGCACGTCCTGGCGGGGACGGCATCGCGCTAGAGGCGGAAGGATTCGCCCAGGTAGACGCGGCGCACGTCGGGATTGGCCAGCAGCGCGTCCGGAGCCCCCTGCGCGAGCACGCCGCCTTCGCTGAGGATATACGCGCGGTCGCAAATGCCCAAGGTTTCGCGCACGTTGTGGTCCGTGATCAGGACGCCGATGCCGCGGTTCTTGAGGTGGCGGACGATGCGCTGGATTTCGCCGACCGAAATCGGATCGACGCCGGCGAAGGGTTCGTCCAGCAACATCAGCCGCGGGCGTGCCGCCAGCGCGCGGGCGATTTCCACGCGCCGGCGCTCGCCGCCGGACAGGCTGGCGCCGATCTGGTCGGCGACGTGCGCGACCTGCAGCTCCTCCATCAGGCTCTCGAGTTCGCGCTCGCGGCCCTTGCCGTCGAGATCGTCGCGCAGCTCCAGCACCAGGCGCAGGTTGTCGGCCACGCTGAGCTTGCGGAACACCGACGGTTCCTGCGGCAGGTAGCCGACGCCGAGCTTGGCGCGGCTGTACATCGGATCGGCGGTGATGTCGCGGCCGTCGAGCACGATGCGGCCGGCGTCGGCCGGCACCAGGCCGACGATCATGTAGAAGCAGGTGGTCTTGCCGGCGCCGTTCGGCCCGAGCAGGCCGACGACTTCGCCGGCATCCAGGGTGAGGCCGAAGTCGCGCACCACCTCGCGCGCGCGGTAGCGCTTGCGCAGGCCCTCGGCGACCAGCATCAGGGCGCGCCCTTGCCGGCCGCCGGCGCCGTCGTGGTCCGCGGCAGGATGTGCATGCGCACGCGGCCCGCGCCTTCGCCGCCGCCACTCTCGATCGCGCCGGACTTGAGGTCGTAGACCACGCGCGCGCCGGTCATCGTGCCGCGCGGCTGCTGGATCTGCACGTTGCCGGTCAGCACCGCGGTTTCGCCCTTGAGGTCGTAGTCGACGGTGGAGGCGCGCGCGGTCATCGGCGTGCCGTCGTCCATCTGCTGGGTCAGCACCACCGGCCCGCCGGTGAGCACCGCGCGCACCGCCTCGCCGTTGCGCATGGTGATCTCGGCGCGCGCGGCGCGCACGTCCAGCGACCCCTGGGTGATGTGCACGTTGCCGGACAGGACGTTGACGCTGTCGCCGGTGAAGGTGCCGCTCTGGCGGTCCGATTCGGTATCCATCGGCTGGTTGCGGTCGGTCGAACGCGCGCCGGCGCTGCCGGCGAAGGCGAGAGCGACGGCCAGCAGCGTCAGGCTAGCGGGACGGAGGGACATAGCGGGAGCGCACCTGCGAGAGGAGTTCGTAGCGCCGCGTGTCGAGGGCGACCTCCAGACCGCGGCCACGCAGTATAGAACCGGGCTGGGTGACGGTCACGACGGCGGTCGAGCTGGCGTGGTGGCGGTCGGGGAACACGCTCAGCTGTTCGGTGCGCAGGACGACGTTGCGTGCGTCCTCCACGGGACTGCTGCCGCGCACGTCGCCGGCCAGGCGGATCTGGTCGCGCGCCGCGCTGACCCAACCGGTCCGCGCGCGCACCTGCCAGTAGTGGCCTTCGTCGTCGGGCAGCAGGAAGAACGGCTGCGCCAGGTCCATCGTGCGCGCGCCCGGGGTCTCCTGCAGCAGCGGCGCGCGCAGGGTGAAGGATTCCTGGCCCTGGTCGTCGAGGGCGACCAGTTCGAAGTCGTGCAGCACGTAGTCCGAACGTGCGGTACCGGAGCCCGCGCTCGCCGGCCGCGCGCGGTGGTTCCAGACCGACCAGCCGGTCGCGATCGCACCGAGCAGCAACAGCAGGGTGAGCGCGGTGCGCCAGTTCATGGCGACAGCACCCGGGCGAGCGCGATTTCGGCCTGGCCCTGCGCGGCCAGCAGCAGGTCGCACAGCTCGCGCGCCGCGCCCTCGCCGCCGCGCGCGCGGGTGCGCCAGTGCACCCGCGAGGCGATCCAGGGATGCGCGTCCGCCGGCGCCACGGCAAAGCCGGCGGCATTGAGCACGCCGAGGTCGGCGAGGTCATCGCCCATGAAGGCGACTGCGTCGAGGTCGAGACCGCGTTGCCGCGCGAGTTCGCGCACGCAGGCGAGCTTGTCCCCGACCTGCACGCAGGCCTGCGCGCCGAGTTCGCGCGCGCGCCGTTCGGCGATGTCGCCCCCGCGCGCGGTGACGAACGCCACCGCGATGCCCGCCTGCCGCAGCAGTGCCAGCCCCTGGCCGTCGCGCACGTGGAAGGCCTTGAGCTCGCGCCCCTCGCTGTCGAACACGAGGCGGCCGTCGGTGAGCGTGCCGTCGACGTCGAAGCACGCCAGCCGTACCCGGGCCGCGCGCGAAAGCAGGTCGGTGGTGACGCCGTCGAGGTGGGTGAGGGGTGGCATCGCGGTTCCGTCCATTGCCCGGGCGATCAGACAACCCGCGCCCGCAACAGGTCATGAATATTGAGCGCGCCGACCACGCGCCGCTCCGCGTCCACCACGACCAGCGCGTTGATCTTGTGGGCCTCCATCAGCTGCGCGGCCTCGACCGCCAGCGCGTCGGAGCCGATCGTCTTCGGCGTGCGCGTCATCACCGCGCTGATCGGCGTCGCGCGCAGGTCGAGCCGCGCGTCGTCGAGCGTGCGGCGCAGATCGCCGTCGGTGAACAGGCCGAGCAGGCGGCCGTCGGCGTCGACCACCGAGGTCATGCCGAGGCGCTTGCGGCTCATCTCCACCAGCGCCTCGCTCAGGCTCGCCTCGCCGCGCACGCGCGGCACCCGGTCGCCGGCGTGCATCACGTCGGTGATGTGCAGCAGCAGGCGGCGGCCGAGCGTGCCGGCCGGGT
>JABFWF010000245.1 GCA_013362405.1 Lysobacter sp. | reverse complement strand
TTCGGCGCGGGCAGCGTGGCTGCCTCGGCGCAGGGGCTGGATCCGACCGGGGCGTTGCTGCTGCTGGGCGCCGGACTGGCGGTGGCGCTGGTCCTGGCCCCGCTGGCTGCGGCCGCCGCGATCCGCATCGCCCTGAGTTGAGTCACGGACGACGCACGCAAGCTTGAGCCAGATCAAGGGCCGTCTTTCCGGCCGACGCGACAATCCGCCGCAACCGCCACTGTCCGGCCGTCCGGTCGGACCGGGCTGAGAAACAGATGAACCCGATCATCCGCTGGTTCCACAAACTCGGTTCACCGCCGTACTTCGACCGCTTCGCCGCGCGATGGGCGCCCTGGGGCTACGGCCTGGGCCTGCTGGTCATGGCGTGGGGACTGTACGGCGCGCTGTTCCAGGTGCCGGCCGATTACCAGCAGGGCGACAGCTTCCGCATCCTCTACATCCACGTGCCCAGCGCCTGGATGAGCATGGCCGTGTTCGGCCTGATGGCGATCTACGCGGCGATTGCGCTGGTGTGGCGCATCAAGCTGTGCGAGATCCTCGCCATGGCCTGCGCGCCCATCGGCGCCGCCTTCACCCTCATCACCCTGCTCACCGGCTCCATCTGGGGCAAGCCGATGTGGGGCACGTGGTGGGACTGGGACCCGCGCCTGACGACGGAACTGATCCTGCTGTTCCTCTACCTGGGCGTGATCGGCCTGTACAACGCCATCGACGACCGCCGCGCCGCCGCACGCGCCGCGGGCCTGCTGGCCATCGTCGGCGTCGCGCTGCTGCCGGTCATCCGCTATTCGGTGGTGTGGTGGAACTCGCTGCACCAGGGCCAGACGATCAACCTCTTCGGCCAGTCGAAGATGGACCCGTCGATGTACGCCCCGCTGATCTGGATGGTCATCGGCACCAAGCTGTGGTTCGTCGGCGCGCTGCTCTCGCGTGCGCGCGCCGACAACCTGCGTCGCGAAAGCGGCAAGGCGTGGGTCGCTGACCTGGCCGGAGGACGCCGCGCATGAGCTATCAGAACTACGTGATCGCCGCCTACGCGGTGTTCGTGATCGTGCTGGGCTGGGACTTCATCAGCACGAAACTGCAGATCCGTCGCGAGTTGCGCGGCGCACGCCTGCGCGCCGCGCGCGAGGCCGCCCGTCCGGGCCGCGACGCCGAACTGACCCGCTAGCTGAAACCTTTGTCGAGAGCGCTTCCCGCATGAATCCCGTCCGTCGCCGCCGCCTGCTCTGGGTCATCGCCCTGGTCGTGGCCGCCGGCATCGCCACCACGCTCGTCGCGATGGCCCTGCAGCGCAACATCGCCTACCTCTACACGCCCAGCGAAGTGCTGCGCGGCGAAGCCGGCGAACAGGCGCGTTTCCGCCTCGGCGGCATGGTCGCGGCCGATTCGTTCAAGCGCGCGCCGGGCTCGCTCGATGCCACTTTCCGCGTCACCGACGGCGACGCGCAGATGCCGGTGAAGTACACCGGCATCCTTCCCGACCTGTTCCGCGAGAAGCAGGCCGTCGTCGCCACTGGCCGCATGCAGGGCGACGTGTTCGTGGCCGAGGAAATCCTCGCCAAGCACGACGAGAACTACATGCCCAAGGAGGTCGCCGACAAGATGGGCATGGCGCACAGGAAGCACGACGTCAACGCGCCCGCCGCCGGCGCGGCGCAGGAAGCCAAGTAAGTGCTGGGCGAGATCGGGCAGGTCGCGCTGATCCTCGCGCTGCTGGTGTCGGTGCTGCAGGCGGCGTTGCCGCTGGCCGGCGCGCAGCGCGGCGTCGCACCGTGGATGGCCGTCGCGCGTCCCGCGGCCTACGCGCAACTGGCGCTGGTGGCCTTCGCGTTCGTCATCCTCACGCACGGTTTCGTGACGCAGGATTTCTCGCTGCAGTACGTCGCCGAGAACAGCAATTCGCTGCTGCCGCTGATGTACCGCTACACCGCGGTGTGGGGCGCGCACGAAGGCTCGCTGCTGCTGTGGGCGCTGATCCTGGCCGCGTGGACCGGCGCGGTCGCGCGCTTCTCGCGCAGCCTGCCCGACACCGTCATCGCACGCGTCCTCGGCGTCATGGGCCTGGTGAGCGCGGGCTTCCTCGCGTTCCTGATCTTCACCAGCAATCCGTTCCTGCGGCTGCTGCCCGCGGCGGCGGAAGGCCGCGACCTCAACCCGCTGCTGCAGGACCCGGGGATGATCATCCATCCGCCGATGCTGTACCTGGGCTACGTGGGCTTCGCGGTGCCGTTCGCATTCGCCATCGCCGCCCTGCTCGACGGCAAGGTCGATGCGCGCTGGCTGCGCTGGACGCGTCCGTGGACGAACGTCGCCTGGGCCTTCCTGACGCTCGGCATCGCACTGGGTTCGTGGTGGGCGTACTACGAACTCGGCTGGGGCGGCTGGTGGTTCTGGGATCCGGTCGAAAACGCGAGCTTCATGCCGTGGCTCGCCGGCGCGGCGCTGCTGCATTCGCAGGCGGTGACCGAGAAGCGCGGCAGCTTCCGCGGGTGGACGCTGCTGCTGGCGATCGCCACGTTCTCGCTCTCGCTGCTGGGCACGTTCCTGGTGCGTTCCGGCGTGCTGACCAGCGTGCACGCGTTTGCAGCCGATCCGGCACGCGGACTGTTCATCCTGATCTTCCTCGGCATCGTCGTCGGCGGATCGCTCCTGCTGTACGCGCTGAAGGCGCCTTCGTCGGAGGACGCCGGCAAGCCGTTCGAACTGTTCTCGCGCGAAACACTGCTGCTGGCCAACAACCTGCTGCTGTCGACCGCCTGCGCGATGGTGCTGCTCGGCACGCTCTATCCGCTGCTCGCCGACGCGCTCAAACTGGGCAAGATCTCCGTCGGCCCGCCGTATTTCGCGCTGATGTTCGTGCTGCTGATGGCGCCGCTCGTGCTGCTGCTGCCGTTGGGCCCGATCACGCGCTGGCAGCGCGAACAGCCGTCCAAGCCGCTGGCGATGCTGCTTCCATGGGCAGCCTTGGCGGTCGCGCTCGCGGCGATCGCGTATTTCATGGCGCCGCAGGGGCCGTTGAAGGTCGCCGCCGGCGTGCTCGGCGCGGCGTGGGTGCTGTTCGGCACGGCGCGCTTCGTGTGGACGCGCGTGCGCAGCCAGACCACCGGCCAGCGCTTCACCGCCGAAATGCTCGGCATGACGCTCGCGCATTTCGGCGTCGCGGTGTTCCTCGTCGGCGCGCTGCTGACTGAAGGCCTGACGACGCAGCGCGAGCTCGCCGTCGCGCCGGGGCAGACGGTGGAACTGGGCCGTTATTCCTTCCGCTTCGAAGGCGCAACGCATTCTCAGGGACCGAACTACGAAGCCGACCGCGGCACCGTCACCGTCGTCGAGAACGGCCGACCGCTTACCGTCATGCATCCCGAAAAGCGCGCCTACGCGAGCGGCGGCCAGGTCATGACCGAAGCCGCGATCGCGCGCGGCGTCACGCGTGACCTCTACGTCGCGCTGGGCGAGCCGCTCGGCAACGATGCGTGGGCGCTGCGCGTGCACATCAAGCCGTTCGTGCGGTGGATCTGGGCCGGCGCGCTGCTGATGATGCTGGGTGGGTTCGTCACGGCGACCGATCGGCGTTTCCGCCGCGTGGCCGAAGCACGCACTGCGACCATCACCGCGACCGAACCGACTCCGGAGCCCGCACGATGAGCGATACGCCCGACAGCGCAGCGCGCAAATCCACGATGCGCTGGGTTCCGCTGGCGATCGTCGCCGCACTCGGCGTGCTGCTCTTCGCCGGCGTGCTGCTCAGCCGCAATCCCAATCGCGACGCCC
>JABFWF010000233.1 GCA_013362405.1 Lysobacter sp. | reverse complement strand
CGTCGCGTCGCCACTTCGGCTGGAACCCCATGCCGAGGAAACCCAGGCCAAGTTCATCGGCGACGGTTTTCACCTCGCGCAGGTGCTTGTCCACTTCGCAACAGGTGCCATGGATGGTTTCCAGCGGCGCGCCGGACAGTTCGACCTGGCCGGCGGGCTCCAGCGTCACCGACGCGCCGTCGCGCAGCAGCGCGATCGTGCGTCCATGCTCTTCGACCTGTGTCCAGCCGAAGCGCGTCAGCCCGGTCAACAGCGCCTCGATGCCGCGTTCGCCATCGAACGCCGGTGGGCGCAGGTCGTCCAGGCGGAAACCGAACTTCTCGTGCTCGGTGCCGATGCGCCAGTCGCCTTCCGGGCGCGCGCCCGAGGCGAGGTATTCGACCAGCGTGCGGCGGTCGGTGATCGGCGTTTCGGCGACATTGCTCGGACTCGACATCGACATCCTTCCGTGGGCTGCAGCGCTGCGCGGTGCAAGCGGGAGACTATAGCCGTGTCGTGTACATGGCATTGCAACCGGCCATGCCGCGCCAGCGTTCCATCGCCGGGATGGCGGCGGTGGCGCGCCGGATCACGCACAATCGCGGGCGACCGCACCGGAGGCAGTCGATGCGCCGATGGCACCACGAGGACCACCGTTCGGCCCACGCCGGCTGGCTGCGCGCCGCCGTGCTCGGCGCCAACGACGGCATCGTGTCGGTCGCCGGGCTGGTGGTCGGCGTGGCGGCGAGCGGAGCAGGCGCCGCGGCCGTCCTGGCCAGCGGCGTGGCCGGCATGGTCGCCGGCGCGATGTCGATGGCGGCCGGCGAATACGTGTCGGTGCAGTCGCAGGCCGACACCGAGCATGCCGATCTCGCCAAGGAACGCCGCGAGCTCGCCGAGCAGCCGGAAAGCGAACTCGCCGAACTCACCCACATCTATGCACGGCGCGGACTGACGCCGGAGCTGGCGCGCGAGGTCGCGCTGCAACTGACCGCGCACGACGCGCTCGCCAGCCACGCGCGCGACGAGCTCGGCATCACCGAGACGCTGCGCGCGCGGCCGTTGCAGGCAGCAGGGGCGTCGGCGGTAGCGTTCGCGGCGGGCTCGGCGCTGCCGATCCTCGCGGTGCTGCTGGCGCCGGCTTCGCGGGTCGAGACGACGACGATCGCGATCACGCTGGTTGCGCTCAGCGTGTCCGGTGGACTCGCCGCGCGGGTGGGCGGCGCGCCGGTGCTGCGCGGCGCGACGCGGGTGGTGTTCTGGGGCGCGCTGGCGATGGCGGCGGCGGCGCTGGTCGGCCGCCTGTTCCACGTGTCGGTCTAGCGCGCGTGGGTGGAAGCTCCGGCGTTGCGCTGGCCGCGCTGGTTCAGAGCCCGAGCCAGCCGGCGACCACCGCGCGCGCCTCGTCGACGCCCTGCTTCGACTCGCCCGAGAACGCCTGCACGCTCACCGTGTCGCCATAGGTGTTCGACAGGTCGCGCCGCACCGCCTGCAGCGACTGCGCCTGCTGGCCGCGGCCGAGCTTGTCGGCCTTGGTCAGCAGCGCGTGCGCGGGCAGCCCGCGCTGCACGGCATACGCGAGCATCTGCCGGTCGTAGTCCTTGAGCGGGTGGCGGATGTCCATCACCACGACGAGGCCGCGCAGCGCCATGCGGCTGCCGAAGTAGCCGTCGAGGAAGGCCTGCCAGTGCGCCTGCAGGTCCTGCGGCACCTTCGCGTAGCCGTAGCCCGGCAAGTCGACGAGGTAGCGCTGCGGTTCGACTTCGAAGAACACCAGCTGCTGCGTGCGCCCGGGCGTCTTCGACACGCGGGCGAGCGCGTTCTGCTGGCACAGCGCGTTGAGCGCGCTCGACTTGCCCGCGTTGGAGCGACCGGCGAAGGCCACCTCGGCGCCGCCGTCGGGCGGCAGCTGGCGGGCGGTGTGCGCGGCCAGCAGGTAGCGGGCGCGGGCGAGCGGGTTGGGGGCGGCGGGCATGGCACTAGGATCGCATGCGCAGTTCGCCGTCCGGGCTTTCGCGATTTTTTCGGCGTCGTCCCGGCGTGTCGCCGAGGTGCGGCGGTGGAACTGTTTTTCCTGTCCTTCCCTCGATCGCAGGCAAGCGCAGGCGCTCGCATCCCGGATGGCAGGCGGTGCATCGGCATGCCATCCGACACCGCGCGGTTTGACCGTGCCCGGCCGCGCCATCGATAATTCGGCGTCTATGCGGCCGTCGCGGCCGCACGCGCCGCTGGCCGGCGCGCACCGCCTCTTCCCGGAGTTCGTTGCATGCGCCACGTCCGCGCCGACGGTTTCGCCGCCCTCGCCGCCCTCGCGGTGGCCGCCGCGGCCTACGCCCAGACCACCGTCACGCCGCTGCCGGAGAAGACGGCGGCGCAGCCTGCGCCGATCGGCGCGTCGGCCGTCGCGGACCTGGCGAAGGCGCACTGGGGCGACGCCAAGGCCGGCGCCACGAAGGCCGGCGCGTGCGCGGCCTGCCACGGCCTCGACGGCAACCCGAGCGATTCGCAGTATCCGCGCCTGGCCGGCATGCCCGAGCGCTACATCGCCGCCCAGCTCGCGCTGTTCAAGAGCGGCGAGCGCAACACCGGCATGGCCGCGGTGATGCAGCCGATGGCGGCACCGCTGTCGGCGCAGGACATGCGCGACATCGGCGCGTACTTCTCGCAGCAGAAGGCCGGCGCCGGCATCGCCGACGACAGCGCGATCGCCGAGGGCCCCTACAAGGGCATGAAGTTCTACGAAGCCGGCGAGAAGCTGTTCCGCGCCGGTGACGCCAGCCGCGGCATCCCGGCCTGCATGGCCTGCCACGGCCCCACCGGCGCCGGCAACCCGGGCCCGGCCTATCCGCACCTCGCCGGCCAGCAGTCCGCCTACGTCGCCCGCCGCCTGCAGGAATACCGCGCCGGCACCAGCAACCTCAGCGACCACCACAACTGGGACATCATGGCCACGGTCGCCAAGTCGCTGACCGACCAGGAGATCCAGTCGCTGGCCAGCTACCTGCAGGGCCTGCACCCGCGCAGCGAGGAAGCTTCGGCCGCGCAGGTCGCCACGCTGAAGAGCCAGCCGGTCGCGCCGACGACCGCCGCGACTCCCGCCGACGCCAAGGCCCAGAAGGCCGCGACGCCGGCGAAATGAACTTCGGGCTGGACGCGTGGTCCGACCCCGCGTTCACAACCCTTGAATCAGTGCGCCGGCCAGACTCCCTCGGCCGGCGTCTTTTTGTCCGGATGCCGGAAATCCAGATGAAGAAGACGCTGTTCGTGCTGCTCGCCCTGCTGCTGCCCGTCGCGACCTTCGCCGCCGCGCCGATGGCGCCCGTCGAAGGCGTCGACTATGTCGCCATCGACGGCGGCCAGCCGTATGCGCCGCACAAGCCGGGCGAGGTCGAGGTCGCCGAGGTGTTTGCCTGGTGGTGCCCGCACTGCTTCGAGTTCCAGCCGGCGCTGGAGGCCTGGGAGGCGACGCTGCCGAAGGACGTGCGCTTCGTCTACGTGCCGGCCGCGTTCAACGAGGACGCCTTCGCACGGGCCTATTTCGCCGCGCTCGACGCGCGCGCGCTGCCGCGCCTGCACCAGCCGCTGTACGCGGCGGTGCACGTCGACGGCACGCTGGCGCGCAATGCGACCGTCGACGAACTCGCCACCTGGTTCGGCGACCATGGCCTCGACGCGGCGAAGATGCGCGCGGCGATGGTGGCGCCCGCCACCGACCGCCGCGTGCAGGCCGCGCACGATTTCGCCCTGCGCAGCGGGATCGCGGGCACGCCAACGCTGATCGTCGATGGCCGCTATCGCGTCACCGGCAAGAGCCGCGACGATACCCTGCGCATCGCCCGCCAGCTGGTCGACCAGCTGCGCGTGCATTGAATCCACCCGAGGAGAA
>JABFWF010000133.1 GCA_013362405.1 Lysobacter sp. | reverse complement strand
CGTGCGCGTTGCCGCCGTCGGACAGCGTGGCATGCGCGACCAGGTCATGCATGTCCTCGCTCGCCGCCAGCGCAGGCTTGATCGCCAGCCCGGCCAGCAACAGGCCGAGCATCAGGCACTGGACGATGACGAGGGCGCGCAGGCGAAGCATGTGGGCAAGGGTACGTGCCGGACGTGGCGATACACAATTGCGCTGCTTCCCGGGCCGCCACCAGCGAGGCCTTGCCGCATTGCCGTCACATGCACTGCCTAGCCTGTGCCGGCTTTTTGCAGGGGATGCGCGATGCGGTGGGCGGGTCTGGCGGGTGCGGGTTTACTGGTGTTGGCGCTGGCCGGATGCGAGGGCGCGCGTGCGCCCGTGGCGGCGCAGGACGCTTCGGCTGCGGTCGAAACGGCGCTGCCGGAGCCCGTGCTGGAGCAGATGGAAGCCCAGCCGCTGCGCGCGCGTGCGGAGGCGGCACTGCGCGAACAGCGCCTGCACACGCCTGCCGGCAACAACGCGGTGGAGTACTACCTTGCCCTGCGCGAACGCGAGCCCGATGCGGGCGTCGCCGCAGCACTGGCCGAACTGCAGCCTTACGTGCTGATCGCCACCGAGCAGGCGCTGACTCAGCAGCAGCTGGACGAAGCGCGGCGCCTGATCGGCCTGCTCGCGCGGATGGATATGCACGCGCCCGCCTTGCCACGATTGCGTGAATCGCTGCGCGTGGCGCAGGAGCGCGCCGACCGCGACGAAGGCGCACGCACTGTCGAAGCCGCAAGGCCCGTCGTGGCGCCCATCACTCCGACTCCGACTCCGAGTCCGGCGCCCGCGCTCGCACGCAACGCACCGCCCACCGCGCCGTTGCCGGCACCGGCACCGGCCGCCGCCACGCCGCCTCTGGCACCGGAGTCCGCGGCGCCGAAGGAAACCGCACCGCCGACACCGGTGGCGCACACGGAACCTGCGCCGACCGCCTTGCCGCGCCTGCTTCACGATGCCGCCCCGCGCTATCCGCTGGCCGCGCGCAACCGCCGCATCGAAGGCAGCGTGCAGGACGCCTTCACCATCCAGCCCGATGGCAGCGTCACCGACGTGCGTGCCGTGTCGGCGCAGCCGGAAGGTCTGTTCGAACAGGCCGCGCTTGCCGCCGCCGCGCGCTGGCAGTTCGAGGCGACGACGCGTCGCGTGAGCACCACGCGCACGTTGAAGTTCGAACTTCCGCCGGAACCGCGCAGCTGATTGGCGCGCCGTCGCGCAGCGGCGACAATGCCGGCATGAATACCACCGCCCCGCTGCTGGAAACCGTCGAATTCGAAACCGGCCCGTCCCCGGCCTGGACCGTGCTCTGGCTGCATGGCCTGGGCGCGGATGGCCACGATTTCGCGCCGATCGTCCCCGAACTGGTCCGCCGCGACTGGCCGGCCCTGCGCTTCGTGTTCCCGCATGCGCCGGTGCGTCCGGTGACGATCAACAACGGCATGCGCATGCGCGCCTGGTACGACATCGTGCATTTCGATTTCGACGCGCTGCATGACGATGCGGCGAAGAGCCGCGCCGACGAGGCGGGTGTCGCCGAGTCGGTCGCGCAGGTCGAGGCGCTGATCGCGCGCGAGAACGAACGTGGTATCCCGGCCGAGCGCATCGTGCTGGTGGGCTTCTCGCAGGGCGGCGCGATCGCGCTGTCGGCGGGCCTGCGCCGACGCGTGCCACTGGCCGGCCTGGCCGGCCTGTCGACCTACCTGCCCGAAGCGCCTTCACGGGCCGCCGCCGCGCTGCAGGCCGCGGCGACGTCGCAGCCGTTGTTCATGGCGCACGGCCAGTTCGACCCGGTGGTGCCGGCGGCCATCGGCTTGCGCAGTTCTCAAGCCATGAAGGCCATGGGGTTCGACCTGGAATGGCACGACTACCCCATGGCGCATCAGGTTTGCGCGGAGGAGATCGGCGACCTCGGCGACTGGCTTTCCCGGCGCTTTGCCGGCTAAGAGCCTGTCTACGGTCTCCGCATGGCCAGCGTTGCTCCGCAGCGGCTGTCAGGGGTTGTCGCGCGCCGCCGCGCCTTGCTGATTGCAAGGTCAAGGCGCGCGGCGGCGCATGGCGGCCGCTGCGGAGTAACCCGGAGGGCCGGGGCTGTGGGTCCGCAGTGCGGCGTCATCGCTCGGTCGCGTATGGACATACGCTCCCTCGCTCTTCCTGGCCCTGCAGACCCACAGTCCCGGCGCGGGCCATGCGGAGACCGTAGACAGGCTCTGACTGCCGACGATTGGTAGCCGGCCCCGCCCGGGGCTATCCTCCCCCCATACGGCTGTGCCGGCCTGGGGGATGGAGGCGCCGATGAGGGTAGTGATCGCCGATGACGAACCGCTAGCGCGCGAGCGCCTGCGCGGACTGTTGGCCGAACAACGCGGTGTCGAAGTCGTCGCCGAGGCGGCCGATGGCCAGCATGCGCTGCACGCGTGTGCCGAACACCGTCCGGACCTGGTGCTGCTGGATATCGCGATGCCCGGCATCGACGGCCTGGAAGCCGCGCGTCATCTGGCGGCGTTCGATCCGCGCCCGGCGGTGGTGTTCTGCACGGCGTACGACGCGCATGCGTTGTCGGCGTTCGAGGCCGAGGCGATCGACTACCTCGTCAAGCCCGTGCGCGCCGAGCGCCTGGCTGCCGCGCTGGAACGCGTGCGCACCTTCGCCGCTGGCCGGGAGAAGGGCGGCGACAACGGCGTCGGCGGGCCCGTCGGGCAGCGCCGCAGCCACCTCTGTGCGCGCCTGCGCGGCAGCCTGCGGCTGATCCCCATCGAGGACGTGCACTACCTCCACGCGGAGGAGAAGTACGTCGTCGTGCACCACGCGCGCGGCGAGGACCTCATCGAGGAATCGCTGAAGTCGCTGGAAGACGAGTTCGGCGAGCGCTTCGTGCGCATCCACCGGAACTGCCTGGTGGCGCGGCACGAGATCGTCGAACTGCGCCGCGCGCCGGACGGTCATGTGCAGGCCGTGCTGCGGCATGGCAAGGCGCCGCTGGAAGTCAGCCGGCGCTGCGTGGCGGGGCTGAAGGAAACCCTGAAGCACCTGTGACGATGCCTTTGTAGCCCGGGTAAGCGAAGCGCACCCGGGTTGCAGGCATGGTCGCAGTGGTTTCCCGGGTGCACATCGCTTAGCCGCGCTACGACGCCACAAACGCCGGCCCACACCGTTGCGGCAGCCTGCCCTCGCGCCTTTCCGCGATAATGCCGCCATGAAGACGCTCCGCATCGCCACCCGCAAAAGTCCGCTCGCCCTGTGGCAGAGCGAGCACGTCGCCGACCGCCTGCGCGAAACGCACCCCGGCCTGACGGTGGAACTGGTGCCGATGAGCACGCGCGGCGATGAGGTGCTGGACCGCTCGCTGGCGGCCATTGGCGGCAAGGGCCTGTTCCTGAAGGAGCTGGAGCTGGCGATGCTGCGCGGCGAAGCCGACTGCGCCGTGCATTCGCTCAAGGACGTGCCGATGGAACTGGAGCCGGGCTTCGCGCTGCCGGCGATCCTGACGCGCGCCGATTACGCCGATGCCTTCGTCAGCAACCGCTTCGCGAACGTCGCCGCGCTGCCGCACGGCGCGCGCGTGGGCACTTCGTCGCTGCGCCGCCAGGCGCAGTTGCGAGCACTGCGCCCCGACCTGCAACTGGCCGACCTGCGCGGCAACGTCAACACGCGCCTGGCGAAGCTGGATGCAGGTGAGTACGACGCGATCGTGCTGGCCTGCGCAGGGTTGCAGCGACTGGGTTTCGACGAGCGCATCCGCGACCGCCTGCAGGCGCCGCACTGGTTGCCGGCGCCGGCGCAGGGCGCGGTGGCGATCGAATGCCGCGAGGACGACGACGCCACGCGCGAGCTGTGCGCGCGCCTGGACGACGCCGACACGCGCACGTGCGCCGAGGCC
>JABFWF010000158.1 GCA_013362405.1 Lysobacter sp. | reverse complement strand
TAGTTGTCCGATCCTTGGCCGTCGATCATGCCATCGCCGCCCTGGGCGGCGATCTCGGTGCCGAGGTCCACGTAGGACAGCAGCGCGAAGTCGGCGCTGAGCAGCGGCATGCGGTCGACGATCTTCAGGTAGCGGTCGTAGGCGCGGCCGGGATTGCACACCAGCGCTTCATGGCGCAGGCCGAGGGTGCGCGCGACCTGCCGCGCGGATTCCACCTCGTTCTCCTCGCGCCCGCCGAGGTAGGTGATGCAGGCGGTGTCCGGCCGCGCGTCGGCGATGGCGATCGCCAGCGAGGTGGAATCCTTGCCGCCGCTCTGCAGCAGCCACGGCGCCCGTGATTCGGCGCAGGCGCGCTCCACCGCGGCGCACAGCAGCTGGTGGTACGTGGCGACCCAGTCGCGTTCGACGCCGTCCAGTTCGGTCGCCTTCTCCGATTCGCGGAAGCGGAACTTGAACTGCGGCGTGCCGCACATGTCGTCGGCCGGGTCGAAGCCGAACGTCGCCATCTTCAGGCCCTCGAAGATCGAATGCGGCGGGAACACCGCTGCGTTGCGCAGGATGTCCGCCACCGATACCAGGTCGATCTGCTCGCGGCAGGCACGGTTGCCGGTGAGCGCCGAGAAATCCGGCTTTCCGTAATACGGCGACATGGTGATCTGCATGGGCCTGCCCTCAGGGCCTGTCTGGCGTTGCGCGCCGGTGGATGGGTTGTCTTCGACGGGTTGGGACAAGGGGGTGCTTGCGCTCAGGTAGGCGACGCTCATGGATCAGTGCATGGCCGCCGTGTTCTTGGCCGGGAGGTATTCGTAGTAGGTGTAGGCGTAATGGCCACCGGAGCGCTTCTGCACGCCGTTGAAGATCGCGCCCTTCACCTCCACCCCGTTCTGCTCCAGGCGCTGCTTGGCCAGTGCGATCTCGCGCTGCTGGTTAAGGCCGAAGCGCACCACCATGAGGCACGTACCGGTCTGGTGGCCGATGACCGCGGCATCGGTCACCGCCAGCACCGGCGGCGTGTCGATCACCACGATGTCGTAGCGCGGCGCCAGCTGTTCGAGCAGGCGCCCGAAGCTCGGGCTCATCAGCAGCTCGGACGGGTTCGGCGGCACGTCGCCGCGCGAGATGAAGGCGAGGTTCTCGGCACCCGGTACGCGGCGGATCGCGTCGTCCAGCGAAATCTGGCCGGAGATGAGTTCCGACAGGCCGTTTTCGGAACGCACGCCGAGCGCATGGTGCAGCGTGCCGCGGCGCATGTCGGCGTCGACCAGCAGCACGCGCTGGCCGGCCTGCGCGATGGTGACCGCGAGGTTGGCGCACACGAAGGTCTTGCCGACGTTCGGGCTCGGCGCGGTGATCATCAGCAGGTTGTTCTTGGTCTTGAAGCGGGCGAAGTGCAGGCTCGTGCGCAGGCTGCGCAGCGCTTCCATCGCCAGGTCCGTCGGCGCGTTCAGGGCGAGCAGGCGCTGGTCGCCGACCTGGCGCGCGGGACGCGTGGTGATCTCGCGGCCGCGCTCGCTGTACGGGATCGACGCGTACACCGGCAGGCCGAGCAGCTCGATGTCGACCGGATCCTCGACGCCGCGGTTGAGGTTCTGCCGGAGCATCACGAACACGATCATCAACAGCGCACCGAGGAAAGTGCCGCCGATCACGACCAGCAGCGGCTTCGGCCACGCCGGATCGTCCAGGTTGACCGCGGAGGGATCGACGACGCGCGCGTTGCCGATCGCGCTGGCGCGGGCGATGTCGAGCTGCTGCGCCTGGTCCATCAGGTTGCGGTAGGTCTGGTTGGTGACGTCGACGTCGCGGGTCAGCCGGAACAGGCCCTGCTGGGTATCCGGCAGCTGGCGCAACTGGCCCTGCAGCGCGCCCTTCTCGCGCTCGAACTCGCCGATCTGCGCAAGCAGCGCGCGGTACTGCGGGTGCTGCGGGGTGAAGCGCGCGGCGAGGTCGGACTGCTGCATGCGCAGCTGGCGGATCGAGGTGTCGATGGCGACGCTCTGGTCGAGCAGCGCCTTGTTCTGCACGTCCACGTCCATGGTCTGCGTGCGCGTCTGGAAGGCGTTCAGCGCGGCCTGCGCCTTCGCCAGCTCGTCGCGCACCTTCGGCAACTGGGCCTTGACGAACTCGAGGCGCTTGGCGGCCTCGGCCGAATTGCGCGCCACGTTCTGGTGCACGTAGGCGCTGGTGATCTGCTCGAGCACCTGGCGCGCCAGCACCGGGTCGTTGTTGTCGTAGGACAGCGCGATCACGCCGGAATCGCGTCCCTGCTCGGTCGCGCTGACGTCCTTCCTGAGCTGGTCGAGGATGTCGAGCGTGTTGAGCTTGGTCACCTCGAAGCGCATCCCGGGGTTCGCCTGCAGCGACGCCACCCGCATATGCACGCCATTACCGCTGGCCTGCGCCCCCACCACGCCCTGCACCAGCGTGTTGCCGTCGTCGTCGGCGAGCGTGTAGTGGCCGTTTTCGCCCGCGGCCAGCGTGAGTGGCAGGCCGACCAGTTCGTCGGGCACCTGCAGGCTCGCGATGTCGACCTTTTCGCCGCCCCAGCCGTAGCTCGACAGGCCGAACCACGGCGAGGCGACGGCAGTGGGAGAATCCGGCGCGAGTTCGCGCGAGACGAATTCGCCGATCACCGGGAAGTGCTTGGGCTTGGCCTGGATGTCCAGGTGCAGCACATCGGCCGCCTGCCCCAGCACCTGGCGCGAGGTCAGCAGCTGGATCTCGGTGTTGGCCGGCGATTCGCCCGTCATCTCCGCGTCGGACGCAAGGTCGGTCGGCAGGCCCGGCACGGTGGGCGTCTTGCGTTCGACCTGCACGATCGCGTCCGCCTCGTACTTCGGCGTCGCGAGCACGCAATAGAGGATGCTCGCGAGGCAGAACAGGGCGGTGCCGATCAGGATCAGCTTCTTGTGGTCGCCGAGCATGGAGACCAGCGCGTGCAGGTCGATCTCCTCGTGGCGCGGAGACGCGGCGTACGCCGTCGCCGACGGCGAGTAGGTCGCGAGCTTGGGAGTCAGGTGCGTGGCCATGGGTCGCTCACCTCGTTGAGGAGATAGGGTGTCGGTGGCGCCGCCGGTGACGGGGCGTCGTGGGTGCGTGGGAATGCGTTGGCGTTGCGGAACGGCGCGTCATGAAGCTTCGCGAAGGTCCTCGACGGCGGGACACAGCGGCAGGTCCGCCGGCACGGTCTGCGGACCGGGCATCGGCACCCCTTCCTTCAGGCTCGCCAGCGTTTCGGCGACACGTTTGCACGGAGCGCTGTCAGTGCCGTGTGTAGACAGGTTCAGTGCTTCGCGGGCCTGCGGATCGGCGAGCAGGCGCGCGATTTCCGCGACGATGGCGTCTTCCTGGATGGCGACCTGGCGCACCCCGGTGGCATCGGATGCATGCAGGCCATCGCCCTGCACCAGCAGCACCGGCCGCCGCAGGGCGACGAGGTCCGCCGCGGTCTCGCCGCTGGCGGCCACCACCAGGTGCGCGCGTCCGAGCAGGTAGGCATACGCCAGGACGTCCGTGCGCGGCACGGGGTGGATGTTGGGATCGGTGCGCAGCAGCTCGCCCATCGGCCCGGCCTCGGCGCCGGCGTCGGCGGTGTACACGATGTCGAGTTCCGGCCGCGACGCGGCCAGCCGGCGCAGTGCCCGGCCGAGCGCCTCGAAGCCGCGGCTCGTGGTGCGCGGGTCGGCGACCATCAGCAGCGGACTGCCACCGCGCAGGAAGGAGAGCCGCTCGTTGAGCTCGACCTGCAGCGATGCATCCTCGCGCATGCGCGCGGTGGCGGCGCGCAGCGTATCGACCGCGGTGTTGCCGATGACGACGATGCGTTCGGCGGGAACGCCCTCGGCCACCAGCCCGCGTCCCGCCGCCTCGTTGGGCGTGAGGTGCAGTGACGCCAGGGTGCAGGTGATCTTGC
>JABFWF010000210.1 GCA_013362405.1 Lysobacter sp. | reverse complement strand
GGGCGAGCTGCTCGACCACTGGTTCGAGGGCGAGCCGCTGAAGGCGGTGCGGGGCTGGGACGCGGTGGTCGGCAATTTCGCGAGTCCCTACACGCCGGGCTCGGCCTACGTGCTGCTGCACCACGTGTTCGGCGAGGTCAACGGCAAGGTCGGCGCCTGGGGCCACGCGATCGGCGGCATGGGCGCGATCAGCGACGCGATCGCAGCCGAATGCCGCGCGCGCGGCGTCGTGCTGGAAACCGGTGCGGCGGTCGAGGAAGTGCTGGTGGAAGGCGGGCGCGCCGCCGGCGTGCGCCTGCGCGACGGCCGCACGCTGCGCGCGCGCACGGTGGTCGCGAACGTCAATCCGAAGCTGCTGTACCAGCGCCTCGTGCCGCGCCCGGCGCTCGACGACGACACCGTCGCCCGCATCGACCGCTACCGTTGCGGCTCCGGCACCTTCCGCATGAACGTCGCGCTGTCGGAATTGCCGGACTTTTCCGCGGCGCCCGGTACGCAGCTGCAGCCGCACCACCAGGCCGGCATCCTCGTCGGGCCGTCGCTGAGGTATTTCGAGCAGGCGTACTTCGACGCGAAATCGCGCGCGCACAACCCGGGCTGGGCGCGCGCGCCGATCGTCGAGCTGGTGATCTCCTCCACGCTCGACGACACGCTGGGCGACAGCCGGCTCGCGTCGCCCGGCCAGCACGTGGCGAGCCTGTTCTGCCAGCACGTCAATCCGGTGCTGGAAGACGGCGGTTGGGATGCGCACCGCGACGCGGTCGCCGGGCTGATGCTCGATACCGTCGACGCGGTCGCGCCGAATTTCCGCCGCAGCGTGCTCGGCTGGCGCGCGCTGTCGCCGCTCGACCTCGAGCGCGAATTCGGCCTGGTCGGCGGCGACATCTTCCACGGCGCGCTCGGCCTCGACCAGCTGTTCAGCGCGCGCCCGCTGCTCGGCCAGGGCAACTATCGCGGCGCGTTGCCCGGCCTCTACCTGTGCGGCGCCGGCACGCATCCGGGGGGCGGCGTCAGCGGCCTGCCAGGACGCAACGCCGCGCGCGAGATCCTGCGCGACCTGCACCGCGGGCCGCGACCGCGCTGAACCGGTCAGCTGCGTGCTGCATTGCAGCGTGCATCCATGCTCACGAGTCCTTCACGATGAGCGTGCATCCCGACGTGGGGGAGGGAGCAGGCCCGCAACCGGTTCGTCCGGGGCGGGCTTTTTGTTTGCCCGACGAGCCGACGGTCGCCTGCACGGTGCTGCAGTGCAGCGAGCCTCGCCCCCGGATAGTGTGGTCCACTGCGGCCAAACCGTGACAAGACGCACGGTTTTTGACTGCACACCACAGGGGACCCCCGATGCACACGCTCACCAGGGCGATCACGATCGCCCTCGCTTCGTTCGCCTCCGTTTCCACCGCCCACGCGGCGACCTACATCGTCACGTCGAAGACGCTGTCCTTCGACAGCAGCCTCGCGCACCGGATCGAGGCAGCCGGCGGCACCATCACCGCCCGCCTGCCGCAGATCGGCGTGGCGGTGGTCGAGTCTGCCGACACCGGCTTCGCCGACCGCGCCGCCCGGGCCCCGGGCGTGCGTTCAGCGGTGTACGACTACGCCTTCCAGTCCGAGGACCCCGAAGCGACCGGCGGCGTCGAGCCCGACTACGCCAACCCGCCGGCGTCCGGCGACAACGACGCCTTCTTCAACCTGCAGTGGGGCGCGCAGGCGATCGACGTCGCGGGCGCCTGGAACCAGGGCTATCGCGGCGCGGGCGCGACGGTGGCCGTGCTGGACGCGGGCATCGCCTGCCGCCACGTCGACCTCGCCAGCCAGATCCTGCCCGACTCGGCTTCCTTCGTGCCCGGCGAAGGCGTGTGCCTGAGCCACAACGGCGTCTTCAACCACGGCAGCCATGTCGCCGGCATCATCGCCGCCGCCGACAACGGCATCGGCACGATCGGCGTCGCGCCGGCCGCGAAGATCCTCGCGGTCAAGGTGCTGTCGGAAACCACCGGTGGCGGCAGCTTCGCCGCGATCATCCAGGGCATCGTGTACGCCGCCGACCACGGCGCCGACGTGATCAACATGAGCCTGGGCGTGCACGGCGGCCTGCCGGTCAACGGCAAGGGCGCCAACGACGTGTCCGAACTCGTCAACGCGACCAAGCGCGCGGTCGACTACGCGCGCGCGCGCAACGCGCTCACCATCGTCGCGGCCGGCAACGACGGCTTCGACCTCGACCACATGAGCGGCGTCAAGATCTGCGACAGCAACGGCAGCTGTTACGTCGCCAACCTCAAGGCCTTCCCGGCCGAACTGCCCAACGTGCTGTCGATCTCGGCGACCGCGCCGATCGGCTGGGCGAAGGCGCCGGCGTCTACCTTCCTCGACAACCTCGCGAGCTATTCCAACTACGGCACCTCGGCGATCGATTTCGCGGGCCCCGGCGGCGACGCCGCCTATCCGGGCCAGGAGAACTGCACGATGGCGCGCATCACCCGGCCGTGCTGGGTGTTCGACCTCGTGTTCGCGCCGGGCGGCTATTCGGCGGCCGGTGGTTCGTCCTACAGCTGGGCCGCCGGCACCAGCATGGCCGCACCGCATGTCGCCGGCGTCGCCGCGCTGATCATCGGCAAGCACGGCAAGATGGCGCCGGCGGAAGTGGAGCGCATCCTGCGCGCCAGCGCCGACGACCTCGGCAAGCCGGGCGCGGATCCGGCCTATGGCAGTGGCCGCGTCAACGCAGCGCGCGCCGTGCAGCTGTAAGGCGATCGCAAGCACGCGACGGCCGCCCTTGGGGCGGCCGTTTTGTTTCCGGTCATGCACGGGCATCGCGCATGGGGCCGCATGCCAGAATCGGCGCATGTCCGAGCTGCCCGCCGAACTCGCCGCGCTGGCCGAACGCGCCGTGCAGCGCGTGCGCGCGACGTCGCCCGATGCGGCCACGCTGCTCGATGATCCGTCCTCGCGCACGCAGCTTGCGCGCGTCGCGGTGGCCAGCGATTTCGCCGTCCCCGTGCTGGCCCGGCAACCGGAGCTGCTGTCGCGATTGCTCGGGCACGACGATGCGGCGCTTCCGCCGCCGGCGCTGACCGTCGAGCAGCGCGCCGACTGGGGCGCGCTGCTGAGGCGCCATCGGCTGGCGGCATCGACGCGACTGGTCTGGCGCGATGTGGCGGGACGCGACGACGTCCCGGCGACGCTCGCCGGCAGCACGCGGCTGGCGGAATGCTGCCTGCAACTTGCGCTGGAGGCGCTGGAAGGCGAATTCGCACGGCGGCATGGCGTGGTGCGCGCGAGCGATGGCGGCGCGCAGCGTCTGGTGGTGTTCGGCCTCGGCAAGCTCGGCGGCGGAGAGCTCAACTTCTCCTCCGACATCGACCTCGTCTACGCCTACGAACACGCCGGCGAATCCGACGGCGCGCGCCCGCTCGCGGCAGAGGACTATTTCGCGCGCCTCGGGCAGCAGCTGGCGAAGCTGCTCGACGAAGTGACGGCGGAAGGCTTCAGCCATCGCGTCGACCTGCGCCTGCGTCCGTTCGGCAGCGCGGGTCGGCTGGCGCTGTCGTTCGCGGCGATGGAGCAGTACTTCCAGCGCGAGGGCCGCGACTGGGAGCGATACGCGTGGCTGAAGGCGCGACCGGTGGCCGGCGACGTCGCGGCCGGCGAACGCCTGCTCGACGCGCTGCGGCCGTTCGTCTACCGCCGCTACCTCGACTACGGCGCGCTCGACGGGCTGCGCGAGATGAAGGCGGCGATCGCGGCGGAGGTCGCGCGCAAGGAACTCGCCGACGACATCAAGCGCGGGCCGGGCGGCATCCGCGAAATCGAATTCCTGGTGCAGGCGCTGCAGCTGATCCGCGGTGGCCGCGAGCCGGCGCTGCGCGAGCGTCGCCTGCTGCCCGCGCTGCAGGCGCTGGTCGGCGCCG
>JABFWF010000110.1 GCA_013362405.1 Lysobacter sp. | reverse complement strand
CCCAGGTGGCGGAATTGGTAGACGCACTAGTTTCAGGTACTAGCGGGTAAAACCGTGGAGGTTCGAGTCCTCTCCTGGGCACCAAACACAATGTCGGGCCGTTCCAGAACCCGACGGCTAAAGAACCCGCCACGCAGGCGGGTTTTTTGTTGCCTGGCGTCCGGGCCAACCCGTTGAAGCCTGCCCGTTCCGGAGGACCGAAGGAAGGCGGGACTGCACGGAGCGCCGTGGTGGGATCCGGCTAGGCGGCCGGCTCGGGCGACAGCTGCATCACCTCGACGGTGACGTGCACCAGCTCGTCGTGCACGGCCAGCGCTTCGCGGAAGTAGTCCGCATTCACCTGCGCGGTGGTCACGACGCTTGCGACGCACGCGTACTGGCCGCGTGCTACGCGCCACACGTGCAGGTCGGTCAGTCGGGCGGGGATGGTGCCTTCTTCGATGACTTCGCGCACCTCGGAAACCACCGGCGCATCCATTTCGGCATCCAGCAGCACCCGGCCGGACTCCCGCAGCAGGCCCCACGCCCAGATCGTGACGAGCACGGCGCCCACCAGGCCCATGACCGGGTCCAGCCAGGACGCGCCCCACAGCTTGCCGCCGAGCAGCGCTGCGATCGCGAGGACCGACGTGGCGGCGTCGGCGAGGACATGGACGTACGCGGAGCGCAGGTTCAGATCGTGGTGACCGCCGTGCGCGTGGTGATGTCCATGCCCGTGGTCGTGACCGTGTTCGTGTTCGTGCCCATGCCCATGTCCATGTCCATGTCCATGGCCATGATGTCCTCCCAGCCACCACGCGCAGAGCACGTTGACGCCGAGACCGACCACGGCGATCACGATGGCCTGGTCGTAGTGGATCGGGCTGGGCGAGACGAGCCGTTCCGCCGACTGGAAGGCCATCAGGGCCGCCACGCCCAGCAGGAGGATCGCGCTCGTGTAGCCGCCGAGGATTTCGATCTTCCAGGTGCCGAACGTGAAACGCTGGTCGTGCGCGAAGCGCCGGGCGCAGCCGTATGCGAAGACCGACAGGCCCAGGGCGAGGGCATGCGAGCTCATGTGCCAGCCGTCGGCGAGCACGGCCATCGAATTGAACCACCAGCCCCCCGCGATCTCGACGACCATCATGGCCGCGGTCAACCACATGGCGCGTCGCGTGCTGCGTTCGGCCAGCGGGTTGCCGGCGTCGAAGCGATGGGTGTGCATGCGGGACTGGAGGGCGGCGTCGAGGGTCACGGCAATCGCTCTGGAAACATACCCCCATAGGGTATAGCATCCGACCTCATGGCGCACGTCCAGCACAGCCGCAAAAGGCTTCTCGCCCGGGTCAACCGCATCCAGGGCCAGGTCGCCGCCCTGGCGACAGCGCTGGATGCAGGCACCGACTGCAGCCAGGTGCTCGTGCAGATCGCGGCGGTCCGCGGCGCCGTCCATGGACTGATGATGGAAGTGCTCAGGGACCACCTTCGATCGCACGTCGCAGCGCAACCGGACGAAGCGACGCGAACGAAAGAGATCGAGGTTGTCGCCGAATTGCTGCGCGTTTACCTGAAGTAGCTTCTGCGCGGGGGCGCCTGGAAGTGCGGATGCAGGAATCCGCCGATCCGCGATGGATCCAGCTTCAGTGGTTGCTCGCAGCGATGCCCTGCTGGTCGAGTGCCTGCCGGAATCCCTTCGCCAGCGTTTCGACCGAACCCGTGCCCCAGAAGTGGGTGAAGTAGTACGGCGGGCTTTCCCCGATCATGTGGTTGTGGAGGGACACGACGTGGAGGCCTGCCTTGCGCAGCGCCCGGAGCACCGGCTGCACCTCGTCCGCGGTCATGATGAAGTCGCCGTCGATGGCGGCGGCCGCGTCGCTGCCGCTGAAGGCCGCCCAGGTCGTCAATCCCATCGATGCCCCGATCGGCATGCCGTGCATGGTTCCCTTCCGGCCGATGGTCACCTTGGCGACGCCATTGGTGACCGGCGCCGGCCGCCCGACGATCCGCTCGATGGCCTTCGCGTCGATCTTCCCCGTGACCGGCGCGACGCCGCCGAAGCTGCCCGCCGGATCCGGGTTCATCTTGCGGACCTGCCTGATCGCATCCCAGACCGCCTTGACGGCGGTGGCCAGGTCGCGCGGCGGCCCCATGCCGGCGACGTGCATGAAAGAGACCTTCGGCCGATCGTAGGCGAAGTGGTTGTGCAGGCCGGTCACCGAGAGGCCGTGCGCGAAGGCCGCGTCCAGCGCGGCGTCGACTTCGTCCTCGAACACGACCGTGTCTCCCATCATGGCCGCCTGCCGGTCCGTTCCGCTGAATGCAGCCCAGGACGTCAGGCCCGCCGCGGACGACAGGCGGGTGCGGTCCACCTCGACCGCGACGTCGGTCCGCCCCCAGCTGATCCTGATGGCGCCGTCGTCGGTTGCCTTCGCTTCCGTTCCGCTGGCCGCGGCGATCTGCCTGGCATCCAGCGCGGAATCCGCGGTGGGCACGGCAGCGGCAGTGCCGCCCGACAGAAGACCCACCCGCAATACGAGGCCCGCGAGCGCAGTCGCACGTGAGGACGACATGGGCCTCCTCCTTCGCATCCACCGGCAGCCAAGCTATCGGTCCGGCTGATAGCGGTCCGTGAACCCGGGACTGTCCCCCGCAGTTGCGAAGGCCTGCGTCGGGAAGCCGTCCGCGATTTTCTTCTCCGGCGTATCGGGCCTCGCCTTCACGTGCATCGGCGAGGATTTTCCGATAATGACCGCCACTTGCCCGTTCCCCCGCGCGCGCTCGTGAACCAGTCGTCGTTGCCGCCCTCCCTCGAGGAGATCGGCCTGTACAACCTGCTCAACCGCATCCACGCCGAGAGCGGGGCCGTCGATGGCTTCCTTCGCTTCAACCTGCTCCAGCGCGGAATGGTGCTGGACGGCGAGCCGTTGCGCCTGAGCGCAACCGGCCTGCTCGAATTGCGCAGGCTGGCGGAACAGATCCCCGCGTTGCGCGGTGCTTGAAGCGGGCGCCGCGTCCGCCGCGCGCTCGCCACCGGCGACTGAGGTCGTTGCACCATCGTCGCATCGTCCTCGTCCGCATCCATCATCGTCGCGACGCCGGTTTCGCATCGCGTTCGCGTCGTGCCTCCTAGCATCGTCCCGGTCGTCTTCCGGAGCATGCCAAGCAGACCCTCGATTCCGAACAGTTGCGGGAACTGTTGCTGCAGGCGCTGGAAACCGAGATCGGCGGCATCCAGGTCTATACGAACGCGATCCAGTGCGCGGTCAACGATGACCTGAAGAAGGAATGGCACGGGTATCTCGAGCAGACCAAGAACCATCGCGAGATCCTGCTCTCGGCCTTCGAGCAGCTCGGCCTGGATGCGAAGATGCAGAGCCCGGGACGCCAGGTCGTCGGGCATCTCGGTCAGGCGCTGGTGCAGGCGATCAAGATGGCGAAGGAATCCGGCGACGCGGCAGGCGCGGAGCTCGTCGCCTGCGAGTGCGTGGTGCTCGCCGAGACCAAGGACCACGCGAACTGGGAGCTGATCGGGCAGGCCGCCAGGAAGGGCGGCAGCGACAAGGCGCGCGCCGACGTGCTGATGCAGGCCTACCAGCAGGTCGAGGACCAGGAGGACGAGCACCTCTACCACAGCAAGGGCTGGGCGCGCGAACTGTGGATCGATTCGCTCGGCATGCCGGCCGTGCTGCCGCCGCCGGAAGAAGTCAAGCACGTGGAAACCGCCATCGGCGCGGCGCGCGCCGAACAGCAGCGCGCGACGATGCTGAAGGACCAGCGGAAGCATTGAATCTGCACACGCGCCGCACGGCGGGGCCGTGCGGTCGTCGCCCGGGGCGTGCATCGCCGGATGTACCATCCGTGCGATGAGCAGATCTCCAGGCAAACGCGGCAGCGGTCGCGATGGCAGGAAAGCCGTCGCGACCGCCGGCAAGGGTGGGCGCGAGAAGCGCACCGACAAGCCCCCATTCGACCCGGGTTCCACGCGCACGCCGCGGCGCAAGGCGTCGCGCCCCGGCTGGCTGCCGGAAGCGACGGCGACTCCGCCACGTGTTGCGCGCCAGCCGGGAGCGCGCAGCGCAGCACCGCTGCATGATCCGCACGCCGAGCGCGAGGCCGCGCGCTACGAGCAGCCGATCGCCAGCCGCGAGATGATCCTCGCCGTGCTCGCCGCGAGCGACGGCCCGATGGATGCCGACGCGCTCGCGCAGCGCCTCGCGCTCACCGAGGCCGACCGTTTCGATGCATTGTCCAAGCGCCTTGCCGCGATGCTGCGCGACGGCCAGCTGCTGCAGAACCGCAAGGGCGCGTACGCGCCGGCCGAGCGCATGGACCTCGTGCCCGGCATCGTCATCGCCAATCCCGACGGCTTCGGTTTCCTGCGTCCGGAGAACGGCGGCGACGACCTGTTCCTGCCGCCGTTCGAGATGCGCAAGGTCATGCATGGCGACCGCGTGCTCGCCAGCGTCACCGGCATGGACCGGCGCGGTCGCCGCGAGGGCGCGATCGTCGAGGTGCTGGAGCGCCGGCTCACCCGCCTGCTCGGTCGCTACATCGTCGAGGCCGGCATCGGCTACGTGCAGCCCGACGATCGCCGCATCCAGCGCAACGTGCTGATCCCGCCGGGCGAGTCGGGCGATGCGAAACAGGGGCAGGTCGTCGTCGCCGAGATCACCCAGGCCCCGGACGCGCGCCGCCCGCCGATCGGACGCGTGCTCACGGTGCTCGGCGACCGGCTCAGCGCGTCGCTGGCCGTGGAAGCGGCGATCTTCGGCCACGACATCCCGCACGAATTCCCGCCGCAGGTGCTGGCGGAAGCCACCGCCGTGCCGCTCGTCGTCGACGCGGCGATGCGCGCCGGCCGCATGGACCTGCGCGCGCTGCCGCTGGTCACGATCGACGGCGAGGATGCGAAGGACTTCGACGACGCGGTGTACTGCGAACCGACGCGCGACGGGTTCCGTCTGGTCGTCGCCATCGCCGACGTGTCGCATTACGTGCGTCCCGGCACGCCGCTCGACGACGAAGCGCAGTTGCGCGCGACGTCCGTCTATTTCCCCGGTTTCGTCGTGCCGATGCTGCCGGAGACGCTGTCCAACGGCATCTGCTCGCTCAATCCGCGCGTGGACCGGCTGTGCTTCGTCTGCGACCTGCACATCGACCGCGAAGGCGAGGTCACCCGCTCGAAGTTCTACGAGGCGGTGATGGATTCGCACGCGCGCCTGACCTACACCCAGGTCTGGCACGCGGTTGGCGACGAGGCGACCGAAGCGCAGCGCGAGGATGCGCGACAACGCATCGGCGCCCTCATGCCGCAGGTCGAACGCCTGCACCAGCTCTACCAGGTGCTGGCGAAAGCGCGCGCGCGGCGTGGCGCGATCGAGTTCGAGTCGTCCGAGGTGCGCTTCGTGCTCGGCGCGCAGGGCGAGGTGACGCAGGCCGGCATGTTGCCGCGCAACGACGCGCACAAGCTGATCGAGGAATGCATGATCGCGGCGACTGTCGAGGCCGCGAAGTACATCCTGGCGACGGGCATCCCGGCGCCGTTCCGCATCCACGACAAGCCGCCGGAGCAGAAATACGCCGACCTCGTCGAATTCCTGAAGGAGTTCAAGCTGCGCCTGCCGCCGTGGGGCAAGGTGCAGCCGCGCGACTTCACCGCGCTGCTGAAGAAGATCCGGGACCGACCCGACGCCGCGCTGCTGGAGTCGGTGCTGCTGCGCAGCCAGTCCCTGGCGGTGTATTCGAACGAGAACCTCGGCCACTTCGGCCTCGCGCTGGAGGCCTACGGCCACTTCACCTCGCCGATCCGCCGCTATCCGGACCTGCTGCTGCACCGCGCGATCAAGCACGCGCTCGCCGGCGGCAAGGCGGCGAACTTCCAGTACAGCGCGCACGGGATGGCCGCGCTCACGCTGCAGTGCTCCGAGCGCGAGCGCCGCGCCGACGAAGCCGAGCGCGAGGTCGACGAGCGGTACCGCGCGGCGTGGATGGAGCAGCACGTCGGCGGCGAGTTCGACGGCACCATCAGCGGGGTGACCAGCTTCGGCCTGTTCATCGAGCTGGACGATTCGAAGGTCAACGGCCTGGTGCACGTGACCCAGCTGCCGAACGACTACTACCACTTCGATCCGGTGCGCCGCACGCTCACGGGCGAGCGTCACGGCCGCGAGTTCCGCCTCGGCGATCGCGTGCGCATCGTGGTGCTGAAGGCGAGCGTGGAGGACCGGCGCATCGATTTCCGGCTGGTCGAGGAGCGCGGCGACCGTGGGCTGCCGCCGTTGCCGCCGCGCGGCAAGCCGGCGAAGCGGACGAAGCAGAAGTACTAGCTCGCGTCCTTGCAGGAGCGCCTCATCTGTAGGAGCGGCTTACAGCCGCGAGCTCCTGGACTTCGCGGCCTGCTGATCCCGTCGCCCGGCTGTAGGAGCGAGGTGGATCGCGACTCGACGGCGCAGGCCGCGACTTACGTCGCTCCTACAAAGGCCGCGGCAGGGCTCGCGGCTGTAAGCCGCTCCTACGGAGCCTCATGGCGACGCTGTCCGGCGCCCCTGGATGCCGCCTCGGGCACAATACGCGGATGAGCAAGCAATCCCAGTGGGTCGCCGGCATCAACGCGGTCGCGTCGGCCATCGAACACGATGCCGAGCACGTGCGCGAGGTGCTGCTGGAGGCAGGAGCGAAGAACCCGCGCCTGTCCGACATCGAGGGCAACGCGCGCCGCGCCGGCATCGACGTGCGACGCGTCGCGCAGCAGGCGCTGGATGGCGTCGCCGGTGGCTTGCGCCACCAGGGCGCGGTGGCGCGCTACGCGGCGGCGAAGACGTGGGACGAACACGAGTTGCCGCAGCTGGTCGAAGCCGCCGAAGGCCGCGCGCTGGTGCTGGTGCTCGACGGCGTGCAGGACCCGCACAACCTCGGTGCCTGCCTGCGCAGCGCGGCGGCGGCGGGCGCCACCGCGGTCGTCATCCCGAAGGACAAGGCGGTGCCGGTGAACGCCACCGTGCGCAAGACGTCGGCCGGCGCGGCGGACAGCATCCCGGTGATCCGCGCGACCAACCTCGCGCGCTGCCTGCGCGACCTGCAGCAGCTCGGCGTGTGGATCTACGGCCTCGCCGGCGACGCGCAGGCTTCGCTGTACGGCATCGACCTGCGCGGCAACGTCGCGCTGGTGCTCGGCGGCGAGGCCGACGGCCTGCGCCGGCTGACGCGCGAGCAGTGCGACCAGCTGGTGATGATCCCGATGCCGGGCACGGCGACCGAACAGCGCGTGGAAAGCCTCAACGTCTCGGTGGCGACCGGCGTGGCGCTGTTCGAGGCCGTGCGGCAGCGGCAGGCTTGAGCATGCACGCGGAGACTTTCGCGTTCGCGTGGTACGACGTCGCCGGCCTGCTCGGCAGCGCGATGGTGCTCGTGGCGTTCTTCCTGCTGCAGGCCGGGCGCCTGTCGGCCACCGGCCTGGCCTACCAGCTGCTCAACCTGTTCGGCGCCGGTGGCGTACTGCTGTCGCTGCTCGGCGGCTTCAACCCGGCTGTGCTGGTGCTCGAGGGGACCTGGGTGCTGGTCAGCGCCTACGGGATCGTGCGCTCGTTCAGGGCGCGCCAGGGGCGTTGACGGCGTCGGTGGCTGCCGTCGCCGGTGCGGTGCCGCGCGACCACGCATTGGCGATCCTGCAGAACAGTTCCGCGGTGCGCTCGGCGTCGTACACCGCCGAATGCGCCTCGTCGCCGTTCCATGCCAGGCCCGCGGCCTGCATCGCGCGACCGAGCACGGTCTGCCCGTAGGCGACGCCGGCCAGGCTCACCGTGTCGAACACGCTGAAGGGATGGAACGGATTGCGCTTGTGCCCCGTGCGCGCGACCGCCGCATTGAGGAAGTTGAGGTCGAAGTGCGCGTTGTGCCCGACCAGGATCGCGCGCTGGCATTCATGCCGGCGCAGCGCGGCGCGCACGGCAGCGAAGACATGATCCAGCGCTTCCTTCTCCGGCTTCGCCATGCGGAAGGGATGGTCGATGCGGATGCCGGTGACTTCCAGCGACTTCGGATCGATTGCCATGCCGGGCGCGGGTTCGAAGTGCGCGCAGGCGACTTCGCCGGGCACCAGCCGGCCTTCCGCATCCAGCTCGATCGGGATCGCCGCCAGTTCCAGCAGCGCGTGGCGGTTCCAGTCGAAGCCGCCGGTTTCCGCGTCCACCACCACCGGCAGGTAGCCACGGAAGCGCTCGGCCATGCGGCGGATGCGCGGCGGCGGCGTGGCGATGGGTTCCTGCGTCATCCGCGAAGCGTAGCAGAGCGCTGCGCGCGCCCTGGGTCGCGCGAGCCTGCATGTCGGGGATCAGGCGGGCGGCAGGCTGGCGGCGTCGCGCTTCTCGCGCGGCGGCAGCAGGCCTTCGCCGTGCACGAGGAACCACACGTTCTCGGCGATGTTCGTCGCGTGGTCGCCGATGCGCTCGAGGTTCTTCGCCATGAACAGCAGGTGCGTGCAGGGCGTGATCGCGCGCGCGTCCTCCATCATGTAGGTCAGCAGCTCGCGGAACAGGCCGGTGTGCAGCGTGTCGAGCTCGGCGTCGCGCGCGCGCACGCGCTGCGCGGCTTCGGCGTCGCGGTCGCGATAGGCGGCGATCACGTCGCGCACCTGCTGCAGGGCCAGTCGCCCGAGCGCGTCCAGTCCGCGCGTCTGCGGCAGCGGCGGCGACAGGTTGAGCGCGAGCGAGCGCTTGGCCAGGTTGGCGGCGTAGTCGCCGATGCGCTCGATGTCGGCGGCGATGCGCAACGCGGCGAGGATCTCGCGCAGGTCGCGCGCCATCGGCCCGCGCAGCGCGAGGCGCATCACGTCGTGGCTGACCTCGTGCTCCAGCGTGTCGATCGCCTCGTCGTTGTCGATGATGCGCGCGGCCGCGCGGTCGTCGCGGCGCTCGATGACGTCCAGCGCGGCCTCCAGCTGCGCGGCGGCCATGTCGCCCATGCGCTGGAGTTCCTGCAGCAGGCGCTGCTGCTCCTCGTCGAAGCTCTTGACGATGTGTTCGTGCATTGGAGAGTTCATTCGTTGCTCCGATGATTTCCTGCAGCCGTCCATGGCGGACTTTCGTCGTTATTACCCGAAGCGCCCCGTGATGTAGTCCTCGGTCTGCTGCTTGGCCGGGTTGGAGAAGACGACGTCGGTCTGGCCGTGCTCGACCAGGTCGCCGAGGTACATGAAGGCCGTGTAGTCGGACAGGCGCGCGGCCTGCTGCATGTTGTGGGTCACGATGACGATGGTGAAGTCGCGCTTGAGTTCGTCGATCAGTTGTTCGATGCGGCTGGTCGAGATCGGGTCGAGCGCGGAAGTCGGCTCGTCCAGCAGCAGCACTTCCGGCCGCAGCGCGATCGCGCGCGCGATGCACAGGCGCTGCTGCTGGCCGCCGGACAGGCCCAGGGCGTTCGACTTCAGCTTGTCCTTCACTTCCTCCCACAGGGCCGCCTGCCGCAGTGCCTGCTCGACGCGGACGTCCATGTCCGCCCTCGACAGGCGTTCATGGTGGCGGATGCCGTAGGCGACGTTCTCGTAGATCGTCATCGGGAACGGCACCGGCTTCTGGAACACCATGCCGACCTTGGTGCGCAGCCGGTTGAGCGGGTAGCGCGGGTCGAGCACGTTCTCGTCGTCGAGCAGCACCTCGCCGGTAGCGCGCTGCTTCGGATACAGCGAATAGATGCGGTTGAACACGCGCAGCAGCGTCGACTTGCCGCAGCCAGACGGGCCGATCAGCGCGGTGACGCGGTGCTCGGGGATGTCCAGCGACACGCCATGCACCGCGTGGAAGCGGTCGTAGTGGAAGTCCACGCCGCGCGCAGCCAGCTTGATCGCCGGCATCTGCAGGGCGTCTCGGGCGACCGCGCGGGCGTCGTTCATGTCCGGCATCCTGGAAAATTCAGTCATGGGAAATCCGCGTGCGGGCGACGATCGCGCGGGCCGCCAGCCCCACGACGAGCACGAAGAGGGTGAGCACGAAGGCGCCGGCCCAGGCGAGGCTGTGCCAGCTGTCGTAGGGGCTCATGGCGAACTGGAAGATCACCACCGGCACGTTGGCCATCGGCTGCAGCAGGTTGGTGGACCAGAACTGGTTGTTGAGCGCGGTGAACAGCAGCGGCGCGGTTTCGCCGGAGATCCTGGCCAGGGCAAGCAGCACGCCGGTGAGGATGCCGGGGAGCGCCGAGCGGTAGAGCACCTGCAGCGTGACCTTCCATTGCGGCACGCCGAGCGAGAGCGCCGCCTCGCGCATCTGCACGGGAACCAGCCGCAGCATCTCGTCGGTGGTGCGCACCACCACCGGCAGCACGATGACGGCCAGCGAGATCGCGCCGGCGAGGGCCGAGAAGTGGCCCATCGGCGCGACCACGAGCGCGTACACGAACAGGCCGAGCACGATCGACGGCGCCGACAGCAGGATGTCGTTGACGAACCGCACCGTCTCGCCGATCCACGCGCGCTGCGAGTACTCCGCGAGGTAGGTGCCCGCGAGGATGCCGATCGGCGCGCCGAACAGGATGCCGAGCGCGCTCACGATCGCGCTGCCGACGAAAGCGTTGAGCAGGCCGCCGCTCTCGCCCGGCGGCGGCGTCATGCTGGTGAACAGGTGGATGTCCAGCGCGGAAAAGCCCTGCCGCAGGGTGGTCCAGAGGATCCAGACGAGCCAGAACAGCCCGAACGCCGTCGCGAGCAGGGCGAGGACCTGGGCGAGCAGGTTCTTCGCCGCCCGCAGGGTATAGAGCGAATGCGGCATGTCAGCGACCCTCGCGGATGGCGAGCCGCCGCAGCATCAGCCGCGCGGCGGCGAGCACGACCAGCGTCACCAGGAACAGCACGAAGCCCAGCGCGATGAGCGAGGAGCGGTACACCGGCGAATCGGCTTCGGCGAATTCGTTGGCGATCGTGGCGGCGATCGAATTGCCGGGCATGAGCAGCGACGCGGTCAGGTCGTGCGCGTTGCCGAGCACGAAGGTCACCGCCATGGTCTCGCCGAGCGCGCGCCCGAGGCCGAGGAAGATGCCGCCGATCACCGCCGAGCGCGTCGAGGGCAGCACCACGTCCCACACGACTTCCCAGCGCGTCGAGCCGAGCGCGTAGGCCGATTCCTTCAGGCGCGTCGGCACGGTGAGGAACACCTCGCGCATCACCGAGGAAATGAACGGCACGATCATGATCGCGAGCACCAGGCCCGCGGTCAGCATGCCGAGGCCGAGCGGCGGGCCCGAGAACAGCGGGCCGACCAGCGGCCATTGGCCGAGGTGGGCGTCGATCCACGGATAGACGTGCTCGGACAGTTCCGGCACCAGCACGAACAGGCCCCACATGCCGTAGATGATCGACGGGATGCCGGCCAGCAGTTCGATCGCGATGCCGATTGGCGCGCGCAGCGGCTTGGGCGCCACCTCGGTCAGGAACATCGCGATGCCGAAGCTCACCGGAATCGCGATGACCATGGCGATGAGCGCGGTGACCAGCGTGCCGTAAATCGGCACCCACGCGCCGAACTGCTGCCCCACCGGATCCCATTCGCGCGACCACAGGAAGCCGACGCCGAAGTGTTCGAACGCCGCGCGTCCGCCCCAGGCCATCGAGAACGCCGCCGCCAGCAGGACCGCGAGCACCAGCAGGCCCGCGCCCGTCACCAGCCAGCGGAAGCGGCGATCGGCGCGCAGGTCGTTGGTGTCGCGGCGCGCGGCGCCACGCCAGGGGGTCACGCTTGCATTCATCGGTTCGGTTTCAGAGAAGGGAATCGCGGCGACGAGGGATCACTTGAACTCGGAAGCCCAGTAGGCCTCGACCTGCTTCGCCAGCTCGGGCGGCAGCGGCACGTAGTCGAGCGCCCGTGCCTGCGCCTGCCCGTGCTCCAGCGCCCAGCGGAAGAACTCCAGCGCGGCCTTGGAGCGGGCGGGATCCTTCGGCTGCTTGTACATGAGGATGAAGTTGGTCGCGGTGATCGGCCAGGCATCCGCGCCCGGCGCGTTGGTGATCACCAGCGCGAAGTCCCTGGCGTGCGTCCAGTCGGCGCTCGCCGCCGCGGCCTGGAAGCTCGCGGCGCTCGGCAGCACCCACTTGCCGGCGGCGTTCTGCATCGCGCCGTAGCTCATCTTGTTCTGCAGCGCGTAGGCGAGTTCGACGTAGCCGATCGAGCCCTGGATCTGCTTCACGTAGGCGGCGACGCCCTCGTTGCCCTTGCCGCCGATGCCCGCCGGCCAGTCGACCGACGTGCCTGCGCCGACCTTGGCCTTCCAGTCGGGGCTGACCTTCGACAGGTAATCGGCGAAGTTGAAGGTGGTGCCGGAACCGTCGGAGCGATGCACGACGTTGATCTTGCCGACGGGCAGCGCGACGCCGGGGTTGAGCGCGGCGATCTTCGGGTCGTTCCAGGTCGTGATGCGGCCGAGGTAGATGTCGGCGAGCACGGGTCCGGTCAGGCGCAGCTTGCCGGGCGCGATGCCCTGCAGGTTGACCACCGGCACGACGCCGCCGATGGCGTCGGGAAACTGGCCGAGGCCCGCCGCGGCGAGCTCCGCGCCGTCGAGCGGCTTGTCCGAGGAGCCGAAGTCGACGGTGCCGGCCTTGATCTGGGCGATGCCGCCGCCGGAGCCGATCGACTGGTAGTTGACCTTGTGACCGGTCTGGGCGTGGTAGGTGTCCGACCACTTGGACAGCAGCGGATAGATGAAGGTCGCGCCGGCACCGGTGATCTCGGCGCTCACGGGCGCGGTGCCCGGCGTGGCGGAGGGCGCGTTCGTGCCGGTGGGTGAGGCGGCTTCGTTGCCGCCCTTGCAGCCGGCGAGCAGCGCGGCGGCGAACGCGAGGCACGCCAGGGGAGCGCGGATCCGGTTCATGGTGGCACCTCCATCGGGCGGAAGCCGAAAGCGTGGCCGCCGGCGTGGTGCTATTGGATGATGGTTTTGTTACAGGCTCGTGACCTCCGGGTTCAGGAGGCGTGTATCAGCCGTGCCGGTCCAGTGCCGCGAGCAGTGCATCGACCGCGTTGTCCGGGGTCGCCCAGGAAGTCACCAGGCGGATCGCGGAGTGCGCCGCATCCACGCGCGCCCAGACGTGGAAGCCGAAATGTCCGCGCAACATTTCGATCGTGCGGTCGGGCAGGATCGGGAACACCTGGTTGGTCACCGGCTCGCCGAGGAAGCCGATGCCGGCGGCGCGCAGCCCGTCGGCGAGGCGTGCCGCCATCGCGTTCGCGTGCCGCGCGAGCTGCAGGTAGAGGTCGCCTTCCAGCAGGGCGGCGAACTGCGCGCCGAGCACGCGTCCCTTGGCCAGCAAGGCGCCGCGCTGCTTGAGGTGGAAGCGGAAGTCCGCCTGCAGCGCCGGATTGGCGATGACCAGTGCCTCTCCCAGCAGCGCGCCGTTCTTGGTGCCGCCGAGGTAGAACACGTCCACCAACGACGCCAGCCGCGGCAGCGGCAGGTCGCAGGCGGGGCTGGCCAGCGCGGCCGGCAGGCGCGCGCCGTCGAGATAGAGATGGAGGTCGAGTTCGCGGCAGGCCGTCGCGAGTGCTTCCAGTTCCCGCGCCGAGTAGAGCGTGCCGAACTCGGTGGGCTGGGACACGAACACCACGCGCGGACGCACCATGTGCTCGTCGCGGTGCTGGGCGACGAGCTCGCGCACCTGCGCGGCCGTGAGCTTGCCGTCCGGGGAGGGCAGGGCATGGACCTTGTGGCCGGTGGCCTCGATCGCGCCGGTCTCGTGCACGGCGATGTGCGCGCTCGCCGCCGCGACCACCGATTCGAACGGCCGCAGCATCGCGGCCAGCGCGACCAGGTTGGTCTGCGTGCCGCCGGACAGCAGGTGGACCGCGGCGTCGGTATTGGCGATCGCGGCGCGCAGCAGGGCGATGGCGCGTGCGGTGAGCCCGTCCTGCCCGTAACCGGCTTCCTGCGCGAGGTTGCTGGCGCCCAGCAGCTCGAGGACGCGCGGATGGGCGCCTTCGGAGTAGTCGTCGAAGAAGCGGTACGTGGACATGGCCGGCGGCGTGCGGGAAACGCCGCATCTTAGCGGCGTCGCCGGCGCTAAAAAAAAGAGCGGGCCCGCGAGGGCCCGCTCCGACCAGTCCTTTGGAGAGAGGCTGGGGATCAGCGCTTGAAGTTCGCGGCCCAG
>JABFWF010000285.1 GCA_013362405.1 Lysobacter sp. | reverse complement strand
GGCCGCGGACGTAGATGAGGGTGTTGGCCGTGCCGAGGTCGATCGACAGGTCGTTGGAGAACATGCCGCGGAACTTCTTGAACATCGGGGGCGGGTGTCCGTCAGGGGTGCGGGGCGGGCGTCGGGCCGGGGGAAAACCGGGGCCGCGCGGGGGAAAACCGGGGGATTCGCTAGCCTAGCAACGGCCCCCACCCCGTACAACAACAAGCGGCCGGACCGGGCGCACAAAACGGGCAGCGTTCACCGCGCGCCGGGCGCGGCGACGCCTTCGCAGCCTCTCCCATCGAAGCGGGGTCGGGCCTCGTCAAAGCCGCGCCCATCGAAGCCGAGTCCCATCCAAGCAAGGGTCGCCGACAGCGAAGCCGGGATGTACGCGCGCGCTTCCGGCCTCGCCCTTCGCTGTTCCGGCAACCGCCAGGACGAATGTCCGGCCGGGCCGGATCCGCTGGCCGGGCCGGGCCCCAGCCGCTACCCTAGCCGGCCTTTTCCGGCCCTGCCCGAGCATCCCACCTCATGTCGGCATTGATCTGCGGCTCCCTGGCCTACGACACCATCATGGTGTTCCCGGACCAGTTCAAGAACCACATCCTGCCGGACAAGGTCCACATCCTGAACGTCTCGTTCCTGGTGCCGCGGATGCGCCGCGAGTTCGGCGGCTGCGCCGGCAACATCGCCTACAACCTCAAGCTGCTCGGCGGCGAGCCGGTGCCGATGGCCACCGTCGGCCAGGACTTCGCGCCCTATCGCGACTACTTCGCCCAGCTCGGCATCCGCCTCGACCAGGTCAAGGAGATCCCCGAGCTGTTCACGCCGCAGGCGTTCATCACCACCGACCTCGACAACAACCAGATCACCGCCTTCCATCCCGGCGCGATGATGCGCAGCCACGAGAACCACGTGCGCAACGTCGAGGGCGTCACCTTCGGCATCGTCAGCCCCGACGGGCGCGAAGGCATGCTGCAGAACGCGAAGGAATTCGCCGAATGCGGGATTCCCTTCATCTTCGATCCCGGCCAGGCGATGCCGCTGTTCGACGGCGCCGAGTTCCGCCACTTCATCGAGCTGGCCGACTACGTCGTGGTCAACGACTACGAGTCGAACCTGCTGCAGGAGCGCACCGGCTGGAGCGCGGAGACGATCGCGTCCAAGGTCAGCGCCTACATCACCACCCAGGGGCCCAAGGGCTCGATGATCCACACCGGCGGCGAGACGCTGCACATCCCGCCGGCGCACGAGCGTCGCATCACCGATCCGACCGGTTGCGGCGATGCCTACCGCGCCGGCCTGATCTTCGGCCTGATGCGCGGCGACGAGCTCGCGGTGTGCGGGCGGATGGCCTCGCTGATGGGCGCGCTGAAGGTCGAGCACCCGGGCACGCAGAACCAGCGCTTCACCTGGGCGGAGTTCTCCGAGCAGTTCCGGCAGCAGTTCGGGTACTCGCTGTAGCCGCACGGCTTCCGCAGGAGCGGCTGATGGCCGGGAGCTTTAGCCGCCGACCAGCAGCGCGAATGGCCCCAGCTGCGAGGTCATCGCCATCGCCACGGTGCGCGGCTGCGCGGCGAGCTCGCTGGCGGCACGCAGGAAGGTCGGGGGCTTCGGCCGGTACGCCATGTCCTCGGGCAGGGCGTCCTTGACCACGTAGCCCATCAGCACGTTGGCCAGTTCGCCGAGCGCGTCGCGCGCCAATGCTTCGTCGCAGGCCGACGGCGGGAGCGACAGGAAGGCGCAGGTGAAGGCGGTCGCGGTCGCCGCATCGCACGCGAGCGCCACGCCGAGCGGGCGCGCGGCGTCCACCTGCACGTAGGCGCACAGCGGATGGCCCTCCTCCAGGCCGCGCGGCGCGGCCAGGCTGGAGAACTGCGCCTGCGTCTTCAGGATCCGCAGGAAGAGCTTCGCGCAGGTGGCGATCGATCCGTCCGCCAGCACCTGCAACGGATGGCCGTCGAGATGCCGTGCAAGCGAGGACAAGGCCTCCGCGCGGTCCGCCTGGTGCGCGGCCAGTTCGGTTTCGAGCGTGGCGCGGTCGAGCATGCCTTCCTCGACCAGGATCTCGCCGAACAGCCTGCGGCGGCGCTTCTGCTGCTCGACCAGGTCGTCGACCTGCGCGGCGGTGAGCAGGTGCAGCTCCTGCGCGATGTCGCCGAAGCGGCGGTCCTCGCGGCGCTGGCGCTCGTTGATCATGCGCGCCTGGGCGATGGTGATCAGGCCTTCGGCCTGCGCGATCTCGCCGAGCATGGGATTGGACGCGCGCTGCAGGTCCAGCGCGCGGAGCAGCTGGGAAGCGTCGATCACGCCGCGCTCGAGCAGGAACTGGCCGAAGAACTTGGCTGCTGCCATGCCGGTCTTCCCGTCAGGCCATGGCGGCGTCGAGCACGCGCCGCAACACCGCCGGATCGACCGGCTTCTGCAGGTAGCTGCGCGCGCCCAGGCGCAGGCACTGTTCGATGTCGCCCTGCGCGCCGAGCGAACTGAGCACGATGACGCGCGCCTGCGGGTCGATCGCCATGATCCGCTCGAGCGCCTGCTTGCCGTCGATGTCGGGCATCACCAGGTCGAGCAGCACCACGTCCGGCTGCAGCGCGCGGTACAGCGCGACCGCACCGGCGCCGTCGCCGGCCTCGCCCGCGAGTTCGTAGCCGCATTCGGCCAGCTGGCTGGCGGTCAGCATGCGCAGCGCGCGCGAGTCGTCGCACAGCAGCACGGTGGGTCTGGCCATGACGGTTCCTCGCGGCACGCACGTGCCGCCTCGTCGAAGACGGTTATCGGCCGGGACACGCATCGCTTGAGTCGCCGCGGCTTCGCGAACACGGACAACCCACGGAAGGCTCCGACCCCTGAAGCGACGAAGGGCTGCCCGTGCAGCCCCCCATGTGGCCGTCCGTCGCAGAAGGCGCAATCAGCGCCCCAGCTCCTTCCACAGGAAGGCATACGTCAGCGCCCACAGGTGCGCCTGCTGGCGGTTGGTGGCGCCCGCGCCGTGGCCGCCTTCCGTGTTCTCGTAGTAGCGCACGTCCTTGTCGGCGGCGAGCATCTGCGCGGCCATCTTGCGCGCGTGGCCGGGATGCACGCGGTCGTCGCGGGTGGTCGTCCACAGGAAGGTCGGCGGATAGTCCTTCGCCGCGTCGAACAGCTGGTATGGCGAGAACATGCGGATGTAGTTCCAGTCGGCGGTATCCGGATCGCCGTACTCGGCCATCCACGACGCGCCGGCCAGCAGGTGGCTGTAGCGCTTCATGTCGAGCAGCGGCACCTGGATCACCACCGCGCCGAACAGCTGCGGATACTGCGTGAGCATGTTGCCCATCAGCAGCCCGCCGTTGCTGCCGCCCATGATGCCGAGGTGCGCGCGCGAGGTGACCTTGCGCGCGACCAGGTCCTGCGCGACCGCGGCGAAGTCCTCGTAGGCCTTGTGCCGCTCGGCCTTGAGCGCGGCCTGGTGCCAACGCGGGCCGTACTCGCCGCCGCCGCGGATGTTGGCCACCGCGTACACGCCGCCACGCTCCAGCCAACCCTTGCCGACGATGCCGGAATAACCTGGCGTCAGCGAGACCTCGAAGCCGCCGTAGCCGTACAGCAGCGTCGGTGCGTTGCCGTCGGCCTTCAGGCCCTTCGGCCGCACCAGGAAGTACGGCACGCGGGTGCCGTCCTTCGACGTGGCGAAATGCTGCTCGACCACATCCTTCGACGCGTCGAAGAACGCCGGCATCGCCTTCAGCGGCTCTGGCGTGCTGCCCGGCTGCCACAGCGACAGCGTGGTCGGGGTGAGGTAGCCGGTCTCGGTCAGCCAGAGCGCGTCGCTCTCGTCGGCGTCGACCGCGCGCACGCCCAGCGTGCCGATGCCGACGTTGCCGGCGAACGGCGTCGCCTTCCAGTCTCGCGCCGGATCGAGCACCGCGAGGCGGTTCTTGACATCGTCGAGCACGTTGAGGACGAGCGTGTCCTTGCTCCAGATGAAGTTTTCGAGCGACGTGCTGGCGGTCGGCGTGAACACCACCCGGAACTCGCGCTTGCCGGACATGAACGCGTCGAAGTCGCTGACCAGCAGCGCGCCAGCGGGATACGTCTGGCCGCCGGCCGTCCACGGGTCGCGCAGCTGCAGCGCCAGCCACGGGCCGTGCGCCGACTTGATCGCCGAGTCGGGCGCGTCGATCTTCGCGAGCGTGCCGTCGGCACGACGCAGGTAGAGCTCGTCACGGTAGAAGGCGAGCGTGCGGCTGACGAAATCGCGCTCGTAGCCCGGCGTGTGGTCGCGCGAGGCGGCGATGTACATGTCGTCGGGCTTGCCTTCGTACACCGGCGTTGCCGATGCGAGCGGCGTGCCGCGCTTCCACTCCTTCGCGATGCGCGGATAGCCCGAGCTCGTCATCGAGCCCGGGCCGAAGTCGGTGTAGACATAGACGCGGTCGGCGTCGATCCAGCCGAGGCCGCCCTTGGCTTCCGGACGGAAGAAGCCGTCCTTGGTCCATTGCTTGTCGACGAGGTCGAACTCGCGCGTGACATCCGCGTCCGAACCGCCGCGCGAGAGCGCGACGAGGCAACGCCTGTACAACCCGTTCTCATGACGCGGCCGCAGGCAGTCGGCGCCATGCCACACCCAGTTCTCGTGTTCCGCGGCGCTGAGCGCGTCGAGGTCGATCACCGTTTCCCACTGCGGTTCGGGCTTGCGGTATTCGGCGAGCGTCGTGCGCCGCCACAGGCCACGCTGGTGCTGCGCGTCCTTCCAGAAGTTGTAGTAGTGGTCGCCGATCTTCTCGACGTCGGGAATCTTCGCCTTCGAGTCGAGGATCGCCTCGATGTCCTGCCGCAGCTGCGCGAACTGCGGCGTGCCGGCGAGTTCCGCGTCCGTCCGCGCGTTCTGCTGGTGCACCCAGGTCATGGGCTTGTCGCCGGTGACGTCCTCGAGCCAGGCGTAGTGGTCGGAAGTCGGCTGGTCGGTCATGGCGGCCTCGCGCGGCGTGGCGAGGGCGGGCACGGCGACCATGCTGGCGGCCAGGACGAGGCAACGGACGGCGATCGGCATGCAGCCCTCGGTGGAGGAAAAAAGCGGCGACGCGCACCCTAGCACGCGTCGCCAGCGCCCTCCCCTGTCGGCGGTCATGCGACGCAGGCTGCGAATGGCGCGCTGCCATCGGCGGCCCGTGCGCGCTTCGTGCAGCCCGCGCCTGCCTCGTCGCCTGCTGTGCTTACGCCGCGCGGGCGAGCACAGGCCGCGCACCCGGACGCGGGCGCGCCTGTGCCCCGCGACGCCTGCGCGTGCCCGTCGCGCGCGTTGCCGCCGCCCGCTCCGGCAACGCGAAGCGATGCAGCGCCCACCAGGCGCTCAGCGGCATCGCGACCAGCCACAGCGGCATCCAGCCCAACCAGGCTGTGGTTCCGCGCGCGGCGGGCAACAGCAGGACGGCGAGCACGCCCCAGCCGACCAGGCGGCGCAGGATGCGATCGAGGCGCGGGTCGATGCGGGAATCGATGCTGCGGTCGGCGTGGCGGTGCATGGCGGCGCTCCGTTGGTGGTGCGAAGGAGCATCGCCACGGCGCTTCTCATGGATTGCGATTACGAAGCCACCTCGGTCGCCACCTCCGGAAAGGCGGGGAGCCAGTGACTTCATTGGGAAGGCGCGCAGCGCCCGATTAAAGCCGCTGGATTCCCGCCGTGGGACGACGAAAGCCAGCGGCAACCGACAGCGCGGCTCAATACCCGGCCGCGTCCAGCGCCTTGTCCGCCTGCGCGCGGCCGATCCCGATCAGCTCGCGCGCGCGCCAGAACTCGTAGAACTGGCAGGCATCGCGCGGGATGCGGATCACGAGTTCGGGCGGATCGAGCGCGAGGTGCACGCGCGCGATCTGTGCCTGCATGGTGTCGAGCGAGCGCGCCATCAGCTCGGTGAACCCCATGTGCATCGCCGGTTCGTCCGGCGTCGCGGCAGCGTGCGCATGGCCGAAGCGTGCGGTCCACCAGCGCACCAGGCGGCCTTCGCCGTCCGCGTGCGTTTCGTCGACGGCTGCGGCGGGCGCGCCGGGCGGCCGCTGCGGCCAGCCGTGCATGTCGACCGCGACCAGGCGGTGCGCGTCGGACAGGCGCGTGGCGGTGATCGGCAGCGGCGCGAGCAGGCCGCCGTCGACCAGCTCGCGGCCGTGCACGACGTGCGGGGTGAAGAGGCCGGGGATGGCGAACGAGGCGCGGATCGCGTCCCACAGGTCGCCGTGGCGCAGCCACACCTCGCGCTGGCGCAGCAGGTCGACCGCGACGGCGGTGAAGTCGACCGGCAGGTCCTCGATGCGCGGTTCGCCGATCAGCGCGCGCAACACGTGCATCAGGCGCTCGCCGCGGAACAGCGCGGGGCCGCCCAGCCCGGGGTCGAGCAGGCGCAACATCTGCTTGCGGCCGAGGCTGCACAGCCAGTCACGGTAGACCTCGAGCTTGCCCGCCGCGAACAATCCGCCGACCAGCGCGCCGCTGGACGAACCCGCCACCGCGACCACTTCGATCCCGCGCGCCTGCAACGCCTCGATCACGCCGATCTGCGCCAGCCCGCGGGCGCCGCCGGCGCCGAGCACCAGCGCGATCTTCTCCTGGCGGCGCGCCTGCGATGCGAGCGCGTCGGACATCGGCTCAGCGCTCGTAGTGGCCCAGCGCCAGCGCCAGCAGCGCGCGTGCCTGCGCGCGCAGCGATGGCGGCTCGACGATCTCGGCGTCGGCGCCGTAGTGCAGCACGTCCATCAGCAGCTCGCGCTCGGCGCTGTAGGGCACCTTCAGTTCGTAACGGCCATCCGGCAGGAAGCGGCCCTGCTGCTGCGAATGCCAGTGCTCGTCCGCCACCCAGCGCGCGGCCTTGGCGCTGAACAGGATCTTCGCCCAGTTCTTCGGCGCGCCGGAGAAGATGCCGTAGCTGGCGGCGAGATGCTGGTCGAGCTGGGTCTCGTCGATGTCGCGCGCCGGCGCTTCCAGCGTGCGCACGCCACTGATGCGGTCGACGGCGAAGCTGCGCAGCGCGTCGCGGTCGTGGTCCCAGGCATCGAGGTACCAGTTGTCGCGGTAATGGGTGATGCGCTGCGGCGACACCGTGCGCCGCGTCTGTTCGTCGGTGGAGCGCGCGCGGTAGTCGAAGCTCAGCTGCCTGCGCGCAAGCACGCCGGAGGCGACCGCGCGGAACGCCGCTTCGTCCATGCGCCGCGGGCGGCTGGCGATCACGCGCACGCGCTCGACGGGGAACTCGCTGCCGCCGGCCTGTTCGGCCAGCAGTTTCTCGATGCGGTCCTGCAGCGGCGCCAGCGCGGTGGAGAGGAAGCCGCCACCGCTGCGCACCAGCAACTGCTGCGCGGCGAGCAGGCCGTACAGTTCTTCGGAACTCAACCACAGGCCCGGCAACTCGAAGCGCTCGTCCTCGTTCGCGTCGTAGCGGAAGCCTGCCTCGCCATCGCCGACCACCGGCGCCATCAGGCCATCACGGAGGAACGCGAGATCGCGATACACCGTGGCGCGCGAGCAGCCGAGCTCGTCCATGAGCCGCGCCACCGTCACCGGGCGGCGCGCGGCCTGCAGGATGCGGTGGAGGCCATTGATGCGTTCGTAGCGGTCCATGCGCCGATTATGCGGCAAGCGGGCTGCACCGGCCGGCCATCGCCTGGTCGCCACCGGCCACCGGTCCGCGCAGCTGCAAGGCCATGCCGGCCACACGGCCGGCGCAGCTGCAGCGATGCCCTAGCGAGGCGGTTTCCGAACCCCGGCGTTGCCGCCCCGGGGCTCGGGCACAATGGGCCGATGCGCGAGCCCACGCTCAACCTCTCCGCCTCGCCCGGCGACGAGGTGAAGACCACCACGTGCTACATGTGCGCGTGCCGCTGCGGCATCAACGTATGGCTGCAGGATGGCGGCTCCAAAGGCAAGATGGTCCGCTACATCCAGGGCAATCCCGCGCATCCGGTCAACCGTGGCGTGCTGTGCGCGAAAGGCTCGGCCGGGATCATGCAGCACTACTCGCCGGCGCGGCTGTCGAAACCGTTGCTGCGGGTCGGCGAGCGCGGCAGCGGCGAGTTCCGCGAGATCGAGTGGGAGGAGGCGATGCAGCTTGCCACCTCCTGGCTCGCGCCGATCCGCGAGCGCAATCCCGACGAACTCGCCTTCTTCACCGGCCGCGACCAGTCGCAGGCGTTGACCGGCTGGTGGGCGCAGCAGTTCGGCACGATCAACTACGCGGCGCACGGCGGGTTCTGCTCGGTGAACATGGCCGCGGGCGGGCTGTACACCCTCGGCGGCTCGTTCTGGGAGTTCGGCGAGCCGGACTGGGAACACACCCGGTACCTGATGCTGTGGGGCGTGGCGGAAGACCACGACTCCAATCCGATCAAGCTCGGCCTCGGCAAGCTGAAGGCGCGCGGCGCGAAGATCGTGTCGGTGAACCCGGTGCGCACCGGCTACGGCGCGATCGCCGACGAGTGGATCGGCATCCGCCCGGGCACCGATGGTCTGTTCGCCTTCGCGCTGGTCCATGAACTGCTGCGCATGCAACGCATCGACCTCGACTACCTCGTGCGCTACGCGAACGCGCACTGGCTGGTGGTGCGCAACCCGGGCGGCGCGGGCGACGGGCTGTTCGCGCGCGATGCGGACGGCAATGCGCTGTGCTGGAGCCTGGCCCCCTCCCCTCCATCCGGAAGGGACGGGGCACTTGCGCGCGCCGACGCCATCGACATCACGCCCGCCGTCGTGGGCGAGTTCACGCTGCCCGACGGCCGTCGCGCGGTGCCGGTGTTCCATCTCGTCGTCGAACGCTATCTCGATCCGCAGTACGCGCCCGACGCGGTGAGCGAACGCTGCGGCATCCCCGCCGACACGATCCGCCGCATCGCGCGCGAGCTCGCCGCCGCCGCGTTCGATTCGAACCTGCGCCTGCCGATCCCATGGACCGACAGCTGGGGTCGCGAACACGACGACATGGTGGGGCGCCCGGTGTCCATGCACGCGATGCGCGGGATCAGCGCGCACAGCAACGGCTTCCACACCTGCCGCGCGCTGCACGTCCTGCAATTGCTGCTCGGCGCGATCGACGCGCCGGGCTCGTTCCGCTACCAGCCGCCGTATCCCAAGCCGATTCCACCGGCCAACCGCCCGGGGCGCGCGCGCAAGGACAATGGCGCGCTCGATGCCGGCCCGCTCGGCTTCGTGCACGATCCCGGTGACCTGCTGGTGGATGCGCAGGGTCGGCCGCGCCGCATCGACCACGCCTACTCGTGGCGCTACCCGCTCGCCGCGCACGGGATGATGCACACGCTCATCCGCAACGCATGGGCCGGCGATCCCTACCGGATCGACACGCTCATGATGTTCATGGCCAACATGAGCTGGAACTCGGCGATGAACACGGCCGAGACCATGCACTGGCTCACCGACAAGGACGACTCGGGCGAGTACCGCATCCCGCGCATCATCTACAGCGACGCGTACGCGTCGGAGATGGTCGCCTACGCCGACCTCGTGCTGCCGGATACGACGTACCTCGAACGCTTCGACGCGATCTCGCTGCTGGACCGCCCGATCTCCGACGCCGACGGCGCGAGCGACGCGATCCGCCACCCGATCTTCGACCCGGCGACGCAGCCCGGCGCCGACGGCAGCCCACGCGACGTGCGGGGGTTCCAGTCGGTGCTGCTGGATCTCGGCGCGCGCCTCGGACTGCCCGGCATGGTCGACGCCGACGGCACGCCGACGTACCGGGACTACGCCGACTACATCGTCCGCCACGAGCGCGCGCCCGGCGTCGGCCTGCTCGCCGGCTGGCGTGGCGCCGACGGCCGCGAGGAAGGCAAGGGCGCGCCGAACCCGGAGCAGCTGCAGCGCTACATCGGACACGGCGGCTTCTGGCACGCGCCGGTGCCCGAACGCGGCCGCTACTACAAGATGGCCAACCGCGACTATCTCGCATGGGCCCAGCGCATGGGCTTCGTCGCCAGCACCGAGCCGATCGTGCTGCAGCTGTATGCGGAACCCCTGCAGAAATTCCGCCTCGCCGCACAGGGCCACGGCGTTGCGCAACCGCCTGAAGAAGACCGCGAACGCATCGCGGCCTACTTCGACCCGCTGCCGATCTGGTACGAGCCGTTCGAACAGGCGCAGGCTTCAACGCCCCGCTCCCACCAGGAGAGGCGTTGGGGTGAGGGCACGAAGCACGACGACCGTGCGTCACGCTCCGCGCCCTCATGCGGCGTTCCGCGCCACCTTCTCCCGCAGGGGGAAGACGATCCCTTCCCGCTCAGCGCCATCACCCAGCGCCCGATGTTCATGTACCACGCCTGGGGTTCGCAGAACGCGTGGCTGCGGCAGATCGCCACGCGCAACTTCCTCTACCTGCATCCGGAAACGGGCGCACGGCATGGCATCGCCGACGAGGACTGGATCGACGTCGCCTCGCACCACGGCACGATCACCGTGCAGGCGAAATTCGCGGCCAACGTGCAGCCGGATACCGTGTGGAGCTGGAACGCGATCGGCAAGCGCCGCGGTGCGTGGAAGCTCGCCAAGGACGCGCCGGAAGGGCGCGCGGGGTTCCTGTTGAACCACCTGATCTCCGACCGCACGCCGCGCGGCGACTACGCCAACGCCGACCCGGTCACCGGCCAGGCGGCGTGGTTCGACCTGCGGGTACGCATTCGCCGCGCGGATGCCCAGCGCGACGAGAGCGCACCGCAGTTCGCGCCGCTTCCCTACGGCGAAGCGGGCGAAGCGCCGTTGCGTTACGGCGCGCGCTTCCGCAACCGCAATTTCCGCAGCAAGGCCAAGCCGTGACCGACCTGCCGCCGCCGTCGACGAAGAAGCTCGGTCTCGTCATCGACCTCGACACCTGCGTCGGCTGCCACGCCTGCGCGGTCGGCTGCAAGCAATGGAACAGCGGCGGCATCGCCGGCCCGCTGACCGACGAGCAACCCTACGGCACGGAGCCGACGGGCGTGTGGTTCAACCGCGTGCACAGCTATGAAGTCGCCGCGGAGAGCTCTGCCCGCCATCCACACGGCGACGGTGGCGCGATTTCGACGCAACCCGCGATGACGCTGCACTTCCCGCGCTCCTGCCTGCATTGCGAGACGCCCGCCTGCGTCACCGTGTGCCCGACCGGCGCCAGCTACAAGCGCGCCGAGGACGGCATCGTGCTGGTCGACGAGGACAAGTGCATCGGCTGCAAGCTCTGCAGCTGGGCCTGTCCGTACGGCGCGCGCGAATACAGCGCGGTCGAAGGCGTGATGAAGAAATGCACGCTGTGCGTGGACCGCATCTACAACGAAAACCTTCCGGAAGCCGAACGCGAACCGGCCTGCGTGCAGGTGTGCCCGACGCGCGCGCGCCATTTCGGCGACCTCGGCGACCCGGAGTCGAAGGTGTCGAAACTGGTCGCAGAACGCGGCGGCGTCGCGCTGATGCCCGAGCTGGGCTACGCACCGGTCAATCGCTACCTGCCGCCACGGCCGCGGCGCGCAGGCGACGGGCAAGCGGAGGCGGTGGCGAGCACGCCCGCCGCGCAGGCCACCGGCATCGCGGCGTGGCTCGGCCGGTTCGTGCGCCGCTAGCGCGCCTTTCCTTCCACGAGGACGCATGCACCCCGCACTCTCCGTCATCTTTTTCACCACCCTGTCCGGCGCCGGCTACGGACTGCTGTTCTGGGCGGCCTGCGAGGCCATGCTCGGAGAAGCGCCGGCGCGGCCACTGCTGTGGTCGGTCGCGCTCGCGCTGTTGCTGTCGACGCTCGGCCTGGTGAGCTCGCTGTTCCACCTCGGCAAGCCGGGGCGCGCCTGGCGCGCGTTCTCGCAGTGGCGCACGTCGTGGCTGTCGCGCGAGGGCGTGATGGCGGTGATTACGGCCAGCGTCGCGCTCGCGCTGGCCGCTGCCCTGATGCCGGGCGCGTTGGACGTCGATGCGAACGGCGCGCTCCCACGCCTCGGCATGGGCGGCATCGCGGTGGCGGTCCTGGCGGTGTTGTGCGTCGTCGCCACCGTGTATTGCACGGCGATGATCTACGCCTCGCTCAAGCCGATCCCGGCATGGCGACACCGGCTGGTGCCGGTGGCGTACCTGCTGTTCGCACTGCTGGGCGGCGGACTGGTCTTCCGCGCGATCACCGCCTTCGACGGCGCGCGCGTCGCCGCCCTGCCCGGTTCACTGTGCGCGCTGCTCGCGCTGGCACTGGGCCTCCTCAAGTTGCGCTACTGGCGCGACATCGACCGAGCACCCCTGCCCGCCACACGCGGCGACGCGGTGGGGCTGCCACGGCGACAGGTGTCGGTGTTCGAACGCCCGCATACGGAAGCGAACTACCTCACGCGCGAGATGGCGTTCGCGATCGCGCGTCGGCACGCACGATGGTTGCGCGCCGTTGCGCTGCTGCTGTTCGGGCTGGTGCCGCTGGTGTCCGCGCTGGCTGGCGGCAGTACCGCGACCTGGACGGTGGCGGCGGCATCGGCACTGACCGGCGCCTTCATCGAGCGGTGGCTGTTCTTCGCCGAGGCCAAGCACCTGGTGACGCTGTATTACTGAGCGCGCGCTCAGCCACCTGCGATCCGCAGGAAACGACCGCGAGCCATTGGAACGCACGAGGCTCGTCGTTACATCCCGATCGCCGATGTCGGCGGTTCATCCGGAGTGGGAGGGCGTGCGCGCGCGATCTCGAATTGCGTCACCAACGCGATCGAAGCTGGCGGCTGAATGCGGGCGGATCGTGGACGCAACCGGCTTGCACCGCGTGCGCGGGAGGTAAACCAATGTCGTGTCCGTACGCTCAGGAGCGGAACGGACCCGTGTCGGGCTCGGCCTCGGCGGCGAGCAGCGCATCCGCGCCCTGCGCGAGCAGCAGCTTGGCGACGCGGCCGCCGAGTGCTTCGGGTTCGTCGATGTCGCCGACCGCGTCGGCGCGGATGATCCGGCCGTCGTGCGCGGAGCCCACCAGGCCTGCCAGCGACAGCGCGTCGCCATCGCGTTGCGCGAACGCCGCGACCGGCACGTGGCAGCTGCCGTGCAGCGCGCGGTTCATCGCCCGCTCGGCTTCGACGCAGGTGCGCGTGGGCGCGTCGTCGAGCACGTGCAGCAGGGCGTGCACGCCGGGATCGTCGTCGCGCGACTCGATCGCGATCGCACCCTGCGCCGGCGCGGGCAGCCACTGCGGCGGGGCGAGGCGCGCGCGGATGCGGACGTCGAAACCGAGCCGCTGCAGTCCCGCGCAGGCGAGCACGATCGCGTCGTAGTCGCCGGCATCGAGCTTCGCGAGGCGCGTGTTGACGTTGCCGCGCAGGTCGACGAGTTGCAAATCGGGCCGCCGCGCTCGCAGCTGCGCCTGCCGGCGCAACGACGAAGTGCCGACGCGCGCGCCCTGCGGCAATGTCGCGAGCTCCGCATGGCGGTTGCTGACGAACGCATCGGCCGGATCGGCGCGCCGCAGGATCGCCGGCAGCGCGAAGCCCGGCTCCAGTTCCATCGGCACGTCCTTGAGCGAATGCACCGCGCAGTCGGCCTCGCCGCGCTGCATCGCAAGCTCGAGCTCCTTCAGGAACAGCCCCTTGCCGCCGATCGCCGCGAGCGAGCGGTCCAGCACCTCGTCGCCGCGCGTGCTCAGCGGCACCAGCTCCACGACGAGGCCCGGGTGTGCCGCACGCAGCGCGGCGGCGACGTGCTCGGTCTGCCACAGCGCGAGCGGGCTCTTGCGGGTGGCGATGCGCAGGGTGGTCATGCGCGCATTATCGCCGCGCTGCGCGTCGGCAGACACCAACGGCCGGTCCGCAGCGAAGTCCGATGGAGCGGCGGCGCAGCGATCGCCGGCACGCTGCCGGTCGCGACTGGCGTCGCTCCTGCAACCTGCGCGGGACCGCCAATCCGTTCATGCAGAACGAGCCCGCGACTCAGAGATGCTTGATCGTCTCGCGCAGGTGGGCCACGCAGCGCCGGCTGACTTCCAGCGGCTGCTTGCCGTGGCGCAGCACGGCCTGCACGTGGCCGTCGGCGGCGCGCTTGAGTTCGACGATCTCGTGGCGGGCGACCAGGCAGTTGCGGTGGATGCGCACGAAGCGCTCGCCGAACTCCTCCTCCAGCGACTTCAGCGACTCCTCGATCAGGTCCTCGCCGCGCGCGTGGTGCACGACGACGTACTTCTCCTCCGCCTGCAGGTAGTGCGCGTCCTCGATCGGGATCAGGCGCAGGCTG